>NZ_VSRL01000001.1 GCF_012184385.1 Lentzea indica
CGCGCCCGCCGCTGCTCCGGCTGCCACCGCCCCTGCCGCCCGCACCGCCGCCCCGGCCGCGGTCGACAACTCGGGCAAGCGCGGCACCGTGCAGAAGCTCCCGCGTCTGCGTCAGATCGTCGCGCAGCGCACGCGTGAGTCGCTGCAGATGTCGGCCCAGCTCACCCAGGTGTTCGAGGTCGACGTGACCAAGATCGCCCGGCTGCGCAACCAGGCGAAGAAGGCGTTCGAGGCACGTGAGGGCGCGAAGCTCACGTTCCTGCCGTTCTTCGCCAAGGCCGCCATCGAGGCGCTCAAGGCCCACCCGGTGCTCAACGCGTCGATCGACGAGGAGCGCAAGGAGGTCACCTACCACGGTGCCGAGCACCTCGGTCTGGCGATCGACACGGAGCGCGGCCTGCTCAACGCCGTGATCCACAACGCAGGTGACCTGAACCTGTCGGGCATCGCCCACAAGATCGGTGACCTGGCGGCGCGCGCCCGTTCGAACAAGCTCACGCCGGACGAGCTCACCGGTGGCACGTTCTCGCTGACGAACCTGGGCAGCAACGGCGCGCTCTTCGACACCCCGATCATCCAGCAGCCGCAGGTCGGCATCCTGGGCGTCGGCGTGGTGAAGAAGCGTCCGGTCGTCATCACCGACGTGAACGGCGACGACACGATCGCGATCCGCTCGATGATGTACCTCGCGCTCACCTACGACCACCGCCTGGTCGACGGTGCGGACGCGGGCCGCTTCCTCACGACGGTCAAGAACCGTCTCGAGGAGGGCGCGTTCGAGGCCGACCTCGGCCTTTGAGGCCCTGACCAGCGTTGATATCCAATACATTGGGTATCGGTAGCTGACATATCGGATACTGGTCGAAGGCCACCCCGGTTCTGCCGGGGTGGCCTTCGGCACATCCGGGCTCCGGTATGCGATGTATTGCTGTGCAGGCGATGGCACAGTGGGGAACGATCTATCTATGCGAGTTGTCATCGCGGGATCGTCGGGCCTGATCGGAACGAGCCTGGTGGCGTCCATGCGCGCCGCCGGCCACGAGGTGCTGCGGCTGGTGCGCCGCAAAGCCGCCGCGCCCGACGAGCGCGGGTGGGATCCGTACGCCGGGCGCATCGACGAGGGAACGTTCGACGGCGTCGACGCCGTCATCAACCTGTGCGGTGCGGGCATCGGCGACAAGCGGTGGGACGACGCGCGCAAGCAGGTGCTGCACGACAGCCGGGTCGTGCCGGCCGAGGTGTTGTCGGCGGCGGTCGTCGAGCACGGCGTGCCGACCCTGGTGAACTCGTCGGGCGCCCACTTCTACGGCGACACCGGCTCGCGGCTCGCGGACGAGGACGCGCCGGGCGGGCACACGTTCATGTCGCGGCTGACCCAGGACTGGGAAGCGGCGACGACCGTGGCGCAGGAGGGCGGCGTGCGCGTGGTGCTCATGCGCACCGCTGTCGTGATCTCGCCGTCGGGTGGCGTGTTCGGACGGTTGAAGCCGATGTTCCAGTTCTTCCTCGGTGGGAAGCTCGGGACCGGCGAGCAGTTCTTCCCGTGGGTGTCGCTGGACGACGTCGTGTCGGCCTATCGGTTCGTCGTCGAGCACGACGACATCAGCGGGCCCGTGAACGTCGCCGGTCCGACGCCGGTGACGAACGCCGAGTTCACCAAGGCGGTCGGCACGGCGCTGCACCGGCCGACGCCGTGGGTCGTGCCCGCGTTCGCGTTGAAGACGTTGCTCGGCGGTGAGATGGCACAGGAGCTGCTGCTGAGCGGACCGGGGCTGACGCCGAAGGTTCTGGAGAGCCGCGGGTTCCACTTCATGCATCCGGCGCTGCCGGCCGCGCTGAGCACGGCGGTTGCATGACGCGTGTCACCGCCGCTGTTCTGATGATCTCCTGGATCTTGCTCGGCATGCCGGAGGTCACCGGGCTCGACGTGTGGGTGCACGACGGGTTGCCGCGGCCGGAGTGGCTGCGGGTGACGGCGTTCGTGGTGAGCCTGGTGCTCGGGCCGACGCTCGGGTGGGCGTTCGCGGCGGTGCTGTTCGTACTGGCCTGGCGGCGGCGCGATCTGTTGTTGTGGAAGGCGTTGGCGCTGCACGGGCTGTGCTGCGCGACGTGCTGGTGCGGTGGCTGTTCGACCGGGTGCGGCCCATCGAGTACCACCTGCCCAGCTACCCCAGCGGGCACACGGTGGCGGTCGCCTCGGTCGGGTTCACGATGGTCGTGCTCCTGCGGCATCGAATGTCTTGGGGCAGCGTGTTGTGGGCCGTGCTCGCGGTGCTCGTGGGCGGGTTCGCCAGGGTCGTGCTCGAGATGCACTGGGTCACCGATGTCATCGGCGCGGCGCTGGGTGTGACGGGCGTTGGTCTCGTGGCAGCACTCGCTCTGGGGTTGGTAACGTCGGGTCGTGAACTCGTGCCGCACCTCGTCAGACCCCGTCGTCGTCCGTGAGCTGGGGCTCATCGACTACATGGCGGCCTGGGACCTCCAGAAGGAGATCGCGGACGAGCGCGCGAACCGCACCGGCCCCGACACGCTGCTGCTGCTGGAGCACCCGCCCGTCTACACCTGCGGCAGGCGCACGCTCGACGAGGAACGCCCCCGCGGCGGCGACACCCCGGTCCTCGACGTCGACCGCGGCGGCAAGATCACCTGGCACGGCCCCGGCCAGCTGGTCGGCTACCCGATCATCGGGCTGACCGAGCCGATGGACGTGGTGCAGTACGTCCGCCGCATCGAGCAGGGCCTGATCGACGTGTGCGACCGGCTCGGCGTGCACACCGGCCGGATCGAGGGCCGCAGCGGCGTGTGGATCCCCGCCGACGACCGAGGTCCGGAGCGCAAGGTCGCCGCCATCGGCATCCGCGTGCAGCGCGGCGTGACGATGCACGGCTTCGAGATCAACTGCAACGCCAGCCTCGACGCGTTCGGCGACATCATCCCGTGTGGCATCAAGGACGCGGGCGTCGCGTCGCTCTCGCATGAGCTGGACCGCGACGTCACCGTGGCCGAGGTGCTGCCGATGGCCCGTGACGCTGTGCTCGCGGCACTGGAGGGAACGCTCCCCCTGACGGACCGCACTTTGACCCGCACTGGCCCCGTCGCGCCCGGTATCACCTTCGCTAGCATTCCGTAGCCCTGCGGCGGGGAACTGTAGGTTTCCTCGGGGGGATTCCGGAGGAGGGTGCGTCGTGAGGTTGTCCCGACGCCAGTTGTTCACGGCTGCCGGTGTCACGGCACTTGCGTCATCCGGGGGTGTTTTCGCGAACGGGCCGGTGGCAGTGGCGCAGACCGGGCCCGCGCGCACGTGGTCCGGTGAAATCCAGGCTGGCGACTGGGAGCGCTACTACCTCGGGCTCGACGGCGGGGCGCACCAGAAGGCGCTCAGCGCGTTGGGCATCGCCTGTCGCGACGGCGTCCGCGCCGACGAGCAGTACCTGATGGTGCCGGTCGAGTCCGTTCGGCGGGCCGCGCTCGAGTTCGGGGATCACGCGGCCGCCGATGTGTTGCGCGACCGCTTTCAGCTCGACGCGCCGTCGATGCTCGGGCGTGGGCTGAAGCTGGTGCTCGGGCAGGACGGGCTCGAGGCCCGCTACCTCGACGATCCCGCGTTGCAGCTGCGATATATCGGATATCGGCGGCGCTTCGCGAAGTACGTCATGCCGATGCCGGCGACGGTTCGCAAAGCACTCGCCTGATATCCAATACCCCGTATATCAGCCCAGTTGGGGTGCCACGTCCGCGGCGATCTCGGTGATGTGGTCGAGGTCGGCCAGGTCCAGCATCTGCAGGTAGACGCGCTGGACACCGGTCGCCTCGCGCCACGTGCCGATGCGGTCGACGATCTCGGCCGGGGTGCCGCAGAGGCCGTTCTGCTTGAGCTCGTCGACCTCCCTGCCGAGCACGGCGGCGCGGCGGGCGACGTCGGCGTCGGTGCGGCCGACGCACGCGATGAGGGCGACCGAGCGGATGATCTCCTGAGGGTCGCGGTCCATCTCGGCGCACGCGGCGTCGACGCGGGCGAACTGCTCGACCGCGGCGTCGATGCCGACGAACGGCAGGTTGAACTCGGTGGCGTAGCTCGCGGCCAGCGCCGGGGTCCGGCGAGCGCCCATGCCACCGATCAGCACCGGGACGCGCTCCTGCGCGGGCTTGGGCAGCGCCGGCGAGTCGGTGAGCGTGTAGTGCTTGCCCTCGAAGGAGAAGGTGCCGCCGACCGGGGTCTCCCACAGGCCGGTGATGATCGCGAGCTGCTCCTCGTAGCGCTCGAACCGGGCACCCAGCGACGGGAACGGGATGCCGTAGGCCGTGTGCTCGGCGTCGTACCAGCCCGCGCCGATGCCGAACTCCACGCGGCCACCGGACATCTGGTCGACCTGGGCGACGCTGATGGCGAGCGGGCCGGGGTAGCGGAACGTCGCCGCGGTCATCAGCGTGCCCAGCCGGATCGTCGTCGTGTCGCGGGCGAGGCCGGCGAACGTGATCCACGGGTCCGTCGGGCCGGGCAGGCCGTCGACCGAGCCCATCTTGAGATAGTGGTCGGAGCGGAAGAAGGCGCCGTACCCGGCGTCCTCCGCCGTCCTGGCCACCCGGAGCAGGTCGTCGTAGCTCGCCCCCTGCTGGGGCTCTGTGAAGATTCGCAGTTCCACGAAAGCTGAATCTAGTCTGCGGAAAAACGTGGCGCCGGTGCGGCCGCACCGTCGGAGGTGAACACTCCGCGCGCCACCAGATGCGGGTGCGAAGCCGCCTCGTCCAAAGACAGCACCGGGGTCACGCAGGCGTCCGTGGCCGCGAACACCTCCGACCACTCGTCGCGGGTCCGGGTCAGGAACGCCTCGGCGAACGTCTTACGCAGCAACGGCCAGGCCTCACGGTCCATCTGCGCGGGAAGATCGTCAGCAGACAGACCCAGGCCGGACACGAGCAGGGCGTAGAACTGCGGTTCCAACGAGCCGACCGCGACGGAACGGCCGTCCGCGCATTCGTACAACGAGTAGAACGGGCACCCGCCGTCCAGCAGGTTCGAGTCCGGCGAGTCCTCCCACACCGACTGCGACTTCATCGACCAGATCATCTGCGCCAGCGACGCCACACCGTCGACGATCGCCGCGTCGACGACCTGGCCGCGGCCGGTGCGCTGCCGTTCCCACAACGCCGCCAGCACGCCCAGCACCAGGTAGAGCGAGCCGCCACCGAAGTCGCCGACCAGGTTCAGCGGTGGCTTGCCGATCGCGTGCAGAACACCGGTCAACGACAGGTAGTTGATGTCGTGACCGGCGCGCTGAGCCAGCGGACCGTCCTGGCCCCAGCCGGTCATCCGCGCGTAGATGAGACCCGGATTGACCGCAAGGCAGTCGGACGGACCCAGGCCGACCCTTTCCAGCACGCCGGGCCGGAAGCCCTCGATCACCACGTCGGCAGAGGAGATCAGCGACAGGACCGAGGCACGGCCGTTGGCGGACTTCAGGTCCGCGGACACCGAACGCCTGCCGCGCAACAGGAAGTCGCGGGAGGCGTCCGGCACCACGGACAGGCCACCGGACGGACGCTCGACGCGCACGACCTCCGCGCCGAGGTCCGCGAGCAGCATCGCGCCGTGCGGACCGGGCCCGATGCCGCCGAACTCGACGACCTTCAGGCCCTGCAACGGATTCATCAGGCCGAGCCGGGAGATTCGAACGACAGGCGCGGGGCGAAGATCGCGCCCTGCGACTCGGCCAGGCCGCGCATCGCCTTGGCGTGGTTGCCGAAGTCCGGGTGCGCCAGCGCCGCGCGCAGAGCGTCAGCGCTCTCCCACAACGCGATGTTCACGTACGAGGCCGGGTCGTCCAGCTGGCGCGAGAGCGTGTACCTGATTAGACCCGGCTGCTCCCGCAGGAACGCCGCCGTCTCGTCGAAGGCCTTCTCGAACTCCTCTGGCTCACCGGTGAGCATGAAGCGGTTGACGAAGGTGATCATCGATGGCTCCCTGTCGGAAACGGTGTCGGCTGCACCACTTTGCTTGTGGGACAAACCATGCACACCGCGTCTTGAGACGTGCTCAAGGAACGCCCGCCAAGCTCGGAAGCATGCGCATCATCGATCTGTCTTCCCACATTGACGCATCCGCGTACGAAGCGGACCCGGTGACGCACGAGGTGCTCACGGCCGCCCAGGGTGCCCAGCACATGGCCGAGCAGCTCCAGGCGCGGCTGGGCATCGAGTTCGACGTGTCCGTGCTGCGGGACTCGGAGTTCCTCACGCTGGACCGGATCAGCCTGACCTCCCACACCGGCACCCACGTCGACGCGCCGTCCCACTACGGCTCGAAGACCACGTACGGCAACGGAATCCCGCGCCACATCGACGAGATGCCGCTGGAGTGGTTCCACAACCCCGGCGTGAAGCTCGACGTCCGCGGCCACGGCACCGGCGCCATCGGCCCCGAGGTGCTGGAGAAGGAGTTCGCCCGCATCGGCTACACGCCGAAGCCGATGGACATCGTCATCCTCGACACCGGCGCCGCGGAGCACGCGGGCACGCAGACCTACTTCACCGACTACACCGGACTCGACGGCCCCGCCACGAACCTGTTGCTGGACCTGGGGGTCAAGGTGATCGCCACCGACGCGTTCAGTCTCGACGCGCCGTTCCCGGACATCGTCAAGCGCTACCTCGCGACCAAGGACGAGAGCGTGCTGTGGCCAGCGCACTTCGCCGGCCGCGACCGCGAGTACTGCCAGATCGAACGCCTCTCGAACCTGGAGGCGTTGCCGGACTTCGGATTCACCGTCGTCGCGTTCCCGGTCAAGATCAAGGGCGCCGGAGCGGGCTGGACCAGGGCCGTCGCGCTGCTCGACGACTAGCTCTCAAGTGAGAGCTGAATCACCGTACCTACCGTGAAAGGTATGGACAACAACGAAATACCGCCGCCGGAGAACGAAGACCACATCGTCCGCGGCATCGACTAGATGCCCGCCAAAGGGCCGCCCTTCCCCGAACCGGGAGAGGGCGGCCCTTTTATACGTCTCACACCAGACGAGCCTTGGCGGACTCAACGGAGTCCGAGGCGTCCAGCAACGGCAACACCTGAGAGGCACCGGACCGCACGGCCTTGGTGCGGCGAGCGAAGGACGTCAGCGTCTGGCCGGGTCCCGCCTCCACCAGCAGGACGTCGTACATCGCCACCAGTTCGTTCAACGCCGGTCCGAAGTAGACGGCGTCGGTCAGCTGACGCGTCCAGAACCGCGGCGACAAAGCGTCCTCGGACGTCATCAGCTTGCCCGTGTAACCCGAGTACACCGGCATCTGAGGCGCGCGAGGCGAAGCGCTCCAGGAAGCCAGTGCTTCGTCCACGGCAGGCTGCATCGCCGGGCTGTGGAACGGCGTCGAGGCGGGCACCGTCACGACGATGTACTCGTCCGCCTCCAACCGCGCACGCACACGAGCCAGCGGCTCGTCCGATCCGGCCAGCATCGTCTGCCGAGCCGAGTTCACCGCGGCGATGGCGACATCGCCTTCCAGATACGGCACCAGGTCCGCCTCGGAGGCCGCCACCGCCAGCATCCCGCCGGACGGAATCGGCACCGCCGACAACACCCGGTCCCGCACCAGGGAAACCGCCTCGTCCAAAGCGAAAACGCCGGCCAGCGTGGCAGCGACGACCTCACCGGCGGAGTGCCCGATCAACGCGACGGGCTTGACACCCCACGACAAAACGGTGCGCCCCAACGCGTAGTCGACCGCGAACAACAACGGCTGGGCGCGCGACACGTGGTCGATGTCAGCGCCGGCCAGCCAGACCTCGCAGGCGACCGCGCCGACCTCGCCGAACAGCTCGAACACCTCGTCGATCACAGAGGTGAACACGGCGTCCGTGCCGTACAGGGACGCCGCCATCCGCGGGTACTGCGACCCCTGCCCGGGAAACATCAGTGCTACATCCACAAGAAGCCTCCAGAAAAAGCTCAGGGGCCGCGAGGGAAATCTCGCGACCCCTGAGCAACGGGTGACATCACCTGTACTCGCGAACCACCATGGCGGAGTTGAACCCGCCCTTGCCGCGCCCGAGCACCAGAGCGGCCTTCACCTTGCCGTGCCGTGCCTCGTTCATGACGAGGTCGATCTCGTACTCCGGCACGGGGTTCTCGACGTTGACGGTCGGCGGGATCGCGCTCCAGTAGATGGAGAGGATCGCCGACGCCACGTCCAGGGACCCACCACCGGCGAACAAACGGCCTGTCATGGTCTTCGGCGCCGTCACCGGCACGCCGTACGGCCCGAAGATCCCCTTGATCGCCTCGGCCTCGGCCTTGTCGAGCTCGGGAATGCCTGCCGCGTCGGCGAACACCACGTCGATCTCCGAGGCGTCCATGCCGGCGTCGCGCAACGCCAGCTCGGCCGCCCGCTTCAGCCCCGGCTCCCTCGAAGGCATCCGCGAGTCGAACGTCGAGGCGTACCCGACGATCTCGCCGTAGATCCTGGTGCCGGGACGCCCTGCCGCCGACTCCGGCGTCTCCAGCACCATGATCGCACCGCCCTCGCCCGCGACGTACCCGGAGGCGTCACGGTCGAACGGCAGGTAGGCGCGCTTCGGGTTGTTGTTGCGGGACAAGCAACCCGATGCCTGGTGCGCCACCCAGGCCCACGGGCACAGCGAAGAGTCCATGCCGCCGGTCAGGGCGAGCTGAACACCCTTGCGCAGCTGGCGCCGAGCGTGCCCGATGGAGTCGATGCCACCGGCCTGCTCGGACACCACCACCGCGCCAGGGCCGCGTGTGCCGTGGCGGATGGAGATCTGGCCCGTGTTGACCGCGTAGAACCACGCGAACGACTGGTACGCCGAAACGTACTCGGGGCCCTGGTGCCACAGCTTCTGCAGCTCGCGCTGACCGAACTCGTACCCGCCCGCCGTCGCCGCGGTGATCACCGCGATGTCGGTGTCCGGGATGTCGTTCGGCTGCACACCGGCACCGCGCAACGCCCAGTCCGTGCCCACCAGGGTCAGCCGCGTCATGTGGTCGGTCTGCGGCAGCAGACGACCCTGCAGGTGCCGTCCTGCCTCGAAACCCGGCACCTCACCCGCGATCTTCGCCCAGTAGTTCGCGCTGTCGAACCGGGTGATCGGCTTGATCGCCGCCTCCCCGTGCAGGGTCGCCCGCCAGTACGCGGTCGGCCCCAGCCCGTTCGGCGACGCGATGCCGATTCCCGTCACCACCGCCCGAGTCACCGGCCTGCCCCTTCCACCTTTTTGAGCACCATGGCGCTCTGGAATCCACCGAAACCACTGCCCACGGTGAGGACCGTGTCGACTTTCGCCTCGCGCGCGACCAGTGGCACGTAGTCCAGGTCGCACTCGGGGTCCGGCTCGTGCAGGTTCGCCGTCGGCGGGATGAGTCCCTCCTCGAACGCCAGCAGCGAGCCGACGATCTCCAGCGAACCGATCGCGCCGAGCGAGTGCCCGATCATGGACTTGAAGCCCGACACCGGCGTCTTGTACGCGTGCGCGCCCAGCGAACGCTTGAACGCCGCCGTCTCGTGCAGGTCATTCTGCTTGGTGCCCGAGCCGTGCGCGTTGATGTAGCCGACGTCCGTGGCGTCCGAACGTGCCTGCTTCAGCGCGATGTTGATGGCGTCGGACATCTCGATGCCCTCGGGGTGCAGGCCCGTCATGTGGTAGGCGTTGCACCGCGAGGCGAAGCCGGCGACCTCACCGTAGATGTGCGCGCCGCGAGCGCGGGCGTGCTCCAGCTCCTCGAGCACGATGATCGCGCAACCCTCGCCGAGGACCAGACCGTCGCGGGTCTTGTCGAACGGGCGGCACGCCGTGGTGGGGTCGTCGTTGCGGGTGCTGGACGCGCGGATCACGTCGAAGCACACCACGGTGATCGGGGAGAGCGGAGCCTCGGTGCCTCCGGTGACGACGACATCCGCGGAGCCCTCCATGATCAGCTCGGCGGCGTACCCCACCGAGTCGAGACCGGAGGTGCAGCCCGTGGAGACCACGGAGACCGGGCCTTCCGCGCCGACCGTCCACGCCAGCTCCGTCGCCATCGAGGACGGAGTGAAGTAGTCGTAGAGGTGCGGGACGGCGTAGGACTGGTCGACCTCCCAGTACTTGCCCCTGTCGGAGCCGACGATGAACTCACGCTCCAGCGAGGTCGTGCAACCGACCGCGGTGCCGAGCGAGACACCGATGCGGCCGGGGTCGAGCTGGTCGAACTCGATTCCCGAGTCGGCCAGCGCCTCACGGCCCGCGACGACAGCGAACTGCGCGGCACGGTCGAGCCTGCGGATCTCCTGCGGCGTAAGGCCTTCGCGCACGGGGTCGAAGTCTGCTTCCCCCGCCATGCGAGAACGGTACGGAGACGCGTCGAAGTGCGTGATGATGCGAGTCGCCGTACGCCCTTCGGACAGCAGTTTCCAATACGCCTTCGTTCCGATGCCACCAGGTGCGACCACGCCCACCCCGGTGATGACGGCGCGACGACTCATCGGACACCTCCAATCGCGGTCTGTGCGGACATGGTCTGCTCCAATCTCGGACAGGGCACGGGAGCGATACCTGTTTCTGCCGAATGCACCGATGGTGGAACGGCCCGATCGAGGCCACCTCGAACGACGGCGTAGAACCCCTGTACGAGTCCAGCCCCCGCATCCGCGGCGAACAGCTGCTTCGCCGAGGAACCGCCGTCGTCGTGACAACCAAAACCAAGGGGCACACCGGTTTCCGCGACCACCTCGACGATCTCGCCGATCTGGTCCGGCCACAGCTTGCCCGCTGTGTCGTGCAGCAACACGGTTTCCGCCCCAGCCTCCGCGGCCGTCAGCACGACCTCGAGCGCGTGCTCGGGGTCGATCAGCCAGCCGTCGAAGAAGTCCCGCGCCTCGACGATCACTCGCCGTTCGGCGCGCACGAGTTGACGCACGGCCTCCCGTACGACCGAGAAGCCGTGCCCTTGCACAACTATTGCCACCGCGGGGGTTTCCGCGGCGATCAGTGCCGTGAGGTCCTCCGCACCGCCGGACGCGATGAGGGTGGCCGTCCGCAACCGGAGCTCGATCGAGGCCCGGTGGTAGAACCATCGACCCGGCCGGCCTCCGTCGACGAACGTGACTCCGAGCGCGTCGAGGCGCCGCGCCGCGACCAGTCTGTCCGAAATGGACAGGCTGGTGCGACGCAGCGAGATGTCGTAGAGCTTCATCTAGAACCCCGACAGCAGTACGCGGGAGGCCTCGATCTCGTAAGCACAGGGCGCCACCTCGGAGGGACATCCCTTGCGCTGGTGCTCGACCGCGGCTTTCTCCAGGTACATCGACACCACGTACAGCCCGTTGCGGCCCGCGGCACGGGCCGCGGCGGTCAGCAGGTCCACGCCGGCCAACGCCATCGCCCATCACCCCAAACGAATCAGGCCTGCGAGCAGGCCGGAGGTCAGCCGTTCTCGGCGAACTCCTTCGCGTGCCGCAGCGTCGTGAGGCTGTTCGTGCCCAACGCGTGGCGGATCAGTTCACGAGCGCGCTCGACCGTCCCGTCAGGACCGAGCACCTCCGTCACGACCTCGGGACGAATGACGACGGTGTGGTGCGAGGTCGCCTCGACGCCCGCCTCGATGCCATCGCCGATGTCCCTGAGCGTCCACCGGCCGACGTGCGCGGCCATGATCGGCGGCGTCCTGGTCTGCTTGTAGACGATCGTGTCGTGCGGAGAACACACCCGCACGGAGTGGGTCGTGTGGATGGAGCCGTCCGGGCTGCGCGTGTCCATCTCCATGGACTGCACACCGGTCACGGCCTCGGTGAGGTCGAGCCGGGCGACGTGCGGCAGCCGCTGCGGCCACAGGTCCGACCGGTACAGGAACTCGTAGACGTCCTTGCGGGTCGCGTGGATCGTGATGCTGTCCGAGAACGACAGGACGTACTTGTCGTAGTCGTCGCCGAGCTCGGCGGCGCGCTTGAGCGCCGCGAGCTCGGCGTCGCTGTTGTTGTTCACCGCCTTCAGCACGACGTCGACGGCTTCCGGCTGCGCGGTGGTGAAGTGGTGCAGGAGGTCGACGCGGGTGGCCGAGTCGGCGATCGGCACGATGCGCCACTCCCCTCCCATCGACTTCACCGGCGCGGCCGAACGCTCCTGCTCGAACTTGACGTGCAGGTTCGCCGAGTCCAGCTCACGGCGTGACGTCCACGTGCGCACGTCACCGTTGGCGAAGGCGTGCAGCCGCAGCCGCTCGGTCGCCCCGTCGCGTTCGAACACCTCGGCGTGCACCGTGGGCCCGAAGGTGTACGGCCAGCGCGTCACGTCCGCGACCAGGTCGTACACCACCTTGGCGGGAGCACCGATCATGACCGTGTGCGTGGTGGTGTGCGTCATGTCCCCGTGTCTCCGTTCTCGGCTCACCGGCGGTCAGGCCGCGAGGTCGCCGTTGACCTTGGCCAGCAGTTCGCGCGGGGTCTCGATGTCCGCGAGTTCGTCGTCGCCGACACCGACGCCGTACCGGCGCTTGATCAGCGCCACCGTCTCCAGCAGGGCCAGCGAGTCGAAGCCCAGCTCGAGGAACGGAGTGTCGAGAATGTCCTGGCCGGCCTTGAACGAGTCGTCCTCGCCGGCGGCCTCGTTGAGAATCTCCTTGAGACCCTCGATGGTCAGTGCGCTCACGGCTTTTTTCCTTTCCTCACCGGGCGTTTCCGCGCGCCCACAAAGTGAGGTTGCCAGCACGCACTGGTAGTCCAGTGGAGGTTTCCTCGAACATCTCGGCGAGAAGTCGTTGCCCACAACGAAAAACGGCCCGCACCACAGTGTGGCGCGGGCCGCTGGAGTCTGAATCAGGCCAGAAGTCCTTGCAGCTGTCGGGCTTCCGCTCGGTCCAGGCGCGGGTCGGAGGTGACGATCGCGTGCTGCAACTGCTGCAGGCGCGCCGACGGCTCGACACCGAGCTCGTCGACGAGCGTGCGCCGCAACGCCCTGAACGCGTCCAGCGCCTGCCACTGCCGTCCCGCGCGGAACAGCGAGATCATGTATTGCGCGCACAGGTGCTCGTTCATCGGGTGCTGCACGGTCAGCACGGCGAGCTCGCTGAGCAGCGACTTGTGCTTGCCCATCCGCATGTCCGCCTCGATGCGCGTCTCCAGCACACCGAGCCGTGCCTCCTCCAGGCGCACGATCTCGACGCCGAGCGGCATGCCCGGCCGGACGTCGACGATGGCGGGCCCGCGCCACATCTCCAGCGCCGAGCGCAGCAGCCGCGACGCGGCCGCGTAGTCGTCCGCCTCGTAGGCGTTGTGGCCGGCGCGGGCGAGACGCTCGAACTCGTGCACGTCGACGGCCTCCTCCGGCACGTCGAGCAGGTAGCCGCCGTAGCGGGTGACCAGCACCTCCTTGGCGCCGCTCTCGTCGGACGAGGCCAGCGCCTCACCGATCAGCCTGCGCAGCTGCAGGATGTAGGTCTGCAACGTGGTGCGTGCGCTGCGCGGCGGGCGGTCGTCCCACAGCTCCTCGATCAGCGTCGGCACGGACACCACCGAGCCGGAGTGCAGCGCGAGCAGTGCCAGGATCTGCCGCGGCTTGGCCGCTGACGGCGTCACCGAGCGACCGTTCACCTTGGCCTCGACCGGCCCCAGGACCTTGATCTGCATCGCCGTCCCTCCTTCTGCTCGAACCATTGGATCAGTGTGATCCGCTGGTCGGGGCGGCGTTAGTGCCTCAGCCATCGATCTCGGGTGAGTTCTCCCCGGTGCGGGTATGAGAACTTCATACCGGGGCGCATTAGCCGGTAACTACCGGTCCATTACCGCTGGTCGGCACGATTACTCACAACAATCGACCGCAAACATCGGAGATGCGCATGTACCCCACCGTCACCGTGGAGCACCTGGCTTCCGTCACCGCCGCCGACGACTCCGACGACATGAAGATCTACGAGTTCGACCGTGAAGCCACGATGGACTGGACGACCTGGATCGTCCCCAGCTGCGGCTGGACCTCGCCCGGCGACCGTTTCAAGGCCCAGGTAGAGATCCTCGCCGCATGAGACACGACCTGGTCGGACTGGGCGAGCAGCGCATCGGGTTCAAACGACATCTCCGGCCGCAGATAGTGCAGGGTGAAGCCGTTTACCTCTTCGGGGAGTCCGGGGTCACGGCCATTGCGGGCACCCACGTCGAGTCACTGGCGACGTTGCTCGACGGCACCCGCGATCTCGCCGCACTGCTGCGCGACGCTCCCACCGATCTGACCGCCGACAAGGTGGAGAGCATGCTCACGCGGCTCGCCGCGGCGGGACTGATCGGCAGGCGGGGCACGGAGGACGGTTCGGCCACTACGGAGGCCTCGCTCGCGTACTGGGACGCGGCGGGTCTCGATCCCGCGGACGCGGTGACGGCGACAACGACGTCGCTCGTCTCCGTCGTCGCGATCGGCGACATCGATCGTGACGCGCTCGTGGAAGCCTTGCACCGCAACGGACTCACGGTCACCTCGGGGAGTGGTGACCTGACGGTCGTGGCGTGTGCGGACTACCTGGCACCTGAGCTCCGCGACATCGACGAGGCACATCGCGCCGCCGGCACCCCGTGGTTGCTGGTCAAACCGGTCGGCGCGCAGGTGTGCGTGGGGCCGTTCGTCACCCCGGGTGACGGCCCGTGCTGGCGTTGCCTGGCCACCCGCCTCTCGGCGAACCGGAAGGCGGAGGCCCACGTGCGAGCGCGGTGCGGACAGAGTGGTCCGGCACCGCGCCCCGTCATCGGACTGCCGTCGCTGCACGCGACGGCGCTCGACATCGCGTCGGTCGAGGCGACGAAGTGGCTAGCGGGAATCCGCCACGAGGCGCAGCGGTCGATCTGGAACTACGACAGCCTGACCATGAAGGTCACGCAGCACGAGGTGCGGCACCGTCCGCAGTGTTCCGGCTGCGGCGACCCGGAAGTCGTCGCGCGCAGGGCGTTCGAGCCGGTCACGCTGACGAGTCGCGTGAAGCGCTCCTGCGAGGGCGGCGGCCACCGGTCGTCGTCCCCGCAAGAGCTGCTCGACACCTACCGGCACCTCATCGGACCGGTCACCGGCGTCGTGCAGGAGATCCGCCGCAACGAGGGCGGGCCGGCCTTCTTCAACTCGTTCGTGTCCGGCTCGAACGTCGCGGCCGCCGGCGAGGGCGTCGAAGGGCTGCGTTCGTCGCTGCGAGCCGACACCGGAGGCAAGGGCGTGACGCCGCTCGACGCCCAGGTCGGTGCGCTCTGCGAGGCCGTGGAACGACGCAGCGGCACCTGGTTCGGCGAAGAGGCTCGGGTGAGCGGCAGCTACGCCTCGCTCGGCGGCCTCGCGATCCACCCCGACACCGTGCAGCAGTACCACCCGCGCCAGTTCGACGACCGTGAGGCGTGGAACGCGAAACACTCGGCGTTCCAGCACGTCACCACTCCGTTCGACGAGAACGAGGTGATGGACTGGACCCCGCTGTGGTCGCTCACCGAACGACGGCACAAGTTCCTGCCGACCGGCATGCTCTACTTCGGCGCCCCCTGCCCCCCGAGTGTCACGTCGGACTCCAACGGCTGCGCCGCCGGCAGCAGCCTGGAGGACGCGGTGCTGCAAGGGCTGCTCGAGCTGGTCGAACGGGATGCGGTCGCCATCTGGTGGTACAACCGCACGCCGATGCCTGCCGTGGACCTGGACTCGTTCCACGACGCGTGGGTCGACGAGTGCCGCGAGGTGCACGCGAGCCTCGGTCGCGATGTGTGGCTGCTCGACGTCACGGCCGACCTGGGCGTGCCGGTGATGGTGGCCGTGTCGCGGTCCACCAGCGGCCCTCGTGAGGACATCATGCTCGGCTGTGGCGCGCACCTGGACCCGCGGATCGCCGCACGACGGGCGCTCACGGAGCTGAACCAGTGCATGCCGATGATCTGCGGGCAGGTCCGGCTGGACGCGTTCGACGTCGACACCAGGAACTGGTTCGAGCACACCCGCCTCGACGAGCAGCCGTGGCTGGCCCCGGACCCCGCCGAGCCGCAGCGGGACGTGTTCCACCACGGCTACCAGCACCGGAGCGACCTGTCCGACGACATCCGCGCGATCCAGGGCACACTGGAGGCCCATGGGATGGAACTCCTGGTGCTCGACCAGACCAGGCCCGACATCGGGCTTCCCGTCGTCAGGGTCGTCGTGCCGGGACTGCGGCACTTCTGGTCGAGATTCGCTCAAGGGCGCCTCTACGACGTACCGGTACAACTGGGTCGACTGGACCGACCTCGCCGATACGAAGAGCTCAACCCGATCCCGTTGTTCATGTGACCCCACCTGCCGGAGCGGAGGCGTCCGTGGTGCCCACCCAGTCGCACGTCCCAGCGGGCCGCCCGCTGTGGTCGTTGCTAGAGGATGCCTTCGTCGACGAGAGCGGCGAGCACCTCACCGTGCACGGAAGGTGGGGCGCGATCCAGCTCGCCGACACCAGTCCGATCGTGCGAGAAGCGTTGCACCGCATGAGTCTCGGCCCCGTCGCGCTGGAGAACATCTCCGCGCTGCACGAGAACTTCGTGCGCTGGAAGACCGGCGGCGGACCGTGCCTCGTCTGGCGCAAGCTCAAGAACACGCTCGACCAGCTGGGTGGCTGCGTCGTGCCGTCGCTCGGCCTGGACGACGGCGCGGGGCCGATCCTGTCGGTGGTCGCGGTGACCGGTGACGCCGTGTTCACGTTGCCGCACATCGAGGACGACGAGATCGTCTCCATGCGGCCCGGCACCGAGATCGAGCGGCTGAACGGCGACCAGGCACTGACCTGCGGAGGTCAGCAGTACCAGGTGATCCTGCACAGCGCGCCCGCGACGGAGATCGCGAAGTCGCTGCTCGACAACGAGACGACGATCGAGCAGGTCGCGGAAGCGCTGCAGGTCGACAGGACGCTCGTCGCGGACGTCGTCGCCTACCTCGCCGGAGCGCGGCTCGTCGTCGTCGCGAGGTGTTGAGCCGTCGCCATGTTGCTCCGATCGAGGATCGCAAAACGCGAGATTTCCCAGGAAGCGCCCGTATCATGGCCGCGTCCCGACCCTCGCGTGGGAGCTGCTGCTGTGACACTGCGACAGGAACGCTCATCCGTCTCCCGTCGCTTGGCGTACGTCGTGATCAGCGTGGTGTTCGCCAACTATCTCGGCAACGCCTTCATCTACGTCCTTCTGGCCGGTGCCACGCCCGTGCGGATCGTGAGCTCGCTGGCCTGCCTGCTCGCGATCGGATACCTGCAGCTGCGGGTGTTCTCCCGGCCGAGTGCGAACCTGCGGTCCGCGAAGGCGTATCTGGCGCTGGGTGCGATGGCGCTGCTCGTGTTCGCGCCGGTGCCGTTCTTCGGCTACGCGTGGGGAGGCATGCCCGGTTTCCTCGCGGGCAGCGCACTGCTGGTGCTGCCCGGCCGCGTGCGGTGGCTGGTGTTCGTCGGGGTGGCGATGGCCAATGCCGCGACCAAGGTCAGCTCCGGCATCACGCTCGGCCTGCTGGCCTATTCCATGGCGGCGACGCTGGTCGCGGGCCTGGTCGTCTACGGCCTGTCCCGGTTGCCCTCGCAGGTCCTGCAGCTGGAGAACGCCCGGTCGGAGCTCGCCGATCTCGCGGTGTCGCAGGAGAGGTTGCGGTTCGCCCGTGACGTGCACGACCTGCTCGGATTCAGCCTGTCCGCGATCACGCTCAAGGTGGAGCTCGCCCGCAAGATGATCGGCGACCACACCGACCGTGCCGTGCGCGAGCTCGCGGAGATCCTCGGCATCGCCCGCGACGCGTTGACGGACGTTCGTGCGGTGGCGTCGAGCTATCGCGAGCTGTCGCTGGCCGACGAGATCGACTCGGCACGGTCCGTGCTGACCGCGGCCGGTGTGGCGGCCACGATCGAAATGGACCACGCCGAGCTCTCGCCACGGTCCCGGACCGTGCTGGCGACGGTGTTGCGTGAGGGCGTGACGAACCTGCTGCGGCACAGCAATGCCACCCGCTGCTCGATCACCGTCAGCGGCACGGGCCGGATGGTGTCGATCGACATCGTCAACGACGGCACACCCACCGAGGCCCCCACGGACCACGGCAGCGGCCTCACCAACCTCGCCACTCGCACCAGCGCCATCGGCGGTTCACTGCTCGCGAAGTCCTTCCCTGACGGCACCTACCGGCTGCGCGCCGAGGTACCGGCCGATCCGGCGTCCGAGCAGCCGGTCAGCGGCCCCCGTCCGGTCGGCCCGTCGATCCCGACGCGGTTCGCGCAGGTGCTGCTGACCGCGGTGGTGATCGGGTACGGCGTGATGGCGGCGGCGCTGGCGACGTACAGCGTCCCCGTCGGGTCTGCCGCTTTCGCCAGCGCCGCGGTGAGCAGCGCTCTGATCGCCCTGCTGGTGCTGGGTGTCGTGAGCCACCCCCGCGTCCGGACGAACTCCGCACTCGGCTACGCGGCGCTGGCAGGGCTGGCCGTCTGCGTCTACGTGCCCCAGTTCGTGTTCCACAACCCGAATCTCGGCGGCGTGCCGGGCTTCCTCGCCGGCTCCGCGGCGCTGGTTCTGCCCCGGTGGTTCGGCTGGGCCGGGTTCGTGGCGGTCGTCGCCGGGCAGGGCGTCATCCAAGGCGTGTTCGGCTATCCCACGGCCGACATCGCCTACGGCGTGATGGCCACGATGAACCACGGCCTGGTGCTGTACGCGTTGACGCGGCTGCGGTCCATGGTGACCGAGCTGCACGAGGCGCGTGAGGAGCTGGCCACGGCGGCGGTGACGCAGGAAAGGTTGCGGTTCGCGCGCGACCTGCACGACCTGCTCGGATTCAGCCTGTCCGCGATCACGTTGAAGAGCGAGCTCACGCACCGGCTGCTCACGATCGACCCCGGCCGGGCCAGGCAGGAGCTCACCGAGGTGCTGGACATCTCCCGGCAGGCGCTGGCCGACGTGCGGTCGGTGGCGTTGAGCTACCGCGAACTGTCGCTGAACGAGGAGACCCAGTCGGCGCAGGCGTTGCTGTCCGCGGCCGACATCGAGGTGACCGTGCGGATCGACGCGTGCGAGGAACTGCCCACGGACGTGCGGGTGACGCTGGCGACGGTGTTGCGTGAGGGCGTGACGAACCTGCTGCGGCACAGCAAGGCCGAACGCTGCGAGATCGTGCTGTCCAGTTCGCCGCGGCTGGTGACGATGGACATCATCAACGACGGGATTCCCACGACGGAACGGAACTCCCGCAACGGCAGCGGTATCGGCAACCTCACCACCCGCGTCTGTGCGCTCGGCGGCAGCCTCGACGCCGGTCCCACGTCCGAGCGCACCTTCCGGCTGCACGCCGAGATCCCGCTCGCCTGACCCGGTTCAGATCCAGCCGGCTTCCTCCGCGATGCGGATGGCGTCGACGCGGTTGCGGCCGTTCAGCTTGGTGATGATGGTCGTCATGTAGTTGCGGACGGTTCCGGTCGACAACGACAGGGCGACCGCGATCTCCGGAGCGTCCGAGCCGGCCGCGGCGAGGCGCAGCACCTCCAGCTCACGGTCGGTCAGCGGGCACTCCCCCCTGTCCCAGGCCGCGAGCGCCAGCTGCGAGTCGACCACTCGCTTGCCTGCCGCCACGTCACGGATCGCGCCGGCGAGCTGGCCGGGCGGGGCGTCCTTCAGCAGGAAGCCGTCCACGCGGGCGGCCAGCGCCTTGCGCAGCGTGCCGGGCCGACCCAGCGACGTGAGCATCAGCGTGCGGACCGACGGCATCGTCTCCCGGATCTTCGCGGCGGCGGTGAGGCCGTCGAGGATCGGCAGGTCGATGTCGATCACCGCGACGTCCGGCCGGTGTTCCCGCACCATCGGAACGATCTTGTCCCCCGAGCTCACCTCGGCGATGACCTCGATGTCCGGTTCCAGGTTGAGCAGCGCGATTAGGGCACCGCGCACCATGTGCATGTCCTCGGCCAGCAAAACCCTGATCATCGCGCCCCTCCGATCGACACAATATCCCCCGTCGTTCAGGTCGCGCTCGACGCCGCGTCGAGGTGTACCGACAACGGTGGTGGGGACCTGCCTTGCGAAAGGGATCCCGCCATGGAACGCAGCGTCAACGTGACCGTTGTCTACTACTCGTCAACCGGGACGATCCACCGCATCGCCACCGAGATCGCCGAGACGGCGGAGAAGGCGGGTGCCGAGGTCAGGCTCGTCAAGGCGGCCGAGCTCGCGCCGCGGACCGCCGTGGAGTCACGGCCGGCCTGGGCCGCCCACCTCGAGGCGACAGAGGATGTTCCGCACGCACAGGTGGACGACGTCCTGTGGGCCGACGCGGTCATCTTCGGGACGCCCACGAGGTTCGGCAACATGTCGGCCCAGCTCAAGCAGTTCATCGACACGCTGGGACCCGCGTGGTTCCAGGGTCGCTTGGCGGGCAAGGTGTACAGCGCTTTCACGTCGGGAGGCAGCACGCACGGCGGCATGGAGACCACGCTCGTCTCGATCTACAACATGGTGTGCCACTTCGGCGGGATCATCGTGCCGCCGGGGCTGAACGAGAACCCCTATGGCACCTCCCACGTGCTCGGCTCGGACAGCAAGCCCGTGAGCGAGCTCGCGTTGCAGTCCGCACGTGTGCAGTCCGGCCGGGTCGTGCGCGTCGCCCGTGCACTGAAGGAGGTCTGAGTGCGCGTCGACGGCATTTACGTGCGGGGCAACGGGATCCGCCTCCCCGCCACGCTGAACGTGCAGGACGCGATCGACTCCGGCGAGTGCGAACCGAAGCTGGTCGCGCGCACGGACGTTGTCAGCGTCGCGTACTCCCCGGAGGAGTCGGCCGCAGAGATGGGCGTCAAGGCCGCGAACCAGGCGCTCGCCAGGGCGGGCAGCACCGGTGAGGACGTCGAGCTGATCCTGCACGCCACGACCTACCACCAGGGCCAGGACCTGTGGCCGGTCGGCAGCTACGTCCAGCGCGAGACCGTCAGGAACAGCTGCCTGGCACTGGAGATCAGGCAGATGTCCAACGGCGGCATGGCCGCGCTGGACCTCGCCGTCCGCTACCTGAGCCCCGGCAAGGACGCGCTGCTCACCACGGCCGACAGGTTCTGCCTGCCCGGCATCGACAGGTGGCGCACGGACCCCGGAACGCCTTACGCGGACGGCGCGAGTGCCCTCGTCCTGTCGCGCCGCGGCGGATACGCGCGGCTGCTTTCATTGGCCATCAACGCGGATTCCGATCTGGAGCCGTTGCACCGCGGCGACGAGCCGATGGGCCTCGCACCGTTCGAGCACCGCATGCCCGTGGACTTCGAGGCCGCCAAGCGCGCGTTCGCCAAACGGTTCGGGCTCTCCTTCGGCATCAACAGGGCGAACGCCGGCCAGGCTGCCGCGGTCGAGGAAGCGCTGGCGGACGCGGACATGAAGCTCGGCGACGCGGACTGGGTGGTGCTGCCGCACTTCGGCAGGCGCCGCCTGGACGTGAACTACCTGCGGCCCTACGACATCGACCCCGCGCGGACCACGTGGGAGTGGAGCCGCACCGTCGGGCACCTCGGCGCGGGCGACCAGTTCGCCGGGCTCGGCCACCTCGTCGACACCGGGCAGGCCCGGCCTGGGCAACGGGTCGTGCTGTTCGGCGTCGGCGCCGGCTACAGCTGGGGCTGCGCGGTCGTCGAGATCGACGCGAAGCCGTCCTGGGCCGCCTGAGCGCGGTTCTAGTGGAAAACCAGGCCGTTTTGGCTGGATGTACGCGACACCCGTATGGCTTTGGAAAGGAACGCACACCATGTCCGACCAGCCGTTTGAAGGCCAGCGAGTCGTCATCACCGGTGGTGGCACCGGTATCGGCAAGCACGCGGCCGTCGAGTTCGCGAAGCTGGGCGCAGCGAGCGTGATCATCACCGGCCGCCGCAAGGAACGGCTGGACGAGGTCGCCGAGCTGCACCCGAACATCGTCCCGGTCGCCGCGGACGTCACCACGGCAGAGGGCGCGCAGGCCGTCGCCGACGCCGTGGAGACCAACGGCGCCAAGCTGGACGTGCTCGTGCACAACGCCGGCATCTTCCGCAACACGCTCGCCGAGTACTTCGACGAGAAGGCCAGCAACGACCTGCTCAACATCAACCTGCTCGGCCCCGTGCGCCTCACCAGCGCGCTGTACCAGTACCTCAGCAAGCCGGGCGGCAACATCGTGTTCGTCTCGTCGGTCGCGGGCCACAACCCCGAGCCCGGCGCCGCCCTGTACGCGGCCAGCAAGGCCGGCATGCACAGCCTGACGCTGACGTGGGCGCGCGAGCTGGCCCCGCTCGGGATCCGGGTCAACGCCGTCGCCCCTGCCGGCGTGCGCACCGAGGTCTACGCGGCCAACGGCCTCAACGACGAGGAGACCGACGCGATCTTCGCGACGCTGGCGGACATCATGCCGCTGGGCCGCACCGGCACGGTCGAGGACATCACGCCGTGGATCACGCTGCTCGCCAGCCCCGCCAGCTCCTGGGTCACCGGGCAGATCATCACGATCGACGGCGGCCAGGACCTCACCGCCGGCACCGACCACCTGTTCCTGTCGTGGTTCCGCTCCCGGCTCGAGGGCGATGCGGCCTGACACGCCCCGCTCTTTCACAGGCGGTCGTCACCGGATGGAGAGGTAGCCTCCGGTGACGGCCGCATTCCCGCGTTTGACCCGAAAGGCCACCAACGTGCTGGACCGCCGCGCGATCAACCGAGCCACGCTCGCGCGCCAACTCCTGCTGCGGCGCCACGACATGAGCGTGCTCGAAGCCACCGAGCAGCTCGTCGGGTTGCAGGCGCAGCTGCCGTTCCCGCCCTACATCGGGCTCTGGAGCAGGCTGAGCTCCTTCGACCGCGAGGAGCTGGCGAAGCTCATCCTGGACCGGCAGATCGTGCGGTCCTCGCTCATGCGCTACACCATGCACCTCGTGACCACGACGGACCTGTTGTGGTTGCGGCCGTTGCTCCAGCCGGTGCTGGACCGCGCGCAGAAGGGCTTCTTCGGCCGCGAGACCGAGGGCATGGATCTCGGCGAGATCGCTGGGCACGGCCGCAAGCTGCTGAACGGCAATGCCCTCACCCAGGTCCAGCTGCGCGAGGCGATGAGCGAGAGGTTCCCCGGCCGCGATCCCCTGTCGCTGGCCTATTCCGTGCAGTACCTCGTGCCACTGGTGCACATGCCACCGTGGGGCAAGGGCGGTTCGGTGCCGTCGACGCTCGCGGAGTCGTTCCTCGACCGGAAGCTCACCAAGGACCCCGATCCCCAGCAGCTGGTGCGCCGCTACCTCGCCGCGTTCGGCCCCGCCACCGTCAAGGACCTGCAGGCGTTCAGCGGCCTCACGTTCATGGCCAAGGTGTTCAAGGAGATGGGCGACGAGCTGGAGGTCCTCACCACGGACACGGGCCAGGAGCTCTACGACCTGCCGGGCGCACCGCGGCCGGACGGCGACACCCCGGCGCCCGTCCGGTTCCTGCCCGAGTACGACAACCTGATGGTGTCGCACTTCGACCGCGGCCGCGTGATGGACGACGACATCCGCAAGAAGGTCTGCGTCGGCGCGGGCATCGCGGCCACGCTGCTGGTCGACGGGTTCGTGCGCGGTATCTGGAAGCTCAAGGAGCAGAAGAAGACCGCGACGCTCACCCTCACCCTGTTCAAGCCTTTGTCCAAAAAGGACCTGAAGGCGGTCGAGAAGGAAGCGGACGGGGTGCTGCGGTTCGCCGCGCCGGACGCGACGACGCGGGAGCTCGTGGTCGCGTGAAACTCGGCGCACGAGCACTGAACCGGGCACTGCTGGCCCGGCAGTTCCTCCTGGAACGCACCGAAAAGACCCCGCTCGAGGTCGTGGAGCACCTCGTGGGCATGCAGTCCCAGGTCCCGCTCTCGCCGTACGTGGGCCTGTGGTCGCGCGTGAACGGCTTTCAGCCCTCCGACCTCGCT
This sequence comes from Lentzea indica, assembly GCF_012184385.1. Lineage (GTDB taxonomy): Bacteria > Actinomycetota > Actinomycetes > Mycobacteriales > Pseudonocardiaceae > Lentzea > Lentzea indica. Next base: position 23,867 of record NZ_VSRL01000001.1, read on the forward strand.
GCCACACTGGAGAACCGCGAAACGGTCCGCATCGTGCTCATGAGGGCCACCATCCACCTCGTGAGCGCCCGCGACGCGCTCATGTTGAGGCCGTTGCTGAAGCCCGTGCTGGACCGCACGAACTTCACCGGCCACAACGGAAAGCAGATCGAGGGCATCGATCCTGTTGAGCTGGCACAGCGCGGTCGAGAGTTGCTCGAAGAAGAACCCCGCACGCGCGAGGATCTCGGCAAACTCCTGAAAGAGCACTGGCCGGGCCACCAGGCGACCGCATTGGCCTATGCGGTGCAGCTCCTCGTCCCGCTCGCGCAGATCCCGCCACGGGGCGTCTGGGGGCTCGCACCGGGCCGCGGCGCACACGCCACCCTGAACACCTGGCTCGGCGCGGAGTCCCTGCCGGAACCGTCGATCACCGAGGTCGTCTCCCGCTACCTCCGCGCGTTCGGCCCGGCGAGCGTCCAGGACGCGCAGACGTGGTCCGGGCTCACGAGGCTGTCGGAGGTGTTCGAACGGTTGCCGCTCAAGCGGTTCAGCGACGAGAACGGCCGGACGCTCTACGACCACGAGGACGCGTCAAGACCGGACGAGGACACCCCGGCGCCACCGCGGTTCCTGCCCGAGTTCGACAACATCGCGCTCTCGCACGCCGACCGCACGCGGATCATCTCCCCCGGCTTCAACGGTTCCTCGACGCGCGGCAGCTTCACCGTCGACGGATTCTTCGCCGGCACCTGGAAGATCGAGAAGAAGAAGCAGGCAGCGACTCTGCTCATCAAGCCGTACCAGCGGCTGCTCAAGCGCGACAGCGCCGAGGTCGAGGCCGAAGGGCGCCGGCTGCTGCGGTTCGCCGCGCCGATGGCCGAGCACTCCGCAGTCTTCGAGCAAACCTAGAGCACGCTGCGGTTTTCTTGCCGGTATGACGACGATCGCGCTGCCGGACGGATTCCGGCCAGAGTCGATGACGATCGGGCCCGGTCCGTTCGCGTACTACGGTTCGCTGGCCGACGGCTCCATCTACCGGGCGGACCTGATCACGGGCGAGGGCAAGACGATCCACCAGGGACCCGGCACCGCCTCGGCCGGCGTGAAGATCGACCGCAGGGGGCGCCTCTTCATCGCGGGCGGCTTCGCCGGTGACGCCCACGTGATCCACGCCGCCTCCGGTGCCACCCTGGCGTCCTACCCGCTCGCGGGCCTGGTCAACGACTTCGCGCTCACCCCGACGGCCGCGTGGGCCACCGACTCGGTCATCCCGGTGCTGTGGAAGCTGCCGCTGGGCGGCAACGGCGAGCTGCCGGAGCCGGAGCAGGTCGAACGGCTGGAGCTCACCGGGGACATCCAGTACCGCGAGGAAGGCTTCAACGCCAACGGGATCTGCCGCACCCCGGACGGCACGGCGTTGCTCGTCAACCAGTCCAACACGGGCGGACTGTTCCACGTGGACACCACGACCGGCCGCGCCACGAGCGTCGACCTCGGCGGCGACGACCTGGCGGACTGCGACGGCATGGTGCTGGACGGCGACCTGCTGTACGTGGCGATGGGTGTGCGCAACGAGGTCGCGCTCGTGCGGCTCAACCACGAGGGCACGGTCGGCAAGGTCCTGCGCCGGGTGAGCGACCCCCGGTTCGACATCCCGAGCTCGCTCGCCCTGCACGAGGACCTGCTGTACGTGATCAACGGCAGGTTCACCACCGAGGCCACGCCGGAGACGACCTACACATCGGTCGCGGTTCCCCGGCCCACACACTGAAAAAGAGGCCCCCGCCAGGTCAGCGGGGGCCTCTTTCGTCCTGCACGTCAGGCGGCGGTGACGACCTCGTCGTACTCGAGCCGCGGCGATCGCGGCCACCAGGCGTTCTCCCCTGGCTTGCCGATGTTCATGACCAGCAGCACCTTCTGCTTGCCGTCCGGGAAGAACTCCGCGTTCACGGCGTTGGCGTCGAACCCGATCATCGGGCCGGCGCACAGGCCGGCCGCGCGGATGCCGAGGAGGAAGTACGCGGCCTGCATCGTGCCGTTCTGCACGGCGGAGGCCTCGCGGATCGCCGGGTCCGCGAACATGTCCTTGGCCTCGGGGAAGTGCGGGAACAACGTCGGCATCAGCTCGTGGAACTCGAGGTCCGCGGCCAGGATCGCGACCAGCGGCGCCTGCGCGACCTTGGCTCCGTTCGGTCCGTACATCGTCTTGACCAGACGCTCGCGGGCATCGTCGGAGCGGATCAGCACGATGCGCAGCGGCTGCTGGTTCATCGACGTCGGGGCGTACTTGACGAGGTCGTAGATGGCCTGCACCGTCTCGTCGGAGACCGGTTCGGACGAGAACGTGTTGGCCGTACGGGCTTCACGGAACAGCAGGTCCTGGGCTGCGGCGTCCAATTCAAGCGACATGGCGCGACTCCTCGATCAGTACCGCGGAGATGCGCTCCGCGAGCATCATGGTGGGCAGATTCGTGTTGGCGGCAGGCACTTCCGGCATGACCGACGCGTCGGCGACCCACAGGCCGTCCACGCCGAACACCTGTCCGTCCGGCGACACAACGGAACCCATCGCGCACGTGCCGACCGCGTGGTGGTACGTGCCGACGTTCGCGAAGATCCACCGGTCCAGTGCCTGGTCGTCGGAGAGGTCGGCCGGTGGGCTGTTGAGCGGCGGGCCGTCGAGCTCCCCGGCGAACGGCTTGGTGCCGACCAGGCGTAGCAGGTCGCGCACACCGGATCGCATCAGCGATCTGTCCTCATAGGACCGAAGCAGGCCGAGGTCGATGTGCGGCGCGTCCGTCGGGTCGGCCGACCGCAGCCACACCTTGCCGCGTGAGGAGGGCTTGAGCAGCGCCACCGAGATGATCAGGTTCGCGCCGGTCGTCTCCGCGGGCGACGGGGCGCCCGGCAGGAACTGCAGCCCGGAGTCCGTCGTCGCGACGGCCTGGTACAGCGCGGGACCGCGGCCCATCAGCTTCACCGTGACGAGCGGGTGGTCCTGCAACCCGTGCCCCACCGGCAGATCCGCGACGACCGAGATGCCCAGCGCCGACAACGCCGTGGCCGGCCCGATCCCGGACCGCATCAGCACGGCGGGCGAACCGTACGCGCCCGCGGCGACCACGACGGTGCGGGCGGACACCGTCTCGCCGCCGAGCAGCACCACGCCGACGGCCTTGCCGTCCCTGATGAGCACCTTGCACACCAAGGAGTTCGGCCGGATCGTCAGGTTGTCCCTGGACCGGGCGTCCGCGAGATAGGTGACCGCGGTGCTCTGCCGCACGCCGTCGATCTCGTTCAACGGCACTGGTCCCGCGCCGATCGCACCCGGTGCATTGTGGTCCTCGACCCGTTGCAGGCCAAGGGAGACGGCGGTCTCGATGAACGCCCGGTTCGTGGACGTCATGTCCTCGGCGGGCCTGCGGATTGGCACCACCGACTCCACGGTGTCGAAGTACCGCGACGCCAGGTCGAACGACCACGGGCCGGGCCACGCGTCGTAGTCGGAAGGCGCACCGCGCAGCGCGATGCACGCGTTGACCGCCGAGCACCCGCCGACGATCTTGCCGCGCGGCAGGTTCAGCGGCTCGCCGCCGATCTGCGGCTCTGACCGGTACATCCAGTTGTGCGTGGGGCCCGCTGCGGGGTCGTCAGGCCCCGCTTCCAGCAGCAGCACGCGCCGAGAAGGGTCCTCCGACAGCCGTGCCGCCAGAACGCCGCCCGCCGAGCCACTGCCGACCACGATGACGTCGAAGTCAGCCATGGCCCCTAGTCAGCCAGTGCTCCCTGCAACCCCGCTCGCGAGTGCCTTGAGGTGGCTCAGGTTCCTCTCAAGGCCCGCAAAGCCGTGGCCGGGGACGGTGGGAACCCCACTGTGCAAGGCATAAGGAGATCCGTATGAGCGCCGAAGCGATTCCGACGACGTCGCGGGAGCTGCGCCTGGTTTCGCGTCCGGCGGACCGGCTGACCCAGGAGAACTTCGAGCTCGTCGAGGTGCCGACGCCGACACCGGGCGACGGCGAGGTGCTGGTGCGCAACGAGTGGATGTTCCTCGGCTCGGTGTACCGCGACCTGATGAACGAGGAGACGGCCCTGCCGATCCCCAACTACGAGATCGGCAAGACCCCGTGGTGCACCACCGTCGGAACGGTCGTGGTGTCCAACAACGAGGAACTGCCGGTGGGCACCTTCGTGCTGCACTACGAGGGCTGGCGCGAGTGGGCGGTCGTGAGCCCCGGGTTCGGTGTGAAGAAGCTCGACCGCTCGCTGCTGCCCGGCGCGGAGTACTACCTCGCCAACGGCCCGACCGCGTGGCGCGGCATCGTCGAGATGGCCGGTGCCGGCGAGGGTGACGTCGTGTTCGTCTCCGGTGCGACCGGCGCGGTCGGCACGCTCGCCGGTCAGATCGCGAAGGCCCGCGGCGCCAAGCTCGTCATCGGTTCCACCGGCAGCAAGGAGAAGGTCGACTTCCTGCTCAACGAGGCAGGCTTCGACGCGGCGTTCGACTACCACGACGGCCCGGTGCTGGACCAGCTGCGCGCGCTCGCCCCCGACGGCATCACGGTGTGCTTCGACAACGTCGGCGGCGACCAGTTCGAGGCCGCCGTCGAACACGCCCAGCCCGGCGCCCGGTTCGCCCTGTGCGGCGCGCTGAGCGGCCAGATCGGCGGCACGGACGGCGACCACCCGCGCCTCGCCCTGATGCGCGCCATCGCGAAGCAGCTGACGTTCCGCGGGTTCGCCACGTTCGACACCGAGGAGCAGCTGGCCGCGTGGAACCAAACGTTCTCCACCTGGCTGAAGGAGGACAAGATCTCCTTCGCCCACACCGTCGTCAAGGGCGGCGTGCCGGTCGCGGCGGAGGCTTTCATCGCGTTGCTGGACAAGAAGTACGCGGGCACGGTCGTGCTCCAGCTCAACGACTGAGCGGCGGCGCGAAGAAGCCCCGGTCTCCTTGAGGCCGGGGCTTCTTGGCGCTCGGAGGTCAGACGCCCGCGAGGGCTTCCAGCTCCGGCACCAGCGCCGCGGGGGACGGCGCGCTGTGGATCTCGGCCTGCAACGCCAGCGACGCCTCCTTGGCCTCCGGCTTGCCGATCAGCTCCTCCAGGCGGTCCTGGATGAGCACCACGTCCTGCTGCTTCTCCACGGTCTCGATGGCGGCACCGGCACCGGTGGCCTCCAGCCGCTCCGCCCACGGGAAGTGGTCGGCGAACTGCGGCAGCACCAGCTGCGGCGTGGCGGCGTTCAGCGCGGTCAGGCCCGTGCCGGAACCACCGTGATGCACGATCACCGAGCACGTGCGCATGAACAGGTTCAGCGGCAGGTGCGCCGACGAGATCACCTTGTCGGCGATCACCGAGTGGTCCTCGGCGTCGATCCCGTTCGGCACGGCGAGTACGACCTCGACGTCACCGAGCCGCGCGATCGCCTCGTACACCCAGCCCAGCACCTTGCGCATGCCGAGCTCCTTGGGCATGGAGCCGAAGGACACGCAGATCCGCGGCTTCGACGGCTGCTCCAGCGCCCACGCCGGCAGCGCACCGAACCCGTTGGACGGCAGGTACCGCACGGGGCGGCCCTTCTCCAGCCCCGGCAGCTGGAACGACGGCGGGCACGGGTCGATGGTCAGGTCCGGCTCCGGCAGCCCGGTCAGGCCCAGCTGCTGCGCCACCGGGTCGAGGACCATGTGCGCGGTCTCCTCGAACGCCTCCGTCAACGGGTCGACGCCCCAGCGGTGGCGCACCACAGGAACACCGAGGATGCCGCCCAGCAGCCGCCCTGCGAGGTCCATCGGGTCCGTCAGGATCAGGTCTGGGGCGAACGCCTTGGCCTTCTCCAGCTGCAGCTGCAAGGTCTCCGCGGTGCGGCCGGCGGGACCGTAGGCGATGTTGCCCCAGAACTGGCGGTCCGGCCGCGGCAGCGCCTCGGCCGGTGAGGCGTTCTCGCCCGCCTGCTGGATGATGCCCTGCAGCATCATCTTCTGGTCCAGTTCCTCGCCGAGCGCGATGGCGTCGAGGCCCGTCGACTTCACGAAGGGCACGAGGTGCTGCGGCGTGGTGACGATGACCTCGTGGCCGGCACCGCGCAGTGCCCAGCTCAGTGGGACGATCGGCTGCAGGTGCCCGCTCGCCGGCCACGTGCTGATGAGTACTCGCATTGCCGTTGCTCCTTCATCCGGCTGACGGTAGGTCTTCGAGTGGAACGCCGGTCGTGGCGCTGAGGTAGCGGTCGACGACGCGCCGGTAGTAGTCAGGGCCGAAGCCCAGCTCGCGCACGACGGGCGCGAGGCGGGTGAGCTTGGCCAGGGAGATGTCGTGGCGCGCGTACGCCTCGCGGTAGGTCTTCCGCAACGGCACGCGCAGCCGTTCTTCCAGGTGCTCCACCACCTCCGCGACCGGAACGGGCACGCCGCTCGCGACGTTCACGACCTCGTCGCACACCCTGCCGGTCAGCAAAGTGTCGAGCAGCCGCACCACGTCCAGGACGTCGATGAGGTCGCGGTGCGCTCCCCGCCAGACCTCGATCTCGCCGGAACGCACCTGTGCCACCAGCGTCGGCATCATCTGATGTGGACGCTGGTCGGGACCGACGAGATGTCCCAGGCGCAGCACCAGGTACGCCACCCCGGAGGCGCGGATCAACGCCTCCATCGCGAGCTTGTGGCGCCCGTAGGCGTTGCCGGGGAACACCGGGCCGTCCTCCGTGCCCGGCGAGTCCGGTGCGCCGTACATGGCGGCGGACGCGGTGGAGAAGTAGACGAACATCTTGCCTTCCGCGCGGCACCTGCGGATCGCGTCGTGCACGATGCCGGTCTCACGGCCGAACTCGTCCGACGACGTGGCGACGGTCGAGGAAGATCCGGCCGCGAACGCGACGACGTTGTGATGCTTTCCCGAGATACGTGCGAGGTTCATGGCCAGGAAGCCACGTCCGATGACGTCCATGGGAGGTCCCTTACTGGGAGATGTCCTGTTCGCTGCGGACACCGATGTGTTGCACGAGCAGACCGTCGCGGCCCTCGAAGAAGTGCGCCTGCGCGTAGGTGAAGCGCGTGCCGACGGGAGCCGGCTGGCCTTCCTCCGTCTCGGTGCCGGTGAAGCGCACGCGCAACACGACCGTGGTGCCCTCAGCGACGGCCTGCTGCACCTCCCACTTCGCGTCCTTGAAGCGGCGGTTCAGCCACAGGATGTGCTGCCGCACGCCTTCCGGGCCGTCGGGGAACATCCCGGGCGGACCGGTGACGTCGAAGAAGTCGTCGTGGATGATCCCGTCGACCAGGCTGAGGTCCTGGGTGTTCAAGGCCACCTGCAGCTTGAGCGCGAGGTCCTTGTAGTGCTCGCTGATGGACTTCTTGTACGTGGCGGCGAGCGCCACGTCCAAGGAGGGTTCTGTCACCGCGGTCATCCTGAGTCTCCCTCGTGGATTCCTTGAAAAGAGCCCTGACACCGCGGAAGGCTCGCCGATCGCGAGATCGGCGAGCCTTCCGGGCAATGGACTTGCTGAAGCTGAACCTGACCTACTTCTTGGCGTCCGCGTCGGCGGTCCACTCGGACGCGGCCGCGTTGTCGCCGCCGCCCCACTGCGCGGCGGCCTCCGCGCTCCACTCGCCGCCGCCTTCGCCGCCTTCCCACGCGCTCGGGTCCCACGCGGGCTTCGGCATCTTCGGCAGGAAGAAGATCATCCCGGCCGCCGCGAGCTCCAGGGCCACGACCACCCAGATGCTGGTCTCGATCGCCGGCAGATAGCCGGATCCGCCGACCACCGCGAAGAACACGGTGCCGAGGATCGCGACACCCAGCGCGCCACCGAACTGCTGCACCGAGGTCAGCGTGCCGGACGCCGAGCCCGTCTCCTGCGGGTCGACACCCGCGAGGATCAGCTCGAAGAACGGCGCCATCGCGAGACCCATGCCGATGCCGGCGAAGAACAGCGACGGGGACATCGCCCAGCCGCCCACGTCGGGACCGCCCAGCGTGATCGTGAAGTAGAACCCGATCAGGCCGATGATCATGCCGGCGAGTCCGATGTGGATCAGGCGGCGGCCGAGCTTCGCGGCCAGGCCCGCGCCGGACGCGGCGAAGCCGAACGTGGAGCCGATCGCCTGCGGCAGCACCGCGAGCGACGCACCGAGCGCGGTGAAGCCGAGGCCCAGCTGCAGGTAGATGCTCAGCACCAGCGAGAAACCGGTGAGCGCGGAGAACAGCGCGAGGCCGGCGACCAGACCGCCGTTGAACGCCTTCTTCTTGAACAGCGACGGCACGACGAGCGGCTCGCCGCCCTTCTTGTCGCGGCGTCCCTCGTACCAGCCGAACACGAAGAACGTGAGCACACCGGCCGCGATGGACACGAAGGTCCACGCCGGCCAGCCCTCTTCACGCCCCTGCACGACCGGGACGACCAGCAACGCGGCACCACCCGAGGCGAGCAACGCACCGACCAGGTCGAGTTTCTTCGCGGTCTTGTTGGCCTTCGGGAAGCACTTGATGGCACCGAAGATCGCCAGCAGGCCGAGCGGCAGGTTGATCAGGAAGATCATCCGCCAGCCGGTGCCGAACAGGTCGAGGTTGATCAGCCAGCCACCGAGGATCGGCCCGCCGATGGTCGCGAGGCCGAGGATCGGGCCGTAGGCGCCGAACGCCTTGGCCATCTCCTTGGGCGGGAACACCTCGGTGATGACGCCGAGACCCTGCGGCAGCATCATCGCGCCGAAGAGACCCTGCAGCACGCGGGCGGTCACCAGGACACCCGGTGTCGTCGCGACGCTGCACAGCGCCGAGGCGATCGTGAAGCCGGTGGCACCGACGACGAACATCTGCTTCTTGCCGAAGATGTCACCGAGGCGGCCACCGATGATCAGGCCGCACGCCATGGCGAGCGTGTAACCGGCACCCATCCACTGGATGAAGGTCGCGCCACCACCGATGTCCGCCACGATGGACGGAGCGGCGATGACCGTGATCAGCGAGTCGAGAATGTCCATCGCGGTGGCCAGCAGGATGACGCCGAGTGCCAGCCAGCGCCATTTGAACGGCTCACCTTGGGTCGCGTTGGCTCCCGGCCAACTCTGCGCACCTGAATCCGGCGCCGCGTCGATGTTCTGGGTCATAGCTCCTCACTCAGTTTCTTCCGCTGCGCCAACGGCGCGGTGACGGACGAAGTCCTCGATCACCGGCACTACCGCGCCGGGCGAGGGCATTTCCTCTATCGCTTGCTTCAACTGACTCGCCCGATCCCGGTAGGACGCGTCCTCCAGCAACGCCCGGCAGGCCTCGAGCACCTCAGCCGGTTCCACCTCCTGTGACTCGAGCTGCCTGGCAGCGCCGAACTCGCAGAGACGTTGTGCGGAATCCCGTTGCTCCGCCATGACTCCCGGAGCGAGCAGCTGCGGAAGTCCGGCGATCAGGGAGGACATGGTCGATCCCCCACCCGCGTGATGCACCGTGAGATCACAGGCGGGCAGCACGGAGGTGAGCGGCATCCACCCGGCGGCGACGACGGCGTCGGGCAGCGGAGCGAGCTTGGCGACCGCTTCGTCCGGCATCGCGAGCACGAGCTCCACACCCAGCGAGGGCAGGGTGCGGACCAGCTCGTCGAAGATGGCGGGGCCCGCGGGGGAGTTCGGCAGGATGGTGCCGAGCGTGATCATGATGCGGGGGCGGTCGCGCTTTTCGAAGACCCAGGTGGGTACCGGGGCCGGCGTGTCGTACTGGACGCAACGCATCGGTTGCCCCGCAACGACGTCCGAGGGCCGGATGAGCGCGGGGCAGGTGTCGAGCACCATGTCGGGCTCCGGCAACCCGTCGAACCCGAGCCTCTCCAGCTCGGGTGCGAACTCCTCGGCCGTCCAGCTGTCGATGTCGGAGCGGTAACCGATGCCGATGCCGTTCTCGAACCACGGGATGCCGTGGATCTTCGCGGCCACACCGGCGGAGAACGCGTGCGCCTCGCCGATGATCGCGTCCGGCCGCCAGGCCTCGGTGATGGCGAGCATGCCGTCGATCGTGCGGGCGGCGAGCCTGCCGAAACCGCGGCCGACCTGCTCGAGCAGGCCCTCCTCGGTGCCGGCCTGCGCCAGCGGGTTGCCCGCTCGGTCGTGCAGCATGACCTCGCGCATGTGCATGGGCCCGTAGGTGGCCACGTGCGGGAGACCCGAGCCGTTGACCGTGGCGGCCATGCTCTCCGGGCTCGCGACGAGCACCTCGTGACCCGCCGCCCGCAAGGCCCACGCCAGCGGGACGACCGGGAAGTAGAGCCCGAACGACGGACCGCTACTCACTAGGATCTTCATGCTGACCACGCTATTCAAGCCGGATCGGGCGGGACTCGAATCGCGCTGGAGCCGCCTCACCCGATCGTGTTTTTTCGGTCTGGGAGCGGTACCATTTCCCGCCGCGTCGACTAACCCAGCGCGTTGAGCGCCGCCACCAGCGTTCTGGCCTGCACGTTCACGTAACGGCCGTGCCTGAGCAGATCCGTCAGCTGCCCGACGGTGACCCACGCGTACTGCGGCGGAACATCGGCGGGAAATGATTCGTCCGCCTCGACGACGAGATAGTCGCTTTCCGTGTCGAGGAATCGCCCGCCCTCTTCGGAATGCACCGTCGAGTAATGGATTCGCGACTTCTCCGCGGACAGCACGTGGTCGAGGAACGGTGGCCGTTCGGCGTCGTGGTAGTTGCCGGGAACGCACTGCACGGTCGGCCCCAGCTCCACCGTGTCGAGGAACCCGCCCTCGAGCCGCGCGTGCACCAGCACGTGCAGCACACCGCCGAACTGCTTCACGACGAACGCCGCGACGCCCCTGCCGTGCTGCTCGAACAGCGGTTGCGTCCAGCTGGTCACCTCGCGGTTGCCCGCGATCGCCCGCACCGCCACGCACCGGAAGAACTTCCCGTCCTCACGGCAGATCTCGTCCTCGGTGCGGATCCAGCCCGGCACGGCGTTGAGCGGGATGCGCGAGACGTCGATGTCGTGGTCGGCGCGCTGCCCGGTGAACCAGCTCAGCACGTCCGGTGTCGTCGACAGCGCACCCGCGTGCGGGTCGCGTGAGGCCAGCAGCGCGGCCTGGAAGTCGTCCGCGGGCTCAGCGAAACCCGACGCCGGCAGGCACGAGAGAACCGTGCGCGAGTCCATGTTGACGAGGTTGTCCCTGTGCAGCAACGCGTTCACCTGGCCGAGCGTGAGCCAGCAGAAGTCGTCGTCCATCGGGACGTCCTCTGTCACCTCGACGACGATGTTGCGGTTGCTCTTGCGGTAGAACCAGGATCCGTGCTCGGACTGCAGCACGTCGACGATCACCCTGCCGCGCTGGGCGCCCTCGGCGAAGTACTCCAGGTACTTCACCTTGGCGCCCTGGTGCACGCGCGTGTAGTTCGACTTCGTCGCCTGCACGGTGGGCGAGAGCTGCAGCAGGTTCGGGTTGCCCGGCTCCATCTTCGCCTGCATCAGGCAGTGCAGGACGCCGCCGAACTCCTTGACGAGGATCCCGAGCATGCCGACCTCGGGCTGGCGGATGATCGGCTGGCTCCACGAACGAGCCGCCGTGCCGACCTTCAGGCCCTCGACGGTGAAGAACTTGCCGCTGCGGTGCACGATGTTGCCGGTGTCCTCGGCGAAGGACCAGAGGTCCATGTCGGCGAACGGGATGCGCTCGACCCGGAACGCGTTGGCGAGCCAGCGTTCGGTGAGCCAGAGGTCGAAGTCCTCGGTCTGCAGGAACGCGCCTTGCTCGGTGGCGGCGGACCTCGCGAGCCTCGCCGGGAGGTCGATGTCCTCCCGCCTGCGCAGCTCCGTGGTGGACGGTGTCACGGCAACCTCCCTGGGAACTCCCTCGACGGGAAACGGTGTCCGCGCGCGCTCGAGCGGGAATCGGGAAGTGGCTGAGGCAACGGCTTTCGAGCAGGTCGCGAGCCATTCGCCATGACGTGTTCCCACCATCGGGCGACCCAACCGTTGTTCTCCGAAAGGTCCCCACGTGTCGAGCCAAGTAGCGAGTTCGTCGAGACTCCCGTCGCTGACGGGCATGCGGTTCGTCGCCGCGGCAATGGTCTTCGTCTTCCACGGCAGCCTGGAGTTCCTCTTCAGGACGCCGGAGGTCGGCTTCCTCTACATGATCGCGACCAGCACCGCCGGGTTCGTCGGCGTGTCGTTCTTCTTCATCCTCAGTGGATTCGTGCTGACGTGGTCGGCCCGGCCCGGTGACACGAAGGGGAGCTTCTTCCGGCGCCGGTTCGCGAAGATCGTGCCCAACCACGTCGTCACGTTCGTCGCGGCGATCGTGCTGCTGCTGGTGTTCCGCCAGGCGGTCGACCCGGCCTCCGCCGTCGCGAACCTGTTCCTGGTGCAGGCGTGGATCCCGGACTACGACGTGCTGTTGTCCGGCAACGGTGTCGCGTGGTCGCTGTCCGTCGAGGCCGTGTTCTACCTGTCGTTCCCGTTCCTGCTGGTGCTGATCAACAAGATCAGGCCGTCGCGGCTGTGGTTCTACGCCGGCGCCACGATCCTCGCGGTGCTGCTGGTGCCGTTGCTGGCCAAGGCGTTGCTGCCGTCGACGCCGGTGTGGCCGTGGGGTCCCGCGTCCTACGCCCAGATATGGTTCGTCTACAACTTCCCGGTGGCGCGCCTGTTCGAGTTCGCGCTCGGCATCATCCTGGCGCGGATCGTCATGACCGGGCGGTGGATCGGCCTGGGCGTCAAGTGGGGCATCGCACTCGCGTTCGCGGGCTACGTGGCCTCGCTGTTCGTGCCGTTCCTGTACGCGTTCGTCGGCGCGACGATCATTCCGCTGGCGCTGCTGATCCCGGCCGCGCGGTCGCGGACGTCAAGGGCCGCAGGACGTTCTTCGCGCGGCCGAGCATGGTGTGGCTGGGCGAGGTGTCGTTCGCGTTCTACCTGGTGCACCGGCTCGTGCTGACGTACGGGCACTGGGCGTTCGGCACGGAGATCAACGCTTTCGGCGCGCTGGGCGGCAAGGCGTGGCCGGCGCCGGTCGCGCTGGCGTTCCTGGTGGCGGCGTTCGTGGTGTCCCTGCTGGTCTCCTGGGCGCTGTTCGCGTGGGTGGAGACACCGTTCATGCGGCGGTTCGGCCGCACGACGGTGAAGCCCTTGCAGACCTCGCCGCAGGAGGATGTCGTTGGCGCGGTTCGCTGAGCAGACAACGAGAAAGGCCCGCCGGTTCGCACCGGCGGGCCTTTCTCGTGTCGTCACAAGATGGCGGTCACCAGGTGACGGGCATCTCGTAGACGCCGTACATGACCGCGCCGTCCTTGTACTGCAGCTCGTTCCACGGCTTGGCCAGCTTGAGGTCCGGGATGCGCTGGAACAGCTTGGTGAGCACCACGGTCAGCTCGACGCGGGCGATCTCGGCGCCGATGCAGTGGTGCACGCCGTAGCCGAACGCGACGTGGTTGCGCGCGTTCGGGCGGGTGATGTCGAACTTGTCCGGCTCGGGGAAGGCCTCGGGGTCGCGGTTGGCAGCGCCACCGCAGATGATCATGCCCTCGCCCTCCTTGATGGTGACGGGGCCGGCGTCGATGTCGGCCAGCGCCACGCGGGAGGACGCGAGGTCGCCCGGCGTGAGGTAGCGCAGCAGTTCCTCGACCGCGTTGGGCGCGAGGCTCCAGTCGTTCTTCAGCTTCTCCAGCTGGTCGGGGTGCTCCAGCAGGGTCATGGCGCCGATCGCGATCATCGCGGCGCTGGTCTCGTGGCCGCCGTTGAGCAGCAGGCGGACCAGGTTGACGAGCTCACGGCTGTCGTAGAGACCGGCCTCGTGGAACCGGACGACGATGCGGCTGATCAGGTCCTCGCCCGGTTCCTTGAGCTTGCGCTCCAGCAGTTCGGCGAGGTAGCCGTTCAGCTCGGTGATCGCGGCCATCCGCACCTCGGCGCTGGACTTGCCGCCGAACAGCTTGTCGGTGCGGTCGTGCAGGTAGTCGTGGTCCTGGTGCGGGATACCGAGGATCTCGCAGACGATCGTCAACGGCACCGGCAGCGCCAGCGCGGTGACGAGGTCGCACGGCGGACCCTGGCGCAGCATCTCGTCGATGCGCTCGTCGACGATGGCCTCGATCCTCGGCAGCATCGCGCGGACGCGCTGCTTGGTGAACTCACCGGACACCGCGGCCATCCGGCGGTAGGCCGTGTGCTTGGGCGGGTCCCATCCGATGAACGAGCCCTCGGTGCGGAACTGCGGCGGGATGTCGATGTAGTACGGGAAACCCTCGTGGCCGCGGTCGGAGCTCGCGTTCGGCTCGGTGAGAAGCTTGCGCACGTGCTCGTAGCTCGTGACCACGTACGCCTCACGACCCGTGCGGAGCTCGACTTTGGCGATGGGGTTCTCCGTGCGGAGCTGCGCGTATTCCTCCGGGGGCTGGTACGGGCACTTGCGGTGCCATGGGAAAGGCGTCAGCTCTGTCTCGGCGTTGGTCATTGCGGTTTCCCTTCTCGTCAGCCGCGCTCGACCGTGCCAGTCCCGCTTGGAGATGCCCTGGATGTCCGCTCAACCGCCGTCAAGGGTTCTTCGAGGTGCCGCCGGTAACGTGCCGACGCATGAACGCCAACGTCACCGAGTTCAGGGCCGAGGTCCCTCAGTCCTCTGTGGACGATCTGCGCACGCGTCTGTCCCTGACCCGCTGGCCGGACGCGGAGACGGTGTCCGACTGGTCGCAGGGCGCGCCGCTGGAGTTCGTCCGCTCGCTCGCCGAGCACTGGGAGCACAAGTACGACTGGAGGGCCGTCGAGTCACGGCTGAACACCCTTCCCCAGTATCGCACCGAGATCGACGATCTCGGCATCCACTTCCTCCACGTCCGCTCGCCACACGCCCAGGCGACGCCGTTGCTGCTGACGCACGGCTGGCCGGGTTCGGTGCTGGAGTTCCTGGAGGTCCTGGAGCCTCTCACCAACCCGGAGGACCCGGCGGACGCCTTCCACGTCGTCGTGCCCTCCCTGCCGGGCTACGGTTTCTCCGACAGGCCGACGCAGACCGGTTGGGGCGTCGAGAGGATCGCCCGCGCGTGGTCGGGGCTCATGGAGGTCCTCGGCTACGAACGCTATGCCGCGCACGGCGGCGACTGGGGTTCGTTCGTCACCGCGGAGCTGGGTCACATCGACGCCGCACGGTTGATCGGCATCCACCTGACGATGGTGTTCGCCGGGGCGCCCGAGGCTCAGGTCGAGCTGACGCAGCGCGACTACGCGGGTCTCTCGGCTCTCAAGGAGTTCCAGGCGCGCGAGGCCGGCTACTCCGCCATCCAGATGACCAAGCCGCAGACGATCGGCTACGGACTGCAGGACTCCCCTGTCGCGCTGCTGGCGTGGATCGCCGAGAAGTACTACTCCTGGACGGACCATGACAGGCCGTTCGAGGAGCTGGTACCGGTCGACAAGCTGCTGGACGCCGTGTCGATCTACTGGTTCACTGGGACGGCGACGTCGGCCGCACGGCTGTACTGGGAGTCGCACAACAGGGTGCCGATGCACCAGGTGTCCGTGCCGACCGGGGTGACGATCTTCCCGAAGGACGCCCGCATGCCGAAGGCGTGGATCGAGGGCAGGTTCAGCGACCTGCGGTACTGGCACGACGCTCCTGTCGGCGGCCACTTCCCCGGCATCGAGCGCCCGGACGTGCTCGTGTCCGAGCTCCGGACGTTCTTCCGCCAGGTGCGCTGAACGCGAACGGCGTCTGCAAGTACCACCAACTCGCTGTTGGTAGTACTTGCAGACGCCAGAACAGCTAGGCCGCGGTGCGCAGGTCGAAGCCGGGGACGGCGACCATCTCCGGCCGGATCGGGCAGTTCGCCGCGAGCAGCCGCCGGGCCAGGACGTGGTCGACGGGCTTGTTGACCGACTCCACACCGAGCAGTCTGTCGCTGGCGAAGCAGAACACCGAGAACGCGCCCGTCAGCGGATCTCCGGTCACCACAACGTTGTCGTGGCCGTCGGTGACGCCGGCGATCTGCACCTTCATCGCGTACTGGTCGCTCCAGAACCACGGCACCTGGGCGTACGGCTCGGCCGAACCCTGGATGACCGCGGCCACGCAGCTCGCCTGGTCGACGGCGTTCTGCACGGACTCCAACCGGATCTGCCGCGCGCCGTGGTGGAACCGGGCGCAGTCACCGATCGCGAAGACGGCCGGATCGGACGTCCGCAGCCACGCGTCCACGACGACGCCGTCGTCGACCGCGAGCCCGGCGTCTACGGCCAGTTCGACGTTCGGCACCACACCGATGCCCGCGACCACGAGATCGGCCGGCAACACCGTTCCGTCGGCAAGCACGACCTCACCGGGCCGCACCTCGGAAACGCAGGCGTTGAAGAGGAACTTCACGCCCCGACGCCGGTGCACCTGGACGACGTGCCCGGCGGTCTCCTCCGACAGGACACGGGACAACGCACGGGGTTGTGCCTCGACAACGGTGACGTCGCAGCCCGCTTCGCTTGCCACGGCGGCGTACTCGAGTCCGATGAACCCGGCGCCGACCGCGACCACGCGGCCCTCCGGGCGGGCGAAGTCGGCGTCCCCGATGGTGCGGATCGTGTGGGCGCCTGGGATCGGACGAGGACGCGAACCCGTTGCCAGCACGAGGTTCTCGTAGTCGACCGCGTGGCCGGAGCGCAGGACGACGCGCCGGGCCACGCGGTCCACGGAGACCACGGGGTCGTCGAGCACGAGGGAGATGTCGTGCTCGGTGTAGTAGGTCTCCGGACGGAACACCAGGTCGCCGATCCCGATGTCCCCCTGCAGGTAGGCCTTCGTGAGCGGCGGGCGCTGGTAGGGCAGCACGCCTTCGTCGCCGATCAGCGTGATGGGGCCGCGGTGTCCCAGCTCCCGAAGGGACACCGCGGCCTGGCAGCCCGCCTGGCCCGCACCGATGATCACGACAGGTGCGTCGGCCATCAGTAGTTCCCCAGGCCACCGCAGACGTTGAGCGCCTGCGCGGTGATGGAGTTCGCTGTCTCCGTGGTCAGGTAGGTGACCAGGCCGGCGACCTCCTCCGGCGTGGAGTAACGACCGAGCGGGATCTTCGCGTTGAACCGCTCCAGGACGTCGTCCTCGGTGATGCCCCAGTGGTTGGCGTAGCCCTGGCGCACCTTGCCCGCCATCGGCGTCTCAACGTAGCCGGGGCAGACGGCGTTGACCGTGATGCCGGTCTTCGCGAGCTCGAGCCCGACCGCCTTGGTGAAGCCGACGACACCGTGCTTCGACGCGCTGTACGGGGAGGCGTAGATGACGCCCTGCTTGCCACCGGTGGACGCGATGTTGATGACGCGGCCCCAGTCGCCCTGGTTCATCTTGCCGGTGGACAGGACTTCCTTGGTGACGCGGAAGACGCTGTGCAGGTTGGTGTCGATGACGTCGGTCCAGATGTTCTCGTCCAGCGTGGCGATCTCGCCACCACCGCCGCGACCGGCGTTGTTGACGAGGATCTCGATGCGGCCGAACGTCTCCACGGCCTTCGTGACGGCCTTGCGAATGTCCTCTGTGGACTTCACGTCGCAGGTGGTGCCGTCGGCCTCGTAGCCGTCCTCGCGGAGCTGCTTGACCGTCGAGGCGACGTTCTCCGCGTCGCGCGCGACCACGAACACCGCGTGGCCCGCCGCGCCGAGGGACTCCGCGACGGAGAGGCCGATTCCGCTGGTTGCGCCCGTGACGAAGGCGACCCGTCGAGTCATGGTTCAACGCTCCTCAGAGTTGCTTCTCGGGAAGGTGCACGACGAGCCCGTCCAGCTCCTCGGTGACCGGGATCTGGCAGCTCAGCCTGCTGTTGTCCTGACGGGGGCTCGCGGTGACGCACAACAGCCCGTCCTCCAGGTCGTGCATGGCCGGCAACGGTTTGGTGTTGTCCTTGTCCACGTAGATGTGGCAGGTCCCGCACGTCGCGCCACCGCCGCACTGGGCCAGGATGCCTTCGACGTTCGCCAGCTTCGCGCCGCGCATGATCGAGTTGCCCGGCTCGACGTCGACGACCGACGACGTCCCGTCCGGGTGGACATAGGTGATCTTGGCCATCGCGGTGTCTCCCCACGGAATCGGCTCGCCGGACTCCAGTCACAGTGCCGACGTCGTCTGGGGATCGCCTGGAACTCCCCTCGAACGCGTTCGAGACCTCCTCTAGGGCCTTTTGCGACCCTCACAACCCGACGCAACCGACGCGGAGGTCTTACCGTGCCCGACGCACTGCACGAGTTCTACGAACAGCGACCACAATGGTCCGCGCCGTCGGCGGAAGACGGCCTGGAACGCGCCACGATCTCCGTGCCGCGCGACTACAGCGACCCGCAGGGCGCTCGGCTCACGATCGCTCTTTCCCGCCTCCGCGCGACGAATCCCGCCAAGCGCAGGGGTGTGCTGCTCTCGGTCAACGGCGGCCCCGGCGGCGACAACGGCGAAGGCCTCAAGCTGCCGCTGGAGTTCCCGGACGAGGTCCGCGAGGTGTACGACCTGATCGGGTTCGACCCGCGCGGCATCGGCGAGTCCACCCGGCTCTACAGCGAGGTCGCGGTGCCCGTGGCGCCGTTCGACTCGCGTCCGCCGGACTCGTTGTTCGAGCAGATCGCCATCGACATGCGCGAGCGCGAGCTGGCGTGCGCGCGGGCGGGCGGCGACCTGCGCCCGCACATCACCACCCGCAACACCGCTCGGGACATGGACGTCATCCGCGGCGTGCTGGACGAGGACAAGATCAGCTTTGTCGGGTACGCCTACGGCACGCTGGTCGGCGCGGTCTACGGGTCGATGTTCCCCGCGCGCCTCGACCGCAGCGTCCTCGACTCGTGCGTCAACCCGAACTGGACGTGGCGCGAGCAGTTCGTCACGCAGGCCGAGGCCGTGTACCGGAACGTGCAGAAGTGGGCGCAGTGGACGGCCGAGCGCAACGTCCACTTCGGACTCGGCAGGTCCGCCGCCGCGGTGCTGGAGACGGTCGAGGAGGTCGTCTCCTCGTTGGAGGAGATGGGTGCGGTGCACCTGCGCACGTTGTTCGACGGCGCGGTGGGCACGCGCGCCACCGACCGCGGGCAGTGGGACTCGCTGGGCTACCTGATCAGCGACCTGCGCAAGGCCGAGGACGTCGCCACCGCCCAGAAGCTGATCGCCGGCGAAGGCACGTGGCGCCCGCAGGACACGACCGGCGAGCTCAGAATCGGTGTGCTGGAAGCCATCACGATGGAAACCGAGTGGCCCACCGACCTCGAGGTCTACTTCTCCGACATGCGTTACCACCGCGAGCATCACCCGTACGGCTTCGGTGTGTTGCGCGCACAGCCGTGGGTCGGCGCGTTCCGCACGTTCGAGTCCCGCGAGGAGCCGACGCACATCAAGCGTGTCGGCTACCCGGTCGGGCTGGTCGTGCAGGCCGACGGCGACCAGTACGACCGCTACGAGGGTGGTGTCGCGATGGCCGAACGTCTCGGCCACCACCTGGTCGTCGTCGAGGACTCCGGCGACCACGAGGTGTACGCGTTCGCCGGCAACACCGCGCTCGACGACATCGTCAACGCCTACCTGGTCGACGGTGTGCTGCCGGACAAGCGCGTCGGCGTGCCGGGTTCGACACCGCGGCCGGACATCCCCGCGGATGCGTGAACGCCAGAAGGGGCCCGGATCTCCGGGCCCCTTCATCGTTCACCTGGCCGCGTCTCTGACCGCGTCCACGAGCTGAGCCAGCTCTATCGACTCGCAGGACGTCGGGCCGCCGGTTTTGACGGCGGACACGAAGCTGCGGGCCGCGTTGGTGTACTGGTCGTCGGGTTCGAGCGTGAGCTGCTCACCACCGAGCCGCACGATCGGTGCGAGGTCTGCGGGCGGGGTGTAGGCGCGGTCGACGGTGATGTGGTTTTCGCTGCCCCACACCGCGTAGCTCGCCCGGTAGGTGTGTTCCATGCCGAACGTGAGCTGGGCCGTGACGCCACCGGGAGCCCTCAGCAGCACCGATCCCGAGACGTCCACACCGTAGGTGCTGTCGACCTTCAGGCTCGCGCCGAGCACCTGTAGTCCGGGGCCGAGCATCAGCACCGCTGCCTTGAGCGGATAGACGCCGACGTCGAGCAACGCCCCGCCGGCGAGGTCCTTGCGGTACCTGATGTCCCCGGAAGGCCGTGGCGGGATGGTGAACGACGCCTCGAAGGACCGCACCTCGCCGACGGCGCCCGAGAGGACGAGCCTGCGCACTTCGTGGTGCTGGGAGTGGTACGGGAACAGGAAGTTCTCCCGCAGGACGAGCCCGCGTTCCCTGGCCTGGGACACGAGGTCGGAGGTCTCCTCCAGCGACGGCGTGACCGGTTTCTCGGCCAGCACGTGCTTTCCGGCACGCAACGCACGTTCGATCCACACGGCGTGGTGCGCCGCGGGCAGCGGCACGTACACCGCGTCGAGGTCCATGCCGAGCAGCTTCTCATACCCGGTGACCGCCTCACAGCCGTAGTCGGCCGCGAGCTTGCCCGCCTTCTCCCCGTCCCTGCTCGCGACCGCGACGATGTCCACATCGGACAGACCCGCGAACGCGGGAAGCATCCTGCGGCGGGCGATGTCGGCACAACCGACGACGCCGAGCCTCACTCGCCGATCAACGCCGCTGGCCATGTCCGCACCACCGCTGTCTCGTACCGCAACGCGACGTGACTCGACGCGCTGACGATGTCGCGCCAGAACCGCTGCAACGGCGAGCTCTCGCTGAACCCGCTCGTGCCCGCGGCCCTGACGAGGGCGCCCACCGCGTCGACAAGGGTTTCCGCGGTGAAGGCGGCGTTGCGCTCGCAGCGCGCCATCAGCCTCGGCGTGAACGTCCGCTCGTCGAGCACCTGTGCGTTCTGCTCCACCAGGAACCGCGCGGAGTCGATCTGCGCGGAGGCCCGGCACAGGTCGGCCCCCTGGGTGATGTTGACCTTCTTGCCCCTCATGGCGTTCGTGGCCGCGTTGAGGGCGCCGTACGCGGCACCGACCGCGGGAGCGACGAACGTGAGGCCGCCGACCGCCTGGAACGGCGCGTTGTGCGCGGGCAGGCTGCTCGTGGTGTTCCTGCCGGAGATGAAGTCCGCGCGCAGGAACGACAGGTGCTCCGGCACGAACACGTCGTCAACGACGACGATGTGGCTGCTGGTGGCGCGCATGCCCGCGTTGTCCCAGCCCTCGACGACCGTGAAGTCCTTGCGCGGCAGGGCGAAGAACCGCGCCTCTGGCTCGCCTTCCGTGGCGACCATGCCGCAGAGCAAGGCCCAGTCGGCGAAGTCCACGCCGCTGACGTACGCCCAGCGGCCGCTCAGCCGATGGCCGCCCTGAGCCGTTGCCGCCTTGCCGAGCGGAGGCTGCGCCGTGACCACGAACGTGTCCGGGTCGCTGCCCCACAGCTCGTCGTGACCCAGCTGCGGCAGGTGCGTGGCATACCGGGCGGACAGCGCGGTGAGCGAGGCGCACCAGGCCGTCGAGGCACAGCCCTCCCCGACCGCCATGACGGCCTGCGTGAGCTCGCCGAACCCGCCTTCGCTGCCGCCGTAGGACTTCGCCACGAAGTGCCGCGCGAACCCGGCCTCCCGCACGGCCGCCACGATCTCCGGCGACAGCTTGCGCGTCCGGTCGGCTTCCTGAGCGTGCTCGGCGGCGAGCGCGCCCACCTTCTCCGCGACCGGGACGAGTCCGGTGTCGCTCATGCGGCTCCTTCCCTTGCCGCCGCGGCCGCGGCGATGGCGACGGGCGACGGCTCGTCGCGGTGGATCGTGCGGGACCTCGCCTGCAGCCCGCCGTCGACGCGCACCAGCACGTCCTCGATGAAGAACGTCGGCTCGAACGTGACGTTGCCGGCCTTGTCGGTCCTGGTGACCAGCGAGCAGTAGGAGACGTTGAGCGTGTTCTCGTCGACCTCTTCGATGACGTAGTGGTCGTTCCAGTGCCGAACGGCGGCACCGGCGTAGCGCGGCAGCGCGGCGTTGGCCCCCGCGATGAGCGCCGCCCTGCCCTCGACCTTCTCGCCGCGGTGGGCGTGGTCGGTGACGCCGTCCTCGGTGAAGGTGGCCGCGTACCCCTCGATGTCGAGCGCATCGAGCAGCCGCATCTGCAGCGCGTAGAACGTCTTCACCTCGATGTAGGTGTTCACGCTGACTGGGGACACTACGACTCCCTCCTCCTGTGTTCTGTGACACCTCACCTTCCACATCTGTGGTGGAAGCCCAGTGGAGGACGTCTCGTTCGAGGCCGCTTCTAGTTGCCGTGCAGTGCTTTCCCGGACGCTGGAGCCCGATTTGTCCATCACACCTGGAGGGCTCATGTCGGAGGCAACTCCCGATGTCGCCAAGTCCGTCACGGTCGAGTGCTCGATCGAGCAGGCGTTCGCGATCTTCGCGGAGCACCCGCTCGACTGGTGGCCGGAGAAGCACGTGTTCGTGCAGGACCGTCGCTCGATCACCATCGAACCCTTGGTGGGCGGCCGCTACTACGAGACGGGCGCCGACGGCCAGGAGATCGCCTGGGGCACGATCACCGAGTGGGACCCGCCGCGCCGCCTCGTCATGACCTGGCGGGTCGGCCCTGGCTGGCAGCCGATCTACGAGGACTCCAAGGCGTCGTTCATCAAGGTGGACTTCGAGGCTCTGGGCCCGGCCACCACGCGGGTGACGCTGACGCACGCCGACCTGGACCGCCACGGCCAGCCGCTGGCCGGCCAGATCTTCGGCGCGCTGAACGGTCCCAGCCCCGGCGACACGCTCGCCAAGTACGCGACGGCGGTTCAGAAGCACGCACCCGCGAAGGTGTGATCCCGCCGCGCGAGAAGAGCCCGCCCTCGGCTGAGAGCGGGCTCTTCTCGTTGCGGGAGAACGGGAAGAGGCCCACCCCGGAGGCTTTGGGGTGGGCCTCTTCCTCTCAGGCGCCGATCTGGTTCCGTGCGGAATCGGCCACCGCCACGACGCTCTTCACGTCGACCAACCGGGAAAGCTGCTTCACCAGCTGATCGGGAGAACGTCCGGCCGGCAGCCCCACCACCACGTCCATCCGGGAGACGTCGCCTCGCTCGGTGGGATCGAGGCTGAGCGACTCCACGTCGACGCCGCGACTGGAGAACAGCACGACGACCCTCGCCAGCGCGCCAGGGACGTTGCGCAGCACCATCGACAACACATGTCTGGTCATCACAGGTCCTCGTCGAACAGGGGCTTGATGCCCCGGACGGTCATGATCTCGTCGTTGCCGGTTCCCGCGGCCACCATCGGCCACACCTGGGCGTCCTCGCCGACCACGAAGTCGATCACCACCGGCCGGTCCCGCACCTCCATGGCGCGCATGATCACGTCGTCCACTTCGGACTTCTCCGCGCACCGCAACCCGACGCAGCCCAGTGCCTCTGCGAGTGCGACGAAGTCGGGAACGCGGTCGTGCGTGGACAGACCGGTGTTGGAGTACCGGCCGCGGTAGAACAGGTTCTGCCACTGGCGGACCATGCCGAGGTTGCCGTTGTTGATGACGGCGACCTTGATCGGAATGCCCTCCAGTGCGCACGTGACGAGCTCCTGGTTGGTCATCTGGAAGCAGCCGTCACCGTCGATCGCCCACACCGCGCGGTCCGGCACGCCGCACTGCGCGCCCATGGCGGCGGGGACCGCGAAGCCCATGGTGCCGAGACCGCCGGAGTTGATGAACGAACCCGGCCGTTCGTAGCCGATGAACTGCGCGGCCCACATCTGGTGCTGGCCGACGCCCGCCGTGTAGATCGCCTCGGGGCCGACGAGCGTGCCGATGCGCTCGATCACGTGCTGCGGCGACAGCGTGCCGTCGTCCGGCCAGTCGTAGCCGAGCGGGAAGCGGTCGCGCAGGCCGTCGAGGTACGCCCACCACGACGTGAGCACCGGAGCCTGGCGCACGGCCGCGTTCAGCGAGACCAGCACGTCGCGGCAGTCACCGATGATCGGCACGTCCGCCTTGCGGTTCTTGGAGATCTCGGCCGGGTCGATGTCCGCGTGGATCACCGCGGCGTTGGGAGCGAACAGCTTCAGGACGCCCGTGACGCGGTCGTCGAAGCGGGTGCCCAGCGCGATCAGCAGGTCGGACTGCTGCAGGGCGGCGACAGCGGGCACTGTGCCGTGCATGCCGGGCATGCCGAGGTGCTGGCGATGCGAGTCGGGGAACGCGCCGCGGGCCATCAGCGTGGTCACGACCGGAATGCCGGTGCGTTCGGCCAGCGCCCGCAGCTCGGCGGCGGCGCCGGCGCGGACCACTCCCCCTCCGACGTAGAACACCGGCCGGCGGGAGGAAGCGATCAGCCCGGCGGCGCGGCGGATCTCGTTGGCCGCAGGCGTCACCCGCGGGGTCGGGACGGGTGGTGCCGGCGTGTACGTCGTGGTGGCGGCCAGCACGTCCTTGGGAATGTCGACCAGCACCGGACCCGGCCTGCCGCCCGCGGCGAGCGCGAACGCCTCCGCGATCACCGCCGGGATGTCTTCGGGTTCCGTCACCTGGAACGCGTGCTTGGTGATCGGCAGGGAGATGGAGCGGATGTCGGCTTCCTGGAAGGCGTCCGTGCCGATCATCGACCTGTTGACCTGGCCGGTGATCGCCACGATCGGCACGGAGTCCATGTAGGCGTCGGCAAGCGGCGTGACGAGGTTCGTCGCGCCGGGGCCCGACGTCGCGACGCACACCCCGACCCGGCCCGTCGCCTGCGCGTAGCCCGATGCGGCGTGCCCGGCGCCCTGCTCGTGCCGCACGAGCACGTGCCGGATGTTCACCGAGTCCAGCAGCGGGTCGTACGCGGGAAGGATCGTCCCGCCGGGAATGCCGAAGATCACTTCACAACCGGCGTCCTCGAGCGCGCGGACCAGCGAGCTCGCACCGGTGACGGTATCCACGATCTGGCTCTCCCCGATCGAATGCGGATCAACCGGCGAGCTGGCGCTCCAGCTGACGTGCGGACGTCGGACCGTTCAGCGTCGGCTCGGAGCTGAGGATCGCGCACTGCAGCTGCCGCAAGCGCTCCGACGGCTCCAGGCCGAGCTCCTCGATCAAGGTGTCGCGCAGCGACTGGTACGCCTCCAGCGCACGCCACTGACGACCGGCGCGGTAGAGCGCGAGCATGTACTGCGCGCACAGGTTTTCGTGCATCGGGTGCTGCGCGGTCAGCACGGACAGTTCGCTCAGCAACGACTGGTGCTTGCCCAGCCGCAGGTCCGCCTCGATCCTGGCTTCCAGCACGCCGAGCCGTGACTCCTGGAGCCGGGTGACCTCCATGGCCAGCCGCACACCGATCTGCACGTCCACGAGCACCGGCCCGCGCCACACGTCGGTGGCCGAACGCAGCAGCCGTGACGCGGACTCGAGGTCGCCGACCTCCAGCGCGCGCTGACCGGCGACGGCGAGCCGCTCGTAGCTGCGCACGTCGATGGTCTCCGGTGCGACATCGAGCATGTAGCCGCCGTAACGGGTGACGAGCACGTTCTTCGCGGCGCCCGCGCTGCCCTCCGGCAACGCCGCCTCGATGCGGCGGCGAACCTGGAGCACGTATGTCTGGAGTGTGGTGAGCGCGCTTCTGGGCGGTGTCACTCCCCAGAGCTCTTCGATCAGGGAGGGCACGGTGACCACGTGTCCCGCCTGCAACGCGAGCAGTGACAGCACCTGCCGCGGCTTGACCGCGCTCGGCGTGATCGAGATGCCGTTCTCCCGTGCCTCCAGCGGTCCGAGAACTTTGATCTCCATGATGGGAGCCCTCCCCAGTTCCAGTTACAGCGGCGGCTTGCTGGTTGTTGTGCCATCAAGTTCACCTGAGCCGGGCTATCGAACGCCACGTAGCTCGGCACGACTCCGAGATGGCGGACTACCGCTCCCGGTGTGAGATATTCACGGGGCCGGACGTACCCAAACAATCCCTATGGGTAACGGCCTGAGCACCGCTCGTGACCAGCACGTTAAATACTCGTCCTTTTGAGCGAAATTTGCCGGAACCGGGAACCTCGGCACTATGTTCTGTACCGGTTCAGAAGTTGATCCGCGGCGGGACCGCGCTGTCTAGCATTTGCTGTGGGGTTCACCGAGAGGCCGCAGGAGCGCGCTCGGCTCCCTTGGGGGAATCGTGAATGAGTCGCCTGAACCGCCGAGACCCGGCAGGATCATCCACGCCGTTGTAGTGGGCATCTGCCTGGCCGACGTGGCGAGGCTGCTTCTGCGCGACCGCGAAACTACCCATTCCGCCATATATCTCATCGCATTGACCTTGGTTCTCGCACTGCAGGCGCTTCAATTCGGACAACTGAACGCACCCGCACGCCGCATCGCACTGGCGGCACAGACCGTGCTCGTGTTCCTGCCGTTCCCGCTGGTCGGCCACATGTGGACCGCGGTGCCCGGCCTGGTCGCCGGCAGCGCGCTGGCGCTCTTCAAACCGGCCGCGGGCTGGACCACGTTCGGTCTGACCGTCGCGGCGACAGG
The DNA here is from genome assembly GCF_012184385.1 of Lentzea indica. GTDB lineage: Bacteria > Actinomycetota > Actinomycetes > Mycobacteriales > Pseudonocardiaceae > Lentzea > Lentzea indica. The sequence continues at coordinate 50,256 of NZ_VSRL01000001.1, forward strand.
CCTCCTGCAAGCCTCGCCGCTGGAAGCAATGATCGCGACGACCGCGACTGGCCTGCTCGTGTCCGGCGTCGCGTTCCGCCCCGCCGCACCTCCCGAGCCGGGCGGCGCGGCACTGGCCGAGGAACGCCTCCGCGATCGCCCGCGACCTGCACGACCTGCTCGGCTACAGCCTCAGCGCGATCAAGCTGAAGAGCGAACTGGCCCACCGCCTCATCGCCGAACGCCCGGACCGGGCCCAGGAACACCTCGCCGATATATTGGATATCGCCGGACACGCACTCTCGGACGTGCGCTCACTGGCCCGCAGCTACCGCCGCCTGTCGCTGTCCGACACCTCTCACTCGGCGAAGACCATGCTGGCCGCCGCGAACATCGACGTCCGCGTCGAGCTCGACCACGACCCGCTGCCGGAAGAGATCGAAACGGTGCTGGCCACGGTCCTGCGCGAGGCCGTCACCAACGTGCTGCGCCACAGCGACGCCGAGAACTGCGCCATCACCGTCCGCCAGACCGACGACATCGTGAAGCTCGACGTCGTGAACGACGGCGCCACCCACCGCCCCCTCTCCTGGGACTGCAACGGCGTCCGCAACCAGGCCGAACGCGTCCAGGCCGCAGGCGGCACCTTCATCGCCCGCCACGTCGGCGCCGACCGCTTCCACGTCCACGCCGCCATCCCGACCGCCGCCTGACGCCTGCCACCCACCGATATATCAGTTCCACCACCACCTCACCCTGACCTGCACAAACACCCCGGATGAAGAAGATTGTCGGACGTCCGCAAACGTTCTTTGCATCCGGGTAGGGCAACAGGCCGCTGAGCTGGGCTTTTGCAACGGGCCATTGCAGACGACGGCAAACGGTTGTTGCAACGCTAGGGGGTCAGAACCAGCCGGCTTTGCGGGCGATGCGGACGGCGTCGACGCGGTTGCGGGCGTCGAGCTTCGCCGTCACGGCCGTCAGGTAGTTGCGGATGGTGCCGACGGACAAGAAGAGGGTGCTGGCGATCTCCATGGCGTCCGCGCCGTCGGAGGCCAGCCGCAGCACTTCCAGCTCGCGCGGCGTGAGCGGGCATTCGTCGGTGTCCCACGCCGAGAGCGCCAGCTGCGAATCGATGACCCTGCGGCCGACGGACACACCGCGGATGGCGTCGGCGAGTTCGTTGACGGGGGCGTCCTTGAGGATGAAACCGTTCACGCGGGCGTTGAGCGCGCGGCGCAGGGTTCCTGGGCGGCCGAGGCTCGTGAGGATCAAGGTGCGAGTCGCGGGAGCCGTGTCGTGGATGACCGTTGCCGCCGAAAGGCCGTCCATACCGGGGAGATCGATGTCGAGGACGGCGACGTCCGGTTGACTCTTTGCCACAGCGGGCACGATTTCGTCACCTGTCGCCACCGAGGCGACGACCTCAATATCTGGTTCGAGATTCAACAAAGCGACCAATGCGCCACGGACCATTTGCACGTCCTCGGCGAGTAAGACTCTGATCATCATCGGCCCCCTTGTCGGGTCCCCCTGCCCACTTTTCGAGTTTTACACTCGGTGACCGTGCCGGACAAGCATTTGAGCCGACTGCCCCTTTCGCTACTCCGAATGCGCTAGGAGCAATTCGAAATATCGATAGGCTGATGTCGTCCAGTAACTGAACGCTGACAGATAGACACGACTCCGGTCACGCACGAGCGGAACTCCAGCGGCCCGCAATACCTCTCCGCGTCACAACCGTGAACACGACACCCCCGCTCACCGCGTCTCGCCCCACCGCTCCAGCAGTTCCAGCCCGCCGTCGACAGTGATCACCTGACCCTGGATCCACGCGGCCTCGTCCGTGCACAGCAACGCCACCGCGTTCGCCACGTCCTCCGGCAACGTCACCCGGCCGGACGGGCTCTTGATCGCGAGCCGGTCCACCAGTTCCGGGTCGATGTTCATCGGGCCGTTGTCGACCACGGTCGTCACGACCGCGTTCACCGCCACCCGGTACCAGGCCATCTCCAGCGCCAGCGTGCGGATCACACCGTGCACGGGCGTCACCGTGTAGCCGGCGATGACGACGCGGCCACCGTCGACGAACGTCTTCGCGAGCGGCTCCACGACGTTCAGCAGCGGCGTCAGGTCCGGGGAGACCGCGTGATGCACGAACAGGTCGAGCCGCCCGCGCTCCAGCTTCACCCGCTCCAGCAGAGCCCTCACGGCGTTCTCGTCGTGGATGTCCAGCGGCACCACGGACGCCGAACCCGGCTTGCCCCCGAGCACGAGCATGGCGCGTTCGGCGTCGACGTCGCCGGGGGACGTGGTGAGGATGACGTGGGCGCCGTTGTCGCAGAGCTTGCTCGCGATGGCGAGACCGAGCCCGTGCGTTCCCGACGTGACCAGAGCGATCTTGTCGTCGAGTCCCAGGCGCGTGTTGACCGGTTCGATCATGATGCTGACCACCTCGTTGTCCGCGTGGTGATCGACGTTGCGCCCGGTCGCTAGGGCCGAACTCGACTACTTCTTGCGCAAACCCTCCAGAACCCGCAGGATCGCGCGTTCGACCTCACGCCCCGTGCGCTTCGGATCGGACGAGCTGGCGATCGTGCTGGCACCGGCGGACAACGCGCCGAACAGCAGCCGCGCCATGATCTCCACGGGCAGGTCCTCGATCTCCCCCGCGTCCACGAGCAACTGCACGGCCGCACGCAGCAGACCGAAGCTGAAGTGCTCTTCGGCCTCGCGCCAGCGTTCCCAGCCCATCACGACAGGGGCCTCGTGCACGATGATCCGCTGGTACTCGGGATCCAGGCATTTGCGGACGTAGGCGCGCAGGCCCGCGACCGCGATCTCCCACGGGTCGCCCTCGCCGGTGATCACCGCGGTCAGCGACTCGATCGACTGGGTCTCGACCTGCGCGAAAGCCGCCTCGAACAACGCCTGCTTGCCGCTGAAGTGGTGGTAGAGCGCGCCTTTCGTGACACGGGCGCGTTTGACGACCTCGTCGAGCGAGGTGCCGGCGTACCCGCGCTTGGTGAACAGATCGACCGCACTGTCGACCAGCGCCTGCCTGGTCGACTCCGAGTACTCGGCGCGTCGTGTTCGCACGGCCGAAACGTATCTCACATACCGGCGGTACGTACCGGTGGTATGGTCGTGTCATACCGAGGGTATGCGAGAGACCGGGGGTACGAGACATGGGCTGGGCAGACCACTACCGCCGCCGTGACGCGCTCGACGCCGTGCTGCGCGACGCCCGCCGCGACCCGTCCGCACCGCTGATCGTGGATCCGGACGTCTTCGCGTCGCTGCACGAACTGCTGCTGGCGCTCGACCACCGCTGGCAGAACAAGTTGACCGCCCGCATGGAGGCCGCCGCACTGGAAGGCCAGGTGAACGAGGATCGCGTCATCGCGGAACTCGCCGCCGACGAGCCCGTGTTGCGAGCGGTACTCGACGCACACCTTTCGCTCGGCAGTTACCGGGCGGTAGGAATGACTCCATGAGTCGTTGGACCGAAGCCGACATCCCCGACCAGACCGGCCGCACCGTCCTGGTGACCGGCGCGAACTCCGGTCTCGGCCTGCGCACCGCCCAGGTGCTCGCGGCCAAGGGGGCCCACGTGATCATGGGCTGTCGCTCCGTCCAACGAGGTCAGGCGGCACGGCGAACGGTCAGCGGGTCCGCGGAGGTCCTGGAACTGGACCTCGCCGACCTCAGCTCCGTTCGCTCTGCCGCCGAGCAGGTCAGCGCCCTGGACGTGCTGATCAACAACGCGGGCGTCATGGCCGTCCCGCACGGCAGGACCGTCGACGGCTTCGAGCGCCAGTTCGGCACCAACCACCTGGGCCACGCCGCGCTGACGTGGCTGCTGCTGCCCGCACTAAGGCAACGTCCAGGCGCACGCGTCGTCACCGTCGCGTCTCTCGCGCACCAGTACGGCCGCATCGACTTCGACGACCCGAACTGGGAGCGTCGCTCGTACAGCTACCGCGGCTCCTACGGGCAGTCGAAGCTCGCCAACATCCTGTTCGCGCGTGAGCTGGAGCGCCGCTCCTCGGACGTGACGTCCATCGCGGCGCATCCCGGCGTGACGGTCACCGACCTGACCAACAACATGGCCAGCGCACACAACTCGTTGCTGCTGCGGATCGGCGGCAAGATCAGCCACCTGTTCTCGCAGTCCGTCGAGATGGGCGCGCTACCGCAGCTCTACGCGGCGACGTCGCCCGACGCGCGCGGCGGCCAGTACTACGGCCCGGACAGCTTCAACGGCATGCGCGGCTATCCCACCGTCGCGCGGATGACCGCCGCCGCCCGTGACGACCTCGCCGCGAACCGCCTGTGGGAGCTCACGATCAAGCTGACGGGCATCACGCCGGATCTGCCATGAGAGGCTCCGGGCTCCACCAGAAGCCCGGTTCTGGCACTTACCCTGACCTGGCCGTGCGTGACGCCGGACACGCCGGGCCGCAGCGTAGGGTGAGGTGGTGACTGTGGTACCTGAGGGTCGGAAGCTGCTGCGGCTCGAGGTCCGCAACAGCCAGACGCCGATCGAGAAGAAGCCTTCGTGGATCAAGACGCGGGCGAAGATGGGCCCCGAGTACCGGGAGCTCAAGAGTCTGGTCAAGCGCGAGGGCCTGCACACGGTCTGTGAAGAGGCCGGCTGTCCCAACATCTACGAGTGCTGGGAAGACCGCGAGGCCACGTTCCTGATCGGCGGTGAGCAGTGCACCAGGCGCTGCGACTTCTGCCAGATCGACACGGGCAAGCCGGCCGACCTCGACCGCGACGAGCCCCGCCGGGTCGCCGAGTCGGTCCAGGCGATGGGCCTGCGGTACTCCACGGTCACCGGTGTCGCCCGTGACGACCTCGAGGACGGCGGTGCGTGGCTGTACGCCGAGACCGTCCGCCAGATCCACGAGATGAACCCCGGCACCGGCGTCGAGCTGCTGATCCCGGACTTCAACGCGGTCCCTGAGCAGCTGGCCGAGGTCTTCGAGTCCCGTCCAGAGGTGCTCGCGCACAACCTGGAGACGGTGCCGCGGATCTTCAAGCGCATCCGCCCGGCGTTCCGCTACGAGCGGTCCCTCGAGGTGATCACCAAGGCCCGTGAGTTCGGCCTGGTCACCAAGTCGAACCTGATCCTCGGCATGGGCGAGACCCCCGAGGAGGTCACCGAGGCGCTCAACGACCTCTACGACGCGGGCTGCGACATCATCACCATCACCCAGTACCTGCGCCCCTCGCCGCGCCACCACCCGGTCGAGCGCTGGGTGAAGCCCGAGGAGTTCGTCGAGCACAAGGAGATGGCCGAGAAGATCGGCTTCCTCGGCGTGATGGCGGGTCCGCTGGTCCGCTCCTCCTACCGCGCCGGCCGCCTCTACGCCGAGGCGAAGCAGAAGCGCGGCGAGGACCTGCCGGAGAACCTCCAGCACCTGCTGACCGTGTCGGCGTCGCAGGAGATCACGAGCCTGCTCGCCCCGCGCTGACTCTCGTCGAACAGGCAGGCCACGTGGCCTGCCTGTTCTCATTTGAAGCGGACCTCGCTCGCGACCACGCCGTCGAGCTCGCGCACGAAGTCGGCACCGAACGCGCTGGACGGCGTGTGCGAGCCCGGCGCCACGCCGTTGATCTTGCCGATGGCCCTGAGCACGGAGTCCGCGGTGAGGCTGTACGCGTTCGGCGTCGTGATCGCGCACTCGACCTTGGACTTGTCGTCCCACGCCTCGCCGAACACCTCGGCCCTCGTGTTCGCGCGCTTGCGCTCGTCGGGGCCCTTCACCTTCCCGGCGACGGTCTTCGCGACGTTCTGCACGAGCGGTGTCTGCAGGACGGGCGCGAACACCTGCTGCAGCTGTCCGAGCAGGCCGGGCACGATGGTGAACGTCGTGATGTTCGGGATTCCGGTCGAGCGGTAGGCCGTGCTGACGTCACCCCACGGGATGCTGCCGACCTCACGCGGCCCCGACCGGAAGTAGGCGGTGCGCCTGCGGTGTCCGATGCGGACGCTCTTCAGGTCGCCGTTCTCCCGGATCCGCCCACCGACGGCGGCGGCCTCGACCGACGTCTTGGTCGTGCCTGCGCTCGCTCCTCCCCCGACGACGAACGCGAGGTCGAGGTGCGTGGCCGTCGGCAGGGCGTTCTTCAGGATCGCGGCGAGGCAGTCCGTGGGGACGACATCGAACCCGGCACCGGGCAACAGCATGATGCCGGCCTTGCGCGCGTCGATGTCCCTCAGGCCGACGGACTCGAAGACGTCGATCTCGCCGGTGATGTCGAGGTAGTGCGTGCGGGTCTTCAGGCAGGCGTCGACCATCGCGGCAGAGGTGTGCGCGAACGGGCCCGCGCAGTGCACCACGGCGTCGATGTCTTCGAGGTTCGCCTTCGCGTCGGCCAGGTCGAACGCCCTGTGCTCCAGCCCCAGGGCGGCGGCGACCGGGGCAACCTTCTCGTTCGAGCGACCGGCGAGGATCGGCCGTTCCCCCCGCTTGACCGCGAGCTCCGCGATAAGACGTCCTGTGTAGCCGTTGGCGCCGTAGACCATCCACGTCATGCCGCGACCTTACCGGCGAGTAGCGTTGCGTGAAGCGACCAAAGAGCCGATCAGCAGCAGTGCGCCCACCCCCATCACCGGCAACGCCCAGAGCAGCCTGCGATGCCTCAAATCGGCACAGATGTCCACATAGGCCGGACTGACCGCGGCGGCCGCCGGCTCGTCGAACCCGAAGCCGAGGCCGTTGCCGCAGGGGATCAGCGTCCCGCTCGGTGCCTCGACGGCCAGCATCACGAGCAGGATCGCACCCCCACCGAGCAAGAACGCGAGACCGACCACGACGGCGAAGGTGCGCACTGACATGAGGGAAAGTTACGTCTCAAATGGACTTTGGGATAGCCCTGGTCAGACGCATTGGGGTTGATCCCCTAATCCCCGGCTAAACCGCTCTCACACCCTAGTCGCGCGCTACGAGGGCGAGAACGAGTAACGCTGCTCCAGTCGGTCGGTCCGCGGATGCGGCGCAGGGTCGCCGACCTTGATCCATCCGAGGCGTTCGTAGAGCCGCACACCCCGGACGTTGTCGACGTAGACCAACAGCTGCGCCTCCTTGTACCCGCGTGTGGTCAACGCATCGGGCAGAGCGCGCAGCAACGCCTCGCCAACGCCCTTGCCCCACGCATCGGGATGGACGCCGACGTAGTTGATGTAAGCGGTGTCCGTCCCCTGTGGACCGCCGGCCAGAAAGCCGACCGCCTCACCGTTTTCGCACGCCAGCAGCAACAGCGACGGCTCGTTCGCCAGTGCGTTCTCGATGCCAGGACGTGCCTTTTCCAGCGACGGAACCTCGTCGTAGCCGTCCCTGACCGTGACCGCGTGCGCCCAGATGAGTGCCGCCGTGTCGACGTGCTCAGGTCCCCCGTTGATGATCTCCACGCAGCCCACCGTAGGTCAGCGGCGCAGGACGACGGGAAGCGATGTGAGGCTGGCCATGATGTCGTTGTGCGTCACCGCGGGCTGCTCGTCACCGAAGTAGGTGGTGTGCGGGAACCGGGCGGTGAGCTGCCGCAGCACGGTTTCGGTCTCCAGCCGGGCGAGCGCCGAACCCAGGCAGAAGTGCGGGCCGTGACCGAACGTCGCATGCCCCGTCGTCGGGCGATCGATCCGGTACTGCGCGGCGTCCTCGTGCGCGACAGGACAACGTCCCGCGGAGCCGATGTTGATCAGCAGCAGCGTGTTCTGCGGGACCACGACACCGCCGATCTCGACGGGCTCGGTGGTGATGCGGTGCGTGGCGTGGCGGACCGGCGAGTTCTGCCGCAGCGTCTCCTCGACGAGCACCGGCACGAGGCCGGGGTCGGCAGCGGCCTTCGCCCACAGCCCGTTGTCCAACGCGTCGTGCACGACGTTCGCGATGAGGCCGGCTGACGTCTCGTGACCCGCGACCACGAGAAGGAACGCCATCGCCATGAGTTCGTCGTGGCTGAGCCGGTCGCCGTCCTCGTCGGCGACGACCAACGCGCCGAACAACGAGCTCTCGTCCAGTGCGTGGCTCATGAGCAAGGTGTGGAAGTAGCCGCCCAGCTCGTCGCTCGCGGGCTGCGACACCTCGGGGTCCATCGACATCATCGTCTCGATCAACGTGCGGACACGCGCACGGTCGTCCTCCGGCACGCCGAGCACCTCGCCGATGATGTGCAGCGGCATCGGCACGGCCAGCGCGTCGACGAGGTCGATCTCCTCGCCGACCGGCAGCCTCTCGATCAGCTCCGCGGTGATCTCTTCGATGCGAGGCGCGAGCTCCTGCACCGCCTTGCCGTTGAACGCCTTGACGGCGAGCGCGCGCAGCCGGGCGTGCTGCGGGTTGTCGCTGTTGAGCATGCTCGGCCCGAAGAGCCCGGCGAGGTCCGTCTGCGTGCTGCCGAGCTCGGCGAGCTGGCGCTTGATCTCGCGTTGCAGGGCAGCGCTGTCCTTGGACAGCCGCAGGTCCGCGAGCAGCTTGCGGGTGAGGTCAAGCCCGACCGTGACCACTTGCACGCGAACGCCGTTGGGCAGCGTCACGCCGTGCAGTGGTCCTGCTGCTCGTGCCTCGTCCTCAATCCGATGGTGCTCGCGCGCACGCAAATCGCCGCCCGTCAGCAGGTCTGACATGTCCCGCTCCCCCCGAATGTGCTCGCCACCGTTTCTACCGTGACGAAGCCAGATGTCCAGGGACCGTTCCACATCACTGCAGCGCGTCGAGCACCCGGATCGTCTCCACCGCGGGCAACCGAGGCGGCGGCGCGGCAATCGCCTTGCGCCCCAGCACCCACTCCGGCAGGTGATGCCGCAGCGCGGCCCGTCCCGCGGCGGTGATGTCGACCGGCGCCGCCATCCCGTGATCCATCGCCCGCTCCGGCTTGACCCACGTGATCCAGTCGCGCTGCTGCAGGATCTCCAGGTCGTCTGCGTCCCACTGCTTGGCCGGCCGGTGCTCCAGGTACCAGCTCGTGGCCCCGCGGTGCACGCCACCCTGCTCCACCAGAGCAAGCAGCTTGATCTGCTCCTGCGTGATGGTGGTGCTGACCGGCTTCGCGGCCTTGGCCTTGCGCTTCACAGGTCGTCGTCCTTCGGAGGTGGCGGGCCCAAACGTCACCGGCAAACTCGTACAAAATACGGCACCACCGCGACCCGTTCCAGAGGCTTCTCACGGACCGCCGACAGGCCTGGCCAAGTGGGGGGTGCACCCCCAGAAAGCACTGAGGCGACGTGTGTCTGCGCATTCCGCAGACACACGTCGCCCGAGACGAATGGGAGCAGTTGAGGCCCTTTCAAACCCCTCCACCGCTGTTCAGCGGCTTCTTGATCTTGCAAAGACCTGGTCAGATACGCCAAACGGCGCAGGCCCCTCACCGCCACCCGCGCCCTTCAAGACCCTTCGTAAGCTCAAGCCTCACGAACTCGATGAGCTCGTCGAGCGCTACCAAGCCGGCTCTAGCGTCTACCAATTAGCTAAGCACTACGGCATCCACCGCATCACCATCGGCAGACTCCTACGCTCCCGCGGCATCGACACCACAGCCCCGGCGCTTACCGAGGAGCAGGCGAGGGAAGCAGCCCGGCTCTACGCCGACGGCTGGAGTTGCAAGAAGATCGCCAGGCATCTCGGTGCAGGAGCTGAGACAGTGCGCGAGCGCCTTCACGAAGAAGGAGTACCGATGCGGGGGCCACATGAGCGGATACAGAAGCGATGAACGCCCGCAGCTTGTAGCCAACGCTGCTTGAGCAGGCGAGGCGCAAGATCCTGCCGGACACTTCCTTGCATGCCGGATCCGGACGAAGACATCAGCGCTGGTCATGCTGCGAGCACGCCACGCTCGACACGTGGGCACAGCAAGCAGCCCGTCCGAGTGATACTTCCCGATGAGCTTCCGGAACTCACGCCTGCTGTCTGCCGGATCTTGCTGGACATTCTGTTCGAGCTAAGAGACGGCACAAACCGGCGGCAACGTCTCCGCCCTGAAGACGGTACCGAGCCAGGTACAGAAGCGGCATCGAGGAGCTAGCTCGATATCAGTACCTTCGCCGATTCACAGCACAGGCTCCTTATCTGCCCCCTCCGCGAGAAGTCTCTCAGCCAGCCTCTCAAGTTCGATTATCCGCGACTCCAGGTCGGCTGATGCGTTGCCCTTCTCAGCGATTTCCCCGGCATTCAATTCTTTAGCGCTCAAACGCCGGTGATGGGCCCGTGGTGAGATCCGGTCAATCTTGACGTTCCAAGCTTCCGCCTGCGGAATCATCCACTGTTCACCTGCAGCTGTTGCCAGTTTCCGAGCACCGGGAAACAGGACTCCTTCTTTAATCCTGCGCCTCACCGTACTCATGCTGACGCCATGCCGCCGAGCGAGGCTTACTGCATAGACGTAGCCGTCGAGATTCACTTCACGATCATTCATATACCTCCAGTATGGACTGGGGCGCGAGAAGGATCAAGGTGCACTCATCCGCCGGAACGCGGAGCGGCTGAAGGGACAGAAGGACTAGGAGGCTTCGGAGCTACACTAGCAGTCACTTCGAGGCAGCGGATTCACATCTCGGCACATCTGCTTCTGGAACTCATTGCGCAGATCAGGATATTTTTCGCCACTTACCTTTTTCGCCGACGGCGAACGTCTAAGTGAGTATTGATGATCCGGCAAGCTGCTTCTTATTCTCTGCGCCAGCGCAAGCGCACCGCTACTTCCATAAGTACTGATCTTGTCGACTGCCTTCGATACGTCCCGTGCAGCTTCCCTGGCCGCGACGCTTTCCTCGAAGCAAGGAATGCCTGCAGCGCGCGGAACAGGCGGCGCCGTGCTATTGGTTGGATCAATTCGTTCAACTTCGACCCTCCTAGACGCCGAAAGTTCACAGTCGACTAGCTCCTCGTTGCGACTTTGCGCTCGGTCAGCACTATCTATGAGGTTCTGGTAATCCTCGACTCTGAGCTTTCGCACCTCGTTCTCGCGCTGCTCGCGAAACATGCCTTCCTGGAGCTGCGCAGTTGAGCGGGCCGTGACGACACCACCGATGGCAGCACCGAACAGTGCGGCTAGGAGCGACATGACCGCAGGAAAAATTATCGGCCAACGCGCCGCTGCTCCACTCTTGGATCTTCGCCTCGAAGGTCTAAGCGCCTGAGCCTCGGTTGACGATTGGCGCAACCGGCGCGGAATCATGGCGTCACCCCGTAATCCTCTGCACGTTACTGATCTTCTGGAGGAGGGGCCTAAGCCGCATTGAGGCTCTCCGCAACCCGGCAGGTTGCCTGCCTCCCGTCGTATGACGCACCTGTATCGGGCAAACATCGGCGAGCGTTAGCCCGACGCTGCAGACGTAGCCGTACCAACGTTGGGGTTGGCCTGAACAGGTGGCCGCCTCATTCATCGTGTAACGCCGGGGCGCGGGGAGCCCGATACGGCTGGCACGGCAGGGACAGATGACCTCGCCGGCGTCGCGTCTGCACCGCACGGCTCGACCTTAGGTATGGAACGCCGATTCACCACTGCGAACTGCCGACAGAGGAGCTACGTATGCACGTCGCCCTGCTTGAGCCGCCACCGTTGAAGCCCGATGACATCTTACTATGGTTAATTGAACAGCAGTTCACGAAGGGGGTCATCTTCTATCTAGTCACGGCCTTCTTCATCATCACTGCGTGGATAGGTTTCGGCAAGAAGGCTCTGGAGATCGGAAAGGGCATAGGGGACACGACAGGTGGCATAATCCAACGCCTGAAGCAGAAGCCAAAGGCGTATCGGATGCTGATTCTAGTCGCCACGGGCGCACTACTTGCAGTTGAGCTGTTCTGGATGTACGTCGCCTTCATGGGAGGAAATATTCTCTCGTTTGCCTTTGGCGAGCGTGAGACCACCATCTTTTCGCTTGCCTTTGACAACGGCTCCGCCGACGTTGGCCCGCTTCAGCTCGACAACATTTCGGCGCTATACCTCGCGCTTGCAGTCGTCTGCTTATTTCTTGCTAGTCGCGCCGAGCTTCGCCTAGACGACAAGATAGTTCCGTTTTATGGAACGCTTGCCGGTGCCCCTGCGCTCTACTGGGGCGTACCGACAACCTTTGTGGTAGCTCTCGACACAGCGTCCATGCTGTGGCTTGACGGCAAGGAGTTCCTACCCGACGACATGATTGCACCAGCCATCATCGCAGGAACCTCGCTGGCCTACTTGCTGACCTGTTGGATCGCCGTCTATGCAGCTGTGCTACTCACTCGGCTTTGGCGATCCGCCAGGCAGCTTTACTCGGGATCGCCAGGGGGAACGCTGCCAGATTCACCCTACTCAAATTGGACACCTTGAGTAGAGGAGATTCAGAGGGATGGGGTTAGCAGCCTCCAAGGAGACGCGATAGAACGGATCCAGCCCGACTTATGCTGCAAAAACAACAACGCGGCATCGAAAATTCCGCGTTGACATCTCGATTCGACACTGCCATAGTGGAACATATTCTACAAACAAGAAATAGCCAATAAAAGCCTGTCCGGCTAATTTGCGGTCACCGAGGCTCAAGCTGCAACTTGAGTCTCTTTTGTTTGCGCCGTTCTCGCTGGTCACGACACCACAGACTCCAGGTGTGCAAAGAGCGTACATCGACGATTGCCCGAGCGGAGGCTTGATCGATGACCGGTAAGCGCTGAAGAGCCAACGCCCTCAGTCTCTGAGCTGCCACCGGCTTTGGCCACATGCTGCGATTTCCACCATATGCAATGTTGGCGCGCCCTGGCTAAATAGAACTATCGCATGATCATCGACGCCCCGCCACAAGCTCCAGGTGCAGTGAGCGTGCGGCTTGGCGTGGATACGAACCCTCCCGCCAGGCATGGGTCATGTGGTTCCTAAGCGAGCACTAGTGGTGCAAGCCATCGTGGTCCCAGCGGACCTCTCCGAGCCAATCAGGCTGGAGCAACTCGACAAGCACGACGCCGGCGCGTTCCGCCGGATCGTAGGCGGCAGGTTGGAAGCGGTGCAGCTCACCGAGCCTGCCGCAGGTGTGTACTTCAACGACGAGGGCAAGCTCCAGGAACTGCCCATCAACCATCGACTCACCATGCTGCTGTGGATGCACAACAAGCTGTTCCGCGGTGAGGACGTGATCATGGGCAGCGGTCTCATCGTGGGCCCTCCCGATCACGAAGGTGATGATCAGGACGCCCCCGCCGAGCTGGTAGAGCTGCTGTTCAATACTGCGGCGTACCGCGTGCAAGCTCGAAAGATTGACGGGCGGAGCTGGCACACAACCCTCGACACCGTCCCTTGGTGGACTGACGCGTACAGGTTGGCGCTGAAGCTCGGATTGGAGTGGCGCAACGTGTTCGCAGACGTTCGAGTGGTTCCCGAGCTCCCCTCGGAGCTGCTCGACACCTGGTACGAGGTCGGCATTGCCACGCCACCGCTCCACGACGCCGTCGATCCGGCGTTCACGAGGGACAGCTTCTTGGGCTGCTTCAACCTTGCTGAACTTGAAGAACGAGTCGGAGAGTGCTGGTGGGTGCTCGGCACCGCCTTCTACTACCGCGACGCCTGCTTCATCTGCATGGAAGAGGGCGGAGACGACTGGCTCGTCGTCCGCCACGGCGTAGCAGTTGGCCGAACGGCGCTCTGGCCCCGCCTCAAGGCCGGCGAGTTCGGCGAGTTCGTTGCCCGGCTGCTGGCCGCTTCCAAGGAGCAGTGCTTGCGGATGGAGTACTGACCCGTCAGGCCCGTTGCGCCCACATGGCGCAACGGGCTCATCAACCACCCAACTGGGCACACAAGCTAGTTGTCGCAGCCCGAAACATCCTTTAACTTCTCTGCCTTCACATATCCCGAAAGGGCAGAACCCTCAACCCTTACGTACAGACGGTCTTTGAAGGGCGGACGAGAGAAATCAACAACGACAATCTGCCCAGGGACGACAGCGCCGATACCAGTACCGTTCGCATCGACGACGTTGCCGCTCACCGTCACCTCATGCTTGCGGGCCGGTTGACAAGTGGCAGATGGCTGGGCACTAGGCACAACTTGCGGCGGCAACGAAACCTTCGTCGAACCATCATAGAGTCCATAGGACCCGATCCATACGCCAATAGGCATGGCGGCCACAATGCCAGCCGCTAGGTAGAACACCGAGCGTCTTGCAACGCCACGGCCATCCTCGTGCCGCCGGGCGATCTTACTCAGCCGCTGATCAAGCTTAGTGAGCTTGTCGACCAAGTGGTTCAGGTCTTCATCGGCGTGGCGCCGCCGAAGCGTGACATATTGGTGCCGACTCAGCTTGGCGAGCTCCGGCGGCAGGTCGGTCTCGGCGGGCATTCCCACCCCGTCCAGCAAGATCGGGATCACCCGCACATCCCGCGCAAGCGCCTCGATGATCTCACGGCGAACCCAGTCAGTCGGGTCGTCCACACGTCTCCGGCCGGCTTCGTCGGTAAGCGTCAACCAGTGCGGGCCGATCACAACCAGCAGCACGCTGCTGGTGCGCAGTCGCCCCAGCAGCTCCTCGACGAAATCAGCCCCCGGCTCGATGGACTGGCTGTCCAAGAACACCATGTCCCGCCCGAACCGCCCTGCCAGCTCCCGGTCGATCAATGCCGCCGTGGTCAGGCTGTCGTCTCCGCGGTAGCTGATGAACACCCCGGCCACTAAATCTGCCCCCTTGCTTGATCTCATTGTCGTGCCAGCGTAGCGCCCAAACGGAGCACAACGGCGATTGTCTACCACAGCTCAGATTGCAGCCTTCGCACCTCCTCATTGAGTGCTTCTTCGATTGTTCTGCCGTCCCTGCGGTCGAGTAGGCCGTACGCCATGAAGCAACCAAGTAGGCCCAGCAATGACTTATTGTTCGTTTCATCAACTGCGGGGACGCGAGGATCAATCAGCACGCGCTTGGTGAGCCCCTCGTCGCCAGCAGTCATGATGTAGGTGAAATGCTCCAGCGAGACACGCTCCGCTAGACCACGCATCTCAAGCACTTGACGATAAGTGCTCTTCCATACTTCGTCGATCTCACTGTACGTTTCCAGCAGCGCTTCGCGGATCCTTCGGTTTCCAACGACGTACGGGGTCAAGAGAAACTGAAGTTGACACATGTATGGCCGTTGCTCCAGCGCGGCCCGAATGTTGGCCAATGCCACATCATGGATAGCTTGCGCGAGATCGTCGTCCTGCGTGAGCCGCTTCACCACGTCTGCGGGATCGTGACGCAATGCCCAGTGGTTTCGCCGCACTGCCTCGGAGCAGAGTTCTGCGAGGAACTTGTCGTGCTGCGGCCATAGGTGTTGGAAGCGCCCGCGATTGAGCCATGGCCATTTCGCCTTCGCCTTGTTAATCACTTCTTTGCGTCCCGGCAGAGGCGAGTGCAGGCCGACACCACTGATGCCACCAGTGATACTGCCAGTTTCTTCGTCTATGGAACCATGTGCCGGTTCATCCAGCTTCCACGGTCTCACTCGCTTATCGATGCACTCTAGTCCGATCTCGATGAACTTGCTTTTGTCATTCGTGTCTTCGGCGTCATTGCCTGGCGATGGCGGCATGCGGGGCATCCTGCACTATCCGGAGTGACTGGCACCACATGCTGGAGCATGCTGGGAGCAGAACTTCTGTCTCGCATGGCATCGCGACCACCCGTCGGGCTGCTCTACAGCGGCGGACGCCCGTACTGCGGCAAGTAGCTCACCAACTCCGTGCGTCGGATGCGCGGCTGCTGGCGGCTACCAAGGAGCAGTGCTTGTGGTTGGAGTACTCAACCAAAAGGCCCGTTGCGCTTGCGAGCGCAACGGGCCATCTCAATGTCCGGAGAACCGTCCACCTGAAAAACTGCCGCTCAACCCTTGTCCGGATCGTAGTCAAGCTGAAGCACGTTGATCGTCAGCGGCGGCAGACCCAAACGCCCAGTGATGTTCGAGACGTACTCACGGGCATAAGGATGCAAGGCAAAATTCCCCATGCTCCATGCGTAAGCAGTCAGTTCACCTTCTTGTGGAGTGTCATCACCATCTCGCATGCGCAGCTCAAAAAGGCCTGCCAGCTTGAATTCGACCTTCGCGACGATGTTCTCTCCGCCATCCTCGATACGAGGCGGCTCGTGCGCAGGCTCGTTCTCCGCCTCAGCAATCAAGAGAGAGTAATACGAGGTGACGACAAAGAACCCATCGCCCTCGCTGTACTCAACTTGAGGGTCCTTCTCAAGCTTGTACGCCATGTGGTCACCGGCCGGCATCCGGTTCAGCTTGGCGTTGCTCTCCAAGAGGCGAACGTCGCGGATTTCCGCCCGCGCGGCGATCCGCGCCGCATCACGACGCGCTTCTTGAAGATCATGACCCGTCATGCCGCCTTCTCGTAATCATGCCGCGAATCGCGCTTGGCGTTTTCAGCCCACGCACGCGCAAGGCCGCTCTTGTGCATCTCGGGCCGCTTCGGCGTTACCCGCTCACCCTTCCCGTAGGTAGTCATCCCCTGCGATACCCAATCACTGAGTGCAGGCATTTCCACCTTGATCAGCAGCCGCGCTTCGACCGCCCGCGCGTATCGCTGAAGGGTCGACAGCTTCGGATCGCTCGACTCCTTCTCGAAGCCCGAGACCGTCGGCTGACCGATGCCCATGCGCTTGGCCACTTCCTTCTGGGAGAGACCGAGCACCTGCCGCAGCGTCACGAGAGCATCGATCAGACGCTGACGGTCGTCAGCGTCCTCGTACTCAGCGCGGAAGACAGGGCTCTGCTTCGCCTCTTCCAGGTACGCGCCGAACTCGTCCTCGAATTCGTCCACAACGAACTTCTGCTCGTCGTTTGCGCTCATATCAAGCTCCCACGTCAGCTTGGCCCCAGCCTCTGTTCCACGGCCCGGAGGGGGATCTTAGCGCTCTACCCGCTCGCGGGCTCATCACCGTTAGCATCGCGCCACCGCCGCGCCCGATCAATAGCCCGTTCGAAGTCAGGCTTCGGTGTCTTCTGCTGGTTCTTGTAGAACGCAGTCAGCGCAAGGCAGTACGGGCCCCACGGCGTGAAGAGGAGGCGGTGGTGATTGTTAGAGTACCGATGGCGAATCTCGTAGATTCCGCGGCCGAGCGAATCTACATCGCCACGTCGAGACTGTCCGGTCAGGTAGCGCTCTAGCGCGTTCGACAATCCGGCCTGAGCCCTTACAGGCAGGGCGCGGAACTCTTCAAGCGCCTTCGGGCGACCTGAATCGGTGCGGTACCACAACAACTTGCGGCGGGCGGCTTGGGCAGACTTTGGTTGGTCATTCTCGTCTTCAGATGCCTGCCGGGCACCGCTGACCATAGAGGCTCCGTTCGCCTTCCAACCAGGATGGTTGCACTACTTGCCGTGCATCTTCCCGTGCACGCCGAAGCAGTAGCCAGCTAGCCACAGCAAGCCCGAGGGCTGGAATCCGGGCGTGGACTCCAGCCTCGGATCATCAGCCCTTGCCGCTCTTGTTCTTGGTCGGGTCGACGTTCACCCAGGTCTGCCCCGGCTTCGGGGTGGGCGGGAGACGGTGCCCCTTCGGGACCGTCACCTCGTTGCCACCACCCTTCGGGCGGTACTGACCGGAGGTCGGCGCGGGCGTACCCGGCCGAACAGCCTTTCCAGCCATAACTATGCACCTCGCTTCCCGAAGCGCTACGGCTCCGAGTCACGAAAATGCATCGACCAACGCCCGGCCGAGCCTCGTCCAGTAGAGTCAGAAGAGCGTCCTACCGCACTCAAGACCCCGTCTCGGAGCCAGACCCCGAGGGCGGGGTCTTTGGCTTCTAAGACACAGAGTACACCAGCGGATATCGGTTGCAACCGATACTCTCAACTTACTCTTAGTAAGTTAGGGTGAGGCGGCTGAGGACCTGTCTAGACGCCTATCGCGCGTTCTAGCGTTTCGCGGAGCCGCGAGCTCGTCATCCAGGACCCACACGAACGCCACCCCAGCCCGCGGCAACGTCCACCCGTCGAAGCTGATGTTCACTGTCTTCGCCTTGTCCGCACGGCGCGACTGCTCCACGCGGGTCGACTGACTGCTGGAGATGTAGTCCACCGTGTTCATGCGCCGGATGCCTGCAGCGGTGTAGTCGAGCTGCACATGCAACTTCTTCGCCGGCCGCGGCAAGTCGAGGTAGAGCATGTGACCGTGGCGCTGCACGAGAACCTTGTAGGTGTAGGCGACAGTGATCTCCTCGGCTGTTGACGCACGCTCACCCATGCCAGCCGCGTAGAGCTGCGCACCACCTCGCGAGGTTCGCCGGATCTTCCGTTCCTTGCCGTCCACAGAGAGGCTCACGAGTTCAAAGACCTCAGGATCTTCGGCAGCAAGCCCACCTGAGAGATCAAAGTGCCAAACTGCAGTGACCGCCGGGTCGCGCAGCATCTCCCGGTACTCGCGCTCGTCAGCTACGCACGCGAAGCGCAAGGTGGGGCTCGCAGACCGCACCTTGTATTCCCACCGCACCGTTGCCACGAACATCGAGCCGTGACCAGAGGCCGGGCCACCTGCCCACGGCTGCAGTGAAACCGCCACGTCGACATCACGCCACCGCTCCACGGCGTTGATCACCTGATCACGCACATCGGCGTAGAGATCGTGCGCCAGCTCCTCGTCCTTGAGCCGCAGCGCCAGGGCGTTGGCAGCAACGCGGTCGAGGAGCTCGTCAGACGCCGCGATGCCCTGCAGCATCTCGGGCCTGAAGGCCAGGCTGTCGATCACGGCGTCACGGAACGCGGGGGCTTCATGGCGAAGCGCTCGGTGGATCCGCTTCTCCAGACGCTTGTCTCCGGCGGCGCGATCGAGGATCTGGAAGTAGATGCCCAGCACCCCGAAGCCGAAGAAGCCCGCACCGAGTTCTCCCAGCGGGACAGGGAAGGTCGACAGCAACTCGATGGCCGGCGGCCACCTGTTCAGCATCAGCAAGCCGATGCCGATAACCGTCGAGAGCACTGCGATGAGCTGTGCCTTGGTTTCATAAAGCTGATCGAGTGTGTCCTTCATTCACCATCAATTGTAGCAAGCATTGTTACAATTGTTAATACGCGGAAGTTCTTCGCGTGTGCGGCTACCGCAGAGGAATTGGCCCAGACCACCAGAGCGCGCCGCTTCGCCAGGCTCGCCACATGACCCCGCGTAGCCGATGCGGGCGTAACACACGTGAGCCCACTTCCGACGTACCAAGCATGACGTGTCGCCTAGCTGCGACGAGCGGCCTCCGAGCGCCGCTCGCCGTTCGGTCCGGCTGATCCAGTTTTCGCAGCCGAACGACTACGCAGCGTCAGAATTCTTCGTTTTCGAGAATATTGGCCATTAATTGGCCGCGATTTGACGCACCGCGAGCAGTCGACAAGGGTCGTCGCCCAAACCGTACGGACGGTACCTACTTCGAGTTCCTGCGACACGCCGTGTCGACTTGCGTTGCGCTTATCAGCTCGACGACACTCAGCCTCCAGCTAACCGGCAAAACCTGCCGCTCGGCGCAGAGCATCGAACCGAACGAGAACACCCTCGTTCACTTGAGGCATGATTGATCACGTTCGGGTTACGCTACGCTTGCCCGAACAAAAAACGCGACCCCCTGCGTCAACAGGAGGCCGCGTGAAGCTCCACCCCATCCGCCTGGCCTAGCAACCAGCATGTCTTTCGGAGGAAGCGCGTTGAGTCTAGGGCTGATGCCCGCGTTCCACTAGAGCCACGGCCGAGTGAATCGGCCGCTCAGGTGTTCGCTTGCGCACAAGCCAGCTGAGGTCGATCGACCTTCTCCCTCTTCACAGTCGCGTTTGGTGACGCTCCTGCGCATCCGAAGACGTCGGACACGACGTCTTCGCTAGCAGCGCTTGCGCCGCGGCGGTTGCTGGTTCTTGCTCTGTCTCGAAGCCAGCAACCGTTGGCACACAAGCCTTCGCGCAGTCGGCGATCTCACTTGCAAGTACGGCCGCGTCCGTACACATCAGACTCAACGTCACGACGCGCGCGCTCATCGCTGCGCTCGTTGTTTGCAAGGCAAGGACGACTTCACTTGACAGGCAAGCTTCTCCCCACCGGTCCCGCGACGATCTACCGATTCCGGGCCGGCCTTCCCCTTACTGACTACATCAAGCTCGCCGACGGCGCAGAGGTCGAGTTCGACGGCGCCATGGAGATCGCGAACGCATCCGCGCACGTGCTCGCAGGCATGCGCATCGCCGACGAGGCAGCGTGGGCGCGACACCCGCAGCAGGTGACTGGCCTCGGACTCACGTTGTCGGCGATGACCCCGTTCACCGTGGTTCTTGTCGAGATTGATGTGAACTGGGTGGTCGCCGCATGCTGGGGCGCCAGCGCGCGGCATCTGCTCGACGACGTTCTGCTCGATGAGAGCTTCGGGCTGAAGTTCGGCATCCGCCGCCTCGACCCGATGAAGCTGCGCACGTTGAACAGCAGCTCGCTGGACACCACCTCCCGCAGCAAACAGACCTCGTTCCCGTTGGGCCACCCGCTCTCAGGTTTCGGCCTTGAGCCTGCGGGCGAGTTGGTCACCCGGCTGGCCGGCTCGGCGAGCTTGGAAGGTCTCACCTACCACACCGCCACAGACGGCAAGGCCTGGCAGATCAGGTGCGGGAACTCGCTGCACATCCAGCTGGGCCGCTCACCGGAAGACTTCGTCGCGGATCTGCGTGCCATTTCGGCCATCGTGGACTCGAGCGACGCGGACTCCCCGCTGCGGTTCCTGAACGAGGTACGACCGGTCAGCTCCAACCACCCGCTGAAGGCCGAGCTCGATGCTCGACTCGCGGTGGCACTGGGCGGCGACGAGCGCTTCGGTCCGATCGGGATCTGCTGGCCCACCGCGGTGCACGGCGTGGTGGAAGAGGCTGACTTCTTCATCACCACGAGCATCTGGGATTTCGGCTCGCTAATGCTCACCGCCGACTTCGACATCGACGAGATCACCACCCGGTTCGCTCGCATCCCTGAGGGAGCCCGCCTAGTGGAACTGCAAGCGGTGCGTCTCGTGCCCTGCGAGGACGACCAGGGGCAGGTTGAGTTGGCTCGTCCGATCTCGATGTTGAAGTGGATCGCCTTCGAGACCAGCATCGGCGACAAAACCTTCTGCCTGCAACAGGGACGGTGGTACGAGCTCAGCAAGGACTCCATTGACAGGGTCAACGAGCAGCTGGCCGAGCTCATCGCGAACAAGAGTTCACTGCTGTTCCCCGTGTGGGAGCGGCAGAAGGGCAAGGACGATGAGCACCGCTACTGCGAAGACGAGCTGGCGAAGCAGCCGGGGTTCCTTTGCCTGGATCAGGACTTCGCGAAGACGCCGATGCATCCGAAGCTGGAGCTCGCGGACGGGATCGGCCCCGGTGACGAACTGATCCACATCAAGTGGCCATCGCGCGCCGCTGAACTCGGGCATCTGTTCAACCAGGCGCAGGCGTCGGCCTGGTCGCAGCGTCTTGAGCCTGAGGCGCTGCAGCAGCTCCGGGAGAAGGTGAAAGCACTCGACAGCACTCGCACGCTCACCGACCGGCCGCGGACGGTGGTGCTGGCGCTCGGCGGTCGCCCGTGGGAGGTCAAGAAGATCTTTCCTCTCACGAGGGTCAGCCTGCTGCGCTTGAACCAGGAGCTCACGTACCTCGGCATCAAGCTGGAGTTCGCTGACATCCCGTCCGTGGCGAAGCCGAAGAACACGACGGTCGCAGGGCCGTCGAACGGACAGGCGGCCTAAGCCCGGCGCAAGCCGGCCGCCGGCCGCTTCGGGTTCAATACAAGGCGAGAGCCCTGGGTGTTAGAGGCACCCAGGGCTCTCGCGTGTGCTGGCGGGCTATCAGGTGCCGCCTCCACCGCCGCTCATCGCGATACGCATCTCGCCACCCCCTCAGGGAATCCGGTGAAGATGGCCGAACGGCCACTCGCGACGATATCCGATTTTGGGATATTTGCAACGGCGGTTGTGCCCTTTGCAGATGGATAAGTCGATCTACTCGGCGGCGTACCAGCGACTTTGCGCGCTTCTCCGGGAGATCCGCACCGAGGCAGGTCTCACCCAGGTGCAGGTAGCGGAACGCCTCGACGAGCCACAGTCGTTCGTGAGCAAGTACGAGTCCGGGGAGCGCCGGCTCGATGTGGTGGAGCTAGGTCTGGTGGCCGAGGCACTAGGGACGACGCTCGGCGTTGTGATCACGCAATTCGAAGCAACGAAGGGCTGAGCGGGGCGTCATCGCCGTCTACGGATCAAAACATCGCACGCTCGAATCCTGACAACGCACAGAGGTCAGAGTCTCAATGACCAGGACCGGTGCCTGGAGCCCAAGTGTTAGCCGGGTACGTCAGATCCCAGTTCATGGGGCGCCAGGGTGGGCGCGAATATCCGCCAGCCGATTGACGTGTTTTTTCGAAATTCACAGTGGCGCGAGCAGAGACGGACGCTTGGCGCTGTGCTGCTCTTTCCCGCTCACGCTCCGCAACGCCTACGGCGAAGTTTCGTGCGATCGTAAACAGCACGGCACTTCGACTGAAGTCGGGCTGGTAGCCAACATTTTCATTTCGCACGCGATGCCACCAAAAAGGAACAGCCTCTGGCAGCGGCTCATCTCCTGCGGGAAGCTCTTGCCACGCTTGCGTGACCCAACCCAGAACAGCATCAATATCTTTGGAGGTAGGGAAGGATAGTGCGCCGTCGACGTAGTGCCATCCGCAAGAGATTCCTGCTTCGATGTATACCCGTGCGGCATGTCGACTGAGCCGAACAGGCGTGAACGCAACGAAAGATGAAGCGTCTTTCTCCAGGTCAAATGCCCACTGATCGAGAACAGGCCAATCGGGGTTGACCTGTTCTCGATTATGTCCCTGCCGAAAGCTGAGCCAGACGTTTCGATGCTTCTTTAGCATCTCACTGGCCAGGTTTGGCGACGACTGCAACTGCCGATATGCAGCCTGACTGTTAATTGCTGTTCGTTGCTCGCGCCACTGGTTCTTTTTGCTTCCTCGTCGCCACACCTCGCTAAGCCTCTTTGCGAGATCCATTTCTTGGACAAACGACGGCGCGGTTCCGATGACCGCTGCACGAAAACTGGCTACTTCTCTAACTAATCGCCAGTCGAGGTCTGCCCCGCCAAGTCCTCCTTTAGCTATGACCTGTGCATTCGTGGCCATTGGCCCGCCTCCAAGGCTGTGTCGACACTTCCAAGGTGGCAGGGCGTGGAGCGTATCGGCAGAGGCGAAGTGCCCATGTGACTCGGTGTAGGCATACCCTTCTAGCCTGCTGTACTGAGCGGCGGCCTTGCAGAGCAGAGACGAGCGTCAGCTGCGCCGCCATCGAGTCGCAGAACCGAACTGGGCACGGCGACGCCCGCTGACGCTTCGTGCCAACCGCCAACGAGGCCCCGCTCCTAGCTGAGCGGTTCACGTTGTCTACCCACGCTGAGGTGGCGATCTACCGGTGCGCCTTCTCGAACTCTTCGATGATGCTGGTGGGGATGCGGCCTCGGTCGGAGATCTCGTGGCCGTTAGCCCTCGCCCAGTCCCGAATGGCCTTCGTCTGCTCCTTGGTGCGCGACTCAGCCACGATGGTGCGCGTGGTGGCCGGAGCCTTCCTCGCCCGACCACGAGTCCGGCGAGCGCCGGCAACGAAGTCCGCCAGGCCATCGCGGAGCTTGGAAGCGTTGCCCGGCTTCAGATCGATCTCGTAGGTCACGCCGTCCAAGCCGAAGCTCACGGCTTCAACATCCTCAGCCGCCGTACCATCGAGATCATCGATGAGCTGAACAAGAACTTTCTGCGCCATGCCTGAACTCCTTTGAGGTTTGGGCGGTGACTTTAGCAAGATCACTTTGGCGGAGAAGTCTGTCAGCAGGGGCTCGCTTGGAGTAACACCAAGATTCACCGAAACGACGGAGCGAACATGCACCGCCGTGGAGCCCGCGATGTCGACCGGCGCCGGCTTGGATTGCTGGCGGCGGTGTTCTTCGTCGTCACCCTGGTCGACGCGGTGGTAGCGGTTCAGATGGCGAGTTGGTGGATGACCGCGGTGGGCACCAGCTGCGCGGCGGCGGCCAGCTCGTTGCTCTTACTCCGCCAACGCATCCCAAGCCACACTGCTTCGTACCCCGACTGTCTCGGATGGGTTCGAGCGCCTGCGCCGAGAAAACATGCTGCAGCACAGCATCGAGGCGCTCGTACTGAACCCGCGCTACGCCGAACTGTTCGCCGAGTATGAGCTGGAGATCGCACGGAGGCGGCTTGAGGCCGTGGGCTTCGATGTTGAGGAGTACCTGCGGAAGCTCCCGCCGCGCGGTAGCTGATAGCCCGACTGCCTAGGGCACACCGGAACCACCACGATGCTTCATTTCCCACGGCGGCGGGCTACTGCCCCTTGAAGCCCGCCGTTGAGCGCCCTGATGATCGCTGGTCGTTCAGCTGGCGTGGTGCCTCTGAGCGCGATGGCCACGATGACCGTGCGGCACACCGCGAGGCCCAGCACTGCGAGCAGGCCGGTCAACCCGATGCTCGACCACACAGTTACCTCCGAAGCAAGTCCATCTTCACTGCTTGCGGATTGTTGCAGCGACCCGCGAAGTGAAGTAGCGGCAAGCTAGGTGAAGGGGAATAGCACCTGGTGAAGATTCCGGCAGGGCGCTAAACGCCGAGTCGAGCTAGAGGGTTCGCGCACCCTCACCGCCACGGAGCAGCTCATCCGGGTCCGGGATGTGGAATGTGAGCAGTCGCTTCACCAACCACTCGTCCTCGAAGGTCCCCCCGACCAGCTGCGCCACGAGCGCCAGGCATGCTGCTCGAAGCTCGTCCGGCCTGAGATCAAGTCCGGCTGCGCATGGCGGGATGACGTCGTTGGACACAGGAGGCTCCGTGCTAGCCGGCGGCTCCAGCAGGTAGCCCACGGCGCGGCCGATCAGTGAAGGACCGCAGCTTAAAGCTGCCGAGCGAGTGCATACAGCTAACCGCTCACCCAATGATCCCAAGTCTGTACAGAAGATTACGAGAGCCCACACGCGTGCAACTAAGGGCCTCGGTTAACTAAACCAAAAATTTAGCATTCATAGGCTCCTCCACATGCATTAGCAGTGTGAATAAGTCACCCGTACGGCCTATGGCGCCCCACTGAGACTGATCAATATGGTCCTTCTCGGGGGTGAGCAGCCGGAAGGCTCAAACAAAGTCCCGCTATCCGCCGGGCGAGACATAGTCATACCTTGCCGTTGCCTCAGAATTCTCTCGGGTTACGGAAATTTGGCATGCTCTGCCACCAACACGGGTACGGCACTTAGCGACGGCGTCACAAGCATTCCGCCGTCGCATTGACTTAGGGGGGACATGAAGAAGATATCAGCAGTGGCGGCAGCTGCAGCCATTGGACTCAGCTTGCTTACCGGTAGCGCACAGGCCGCCGATCCGGTCAGTACGGCGGATCAGCTTTCGTTGCAGAACTTCACGCAGACCGCGAAGGCTCGCTACGGCGTCGATCTGAGTTCTGCGGACTACAGGGTGAGCAAGATCGAGGGTGTACGCGTCATCCATCGGAAGGATGTGCCGACCCCTGAAGCGTCCATCACCAAGATGCCGAACGGCAGCATGAGAGTAGGAGCGAAGGTTCAGCATACGTCCCCCACGGGCACTGATGTTGGGAAGCTGGCTGCGCTGGGGGAAGTGACCGCCCAGCAAGAGGCACAGTGGCGGCAGCCGTCTTGTTTCAGTGTCGGCGACGAAGACGACCCAGCAAACATCGGAGACATGCTGACATGTTCAGCATGGGCACGAATGTCTTACCCAGGAGAAACGCGCTACAACTGGGGCTACAAGGTCTACGGAACTTGCACCCATACGAACAACCTTAACACCTACGAGCTCGATGCCTGCGACGTAACGACCCAGCAGTGGGGCGATACCAATTCCCCCAGGCTGCACTGGAACGATTGGCAGCCCAAGGGAAAGATCGATCTTCCGAACTGCCAGGACAAGCCGTTCAGCGTCGGCTGGGGCGGGGTAACGGCCGGCCACACGGCGAAGATCTGCGAGAAGTTGAACCCCGTCCCCACTCCGGACCAACCGGGGTCTATGGCCGCGCTGTGGTCTGGCGACGCCTGGGACGGAGAATCCCGCGAAGTCGCATTCGTCGAGGCGTTTGGTGCTGAAAGCACGCTCGCAATTACCATGTACAACGAAGCTTACTACTATTACTCGACGTGCAGCCTCCTCCCAGGCTTCGACCAGTGCGGTTGACCTGAATAGGTAGCTGGCCGCATACTGCACACTCTGCGGTAGCGGCCAGCTACCCACCGCGGGGGGTTGAGATGAAGGGCGAACACCATCGATCCACCAGGATCCTATTTGTTGTCCTTGCGGTCTTTCTGCTCTCCGGCGCTGGCTTGGCCGTTTGGAAATTAACCAGTCAGCCGAGGGCTGGAGAGCCGGTAACACAAAAAGACGCCGAGATCCTCCTCGAAGAGACGGTTTCCTACGTGAAGGCAGGCGACTACAGCGGCCTCTGCCGTTCGGTGGCCACCGAACCCTCCGTGTGCCGACAGCTCACAGAGGATGCTCGCGCCCAAGCTCCATCAACCGATGCAGCTCGCCCGGTCGTAACTGGGTTCACGGCAGACGCTGGTCAGTTCAGCTTGAACCGGGTATCTGTTCTCCACCTTCAAGGCACACGCGCTGATGGAACGCAGTACACGAGCGATTTCGCAGTGGTACGCAAGCCGAGCGAAGGTGGTCGTCAGCTATCGAGCCTGACACCGGTGTACTGGTCTGGCGTCAAGTACACGCCTGGGCAGCCGTGCAAGGACAGCGAACATCAGGCAGATGCCTGTGGAGCGAACACTCGGACGGTAGCTCCGTAGAGCGGACACAACAGGCCGCCGCATGATGACGATGCCGATTCGTCTCCTCTCGCGCTACGGCGTTCGCGCGCCGTCAACGCCACGGAGCAACTCGTCCGGATCCGGGATGCGGAAGGTCGGGAGCTTCTTCACCAACCAGTCCTCCTCGAAGGACACGCTTGTCTGCTGCTGCACCAGCGCAAGGCAGGCGGCGCGGAATTCACCGGGCTGGAGCCCAAGCCCTTGCGCCCAAGCGGGGATGACGTCGTCGGGCGCGGCCAGCTCCGTGCCGAACGTCGGCTCGAAGTACGCCGTCACCTTGCCGCCGCGCGCCTCGGTGATGCGGAACATCCCATTGGCGTTCCAGTGCACGGAGAAGAAGTGACCTTCGCCTTGGGAGGCACGGCGAGCGATCTCCGGCACCGTGCCACTCCAGCCGTTGTTCTCCAGCGCCACCACGGCGTCCTGGTGCTCGAACACCTGGAAGTAGAAGTCGTCGCCATCGTCGAGCCCGGCATCCTCGGCCTCGATGGTGGTCATGAGCTGGCGCTCCTCGGGGTCGCCCCCATAGATGCGCACCACTTCGTCGACGCTGCGCCCCTGGATGACAGCGAAGGTCATCACCACGTCGAGCTGCTGCACCCACTGGTAGCGGTCGATCAGGTCCCGCACGACTGCTCCTTCGCGATATCCACGCCCGTGTAGGGCACGGTGGCGATCTTCTCCGGATTGGTGATCACCACGGTGAAGGCACTGCCCTCCACGATGCCAGCCCGGCGGTACTCCTGCCGAAGCGTGCCACCTTGGCAGTTCTGTTCACGGAGAGGCACCTCCATGATGCGCACGTTGGCGACAACGCCACCTTCGGCGCTCGAGGCGAAGGCGTACTCGTCGCAGCTGCCCTTCGCGAACTGCGCTTTGAAGTTGCCGCACACAGCGGCGCGCCGGCCTGCGTCTGAACCGGGCGCTCCCTTGTGCAGAGTGAACGGCTTGCCCTCCGCCCACGCCAGCGAGATGTTCTGTGCGATGAAGGGCATCTTGGCAGCGTCGACGAGCACGACCTTCAAGTCGTCGCACTGGCGCTGCTTCAGCAGCTGGTCCGCGGTGCACTTGTCGGTCTTGGGCTTGGCGCCGGGCGCCGCCTGGTAAGCGGCGGCGGTATCGGCGGTGAGGTCGCCAAGGAGATCCGGGAAGCCTGGCACCAGCTGCGGGCCGAGTACAACCACCGCACCACCGATCAGCAAAATCGGCAGGATCCCTAAGCTGGTCTTCGTCGCCACTGCAGCGCCCCCTCAGGCATCCGTCTTCGTGGCTTGAAGTGATCGATCTCGACTTCAAGCGCGAAGGCCAGCGTCTCGGCTCGGAGATCCTCAGGAACAGGACGGTTTGCGGGCAGGAACCGGACATCACTGTGCTTGAGCTGCACAAACTCCGGAGCGCACATCGAGATGCTTGGTGTTCTTCCCGCCTCACCAGGTAGCTAGGTAGGGCCGCGAGTGGGAATCATGAAGAGGTCATCTTCGATCTTGAGGAGCCTCGGATGAGCACCGGCAGCACCAGCACCACCGTGCGCACGCATGATGGCTTGAAGCTCGCGGGAACCTTCGACGCGCCTGATGCTCCGCCGCAGCACTCGGTGCTGTTGGTTCATGGTGCTGGCGTCACCCGCGAAGAGGGCGGCTTCTTTACGCGACTGGCTCGTGGTCTTGCCGAGGCCGGCGTCGCCTCGCTGCGGTTCGACCTTCCCGGCCACGGGGAAAGCGAAGGACGACAAGAGGATCTGTCGCTCTCCGCGGTACTGAACGCCATCGATTCCGGCCTCGACCACTTGAACGAGCTCACGGGCGTGACGCCTCCGTCGATCATCGCCGCGAGCTTCTCTGGTGGCACGGCGGCGTACTACGCGGCGCAGCGACCCGAGGCGATCAGCCGCCTGGTGCTGTTCAACCCGCTCATCGACTACAAGAAGCGCTTCGTCGACGAGAAGAAGGCCTGGAAGGCGGGCTATATCAACGACAAGGGCGCCGAGCAGCTGCTCGAGCAGGGCTACCTCGGCCACTCGCCGACCTTCAAGCTCGGCAGGCCGATCCTGAACGAGGTGTTCTGGTTGCAGCCGCGGGCGGTGCTGGGCGAGATCGCGGCGCCCACCCTCATCGTGCACGGCACCGAAGACACCTTTATCCCGGTGGAGTCATCTCGCGAGGCCAACCGCCAGCTCACTTGTAAGCACCAGCTGCTGGAGCTCGAAGGCTCCCAGCATGGCTTCGCCGTCCACGATGATCCGGAGTACGCACACCCGCAGAGCCAGAAGTGGCAGGCCGAGGTTATCGAAGCAGTTACCAGGTGGCTCGCATAGCCGCCAGGTGAACGAGCCCAATCACTCTGGCGGAACCGCTCCCTCTCTAACGACGATCGTCATAACCAAGCCAAAGCAGTACGAGTTGGGAAAATACCTTCGACCAAACATATCAACCATCTTCCATCGCATCTGCGATGTTCCCTCCAGTGGCTGCGCCCTCACGGGAACGGCGATTTCTACCTCACACCCAGGCATAGTCTCTTCGATCTGAACATAAGCAGGCGTGAAGGGAACGCCATAACCACCGGCTGCGCCATCACGCGCTAGTCGCCGCCCCACCCAGGGAACAGATCCCGCGTTGCGTATGCGCCAAATCTTCTCGAAGAAGTGTCCAGGAGGCATCACCGTCCCATCAGGAACGGTCACATCCGCAACGAAGGAAGACTCATCACCTGGAATTGGGTAGCTGAACTCTTCGATGGCGCGCCGCTGAGGAGATCTCGGCGTTGTTTGAGCCTCCACGTACGCTGACCACAGAATCCCATCGCCGTTGAACATCTCTTCGTACAGAGCGATCAGCTGCCAACTCGCACTGTCCCGACCGGCTTCAACGTTGCTCAGATGCCCCACACTGCGCCCGAGGCGTGCAGCAAGCTCCTTGAGCTTCACTCCATGCAACTGTCGCATCAGGCGGAGTTGCCGCCCGAGAGCCACACGTGCACTTGAGGTCGTCATGCCTACATGCTGGTTTTGAGATCGCCAAAACTATAGAACCGTTCGTACCATTCGCCGCGTTGGAGCGCAAAGGATTCTCGTACGGATGGTTTGGGGTGCCAGTTCGTGGCCAGTTCGTGGCCAGTTGGGAGCACATCTAAGCTCGCTGGCTCATTCGATCAAGGCTTCACAGCTCCATATGGGTGAACCAGCGCAGCCGAGGTAACAACCATGCGTGAGCAGGAGATACGAACTTCACACGCCGGGCGACCTTGGAGCAATTGGTTTTGGCCTCAACGAGGGGGAAGCGTGGTAGCGGAACTCGAGCCAGCAGCACTACTACCCGATGTAAACGCGCGAACCTTCAATGTTCACCTCTTCATCGGAGCACGGCCCAATATCCCAAAGGCCGCAACGGTGCAACGAGCATTTCGGCTCCACCCGCTTGCCAGCCATGCGCGGCTCACTACGGTTCACACGGGGCAACACAGCTCAAAAGCCATGGCATCTGCGCTCATCCGTGAGCTCGGCGTTGACGTTGACCACTATCTCAGGAGCCGTACAGCACAGACGGACCCAGGCCATCTAGCTCAACTCGTGCGAGCATTAGATCAGCACATGAAGCACCATGCGGGCAGAATCGATAGCTCAATTGTTGTGGGAGACGTAAATTCAACTGTCGCCGCTAGCATTGTCTCCGCACGGTATGGGATTCCTGTCGTACATGTGGAAGCCGGCCTTCGCTCGCACTTCCAGGAGCCAGAAGAGCTCAACCGGAAGCTCATAACCGCAGCCTCATCCTTCCATCTGCCAGCAAGTGCGACAGATGCCAGAAATCTCATCGCCGAGAGCGTCGATGCCAGTGACATCTTCCTCGTCGGAAACGCGCATACTGAGACGCTGCTCACCGCGCGATCCAGAAGCGCCCGTAAAGGAATCGTGGCAAGACTGAAACTAACCGATAAGCCGTACACAATTTTGTACGTTCACAAGCCAGCGACGATACGAAATGGCGACTGGGTTTCCGCGCTTTTCGCTAAGGTCCAGCAACTATCGGGCGACCTTGTGATCGCCCTCCATCCTGGCGCCAAGAGGCGACTACTAAAGCTGGCCCCTGAAGTTCTCTCCCTAGAAGGGGCGATCTACGTTCCCTCTTTGAGTCACGGAGAGTTTAGTGCGCTCATGCGCCATTCAGCTTGCGTCGTCACTGATTCTGCTGGCTTGCAAGAAGAATCGACGGTGCTCGGTACTAGCTGCATCACCGTTGGCGCACCGACAGCCAGGCCGGTTACTTGCACAACAGGCTCAGCGACGTTCGTGGGCTTCGATTTGGAGCAGTGTAGCCACGCTCTGATTAAGGTGCGCGAGCCGCGTCAGCTTAACTATCCAATACCACCCTTATGGGACACGGAAGTCTCACAGAGAATCAGCAATGCAATCTCGGAGATATTGAGGCGTACAGCCGATAATCAACAAGGACGGGCCGTCTTACGGGTCGTATGAAGACAGGTGTCGAGATGACCACTGAGCAAACACCGCGAGTACCCGAGCTTCGGCGCCGAAGAGTGGACTTGCCAAACCTGATATCGCTCTTTCGATACCTCGGCGCTACTGGGTTTGCCATCGCGAGTCTTGCTCCCTCTCACCACTTCATCTCCGCCGCAATCCTTGCGCTGCTCATTTTCACGTACCTCAGCGATGTACTCGACGGGTATCTCGCCAGACGAGCCGCAGGCAGAATAGCCCCCGAAGGTCGTGTCATCGACAGCGCCGCCGATAGCTACACGTTTATCGTTGTGTTCCTTGCTCTCCTACGGCTCGATGCAACGTCAGAAGGTGTATTGCTAGGAATCATCGCAGCAAGGTCCATCTTTGACCTCACTCGCCTGATTGCGCTTTCCCGCGGACATGAATATGCCGCACCAACGTCACTCACGAAGGCGAAGGGGCTCGTGTATGCACTAAGCTCAATTGCGCTCTACGCAGGGTTTGCCGTGCCGGGGCTTAGCTGGATGGTGGCTGGCCCCATGCCAGCTTTGATCAACGTGGCCATCATCGCTTTCACGATTCTCGCTGCGGGATCGTTTCTTCGGAGTCATGGCCACCACCTCGCTCATGCGATTTTTCGTCAGACTCCATGAAGCGCGACTTCTTCAAGATTCGCCTCATGGCGATCACCAGGACGCCAGCAACCAGGCCCGCGACCCCAATCGCCACCGATACCCATCCCCCCAGCCATTCCGATATTGCCGCACCTAGAAGCGCCCAAGCGATACTCGCCGGAACGCCGCCAATAATTGAGGCTGCCACAAAACGAGAGAAGGAAACTCGCTTCGCACCGATCACGTAGCTGAGCAAATCCCACGCAGGAGACAAGACGAACCTTGCCGCAATAAGTACGGCGAGCTTGTCGATCCTTCTGCCCGACAGAATCTCTGCGCCGGCGCGGGGATCCCGGCGTGCTATCAGCTGCACGCCGTACCGGCCAAGAAAATAGTTGGCGATACTACCAATTGTGTCACCTAGAACAATAACTACAAACCCGAGCTCCCACCCCAAAGTTCCGCCAGCAAGCACCTTAAGCCCAGCGCCGCCAAGCGGAGCTACAACGTAGGTAAGGATCTTTAGGGCAAGCAACGCGAAGAAGCTTCCAACCCTGTCGAGCGAGCCAGTTTCAACATACTGAGTAAGCTGCTGAGTAGCGATGAACCCAGCTGCAAGAACCACAATGAATACGCCGACAACTGCAGCGAGTCGCGGGGTTGCGTAGCCCTTGAGGCGACCCCAGAGAGAACTGATTGGCGGGCGTTTCGGCATCGTGTTCCTATTATACCGCACGGGAGGCAACAGCTGTGAGCGCGAGCAGGCAAGTCATCCAACTGCTCTCTCCTTGGCAGATCGCGTTCGCTCAAGGGGCGCAACTGACTATCGAGCAGTTCACCTCACGACTCCTTCTGAGGTCTTTGCGCGGCGTTGAGGCGCTCCTGGAGACACGCTCTGGCGTTCTAGTGTCCAATCATCCCTCAATGCTCGATCACCTCGCGATCGGTACGGCCGTGAAACTTCTGCATGACCAGAAGGTTTACTTCCTGTCCAAGGAGAAGCTACATCAAAGCTGGCTAACCCGGCGCTTATGGCATGAGAGCATGGGGTCGATCTCAATCGGCGGACGTCGACTGACATCTACATCGTTGCGCGCGTGCCTTGAGGTTTTGGAGAGCGGCAACCTCCTTTGCATCTATCCCGAGGGAGGAAAGTTTCCGAACGGCACAACAGGTCAGTTCTTCTCCGGAGCTTTCCGGATCGCCCGCATGGCTAGGTGCCCGGTTACAGCTGTGACGATCGGGCAAAACACAACGACATCTCAACTCGGCCGTTTTCCCGCTTTGCGGCAACCATACATCGATCTTGGTTTTCAGAAAGTTGCGTCCGCCGAGACCGTGCAGGGATGGTCTAAAGGAGAGATAGATCTGATTGCAGCGTCAGTGCAGGTAGATGTTCACAACTCTACGTCAACCTATACTGAAGTTACACCTGCGGATGTGAAGGCACTCCGAGAGGCGATTGACTCAATACGTGATCGTCGACGATGGAGTCAGCGACTCGGAGAACGAGCGACGCTATCCCGCCACGCACGATTGCTGGAGATGGTGGCCAGCCGAATGGATAGAGTAGCAGCGCCGTGATTCTCTTCGTCTTCACCAGGTATTGCTGCTGCGCTGCTGTCGCTCGAACTCCTTCTCCTCCCGGCGCTGCCGAGTCATCTCCGCCATATCCAGCACGCCACCGGACTCCATGACATTGGCGATCAGCTGGTCGATCGCGGCTGCGGGCACCACGTAGCGCGTGCGCAGCCTGACCGCAGGAAAAGCGTCTTCGCGGATCGAGCGGTAGACGGTGGCGACATCAACACGCAGCAGCTTGGCCGCCTCGGGGACAGTAAAGAAGAGTTTCTTCGGTTCCTCGGCTGAGTTGGTCACGTTGCCAGGCTGGAGGCGCTCGGCCTCATCTCGTTTGCAAGAAGCCAAGCGCCAGCTGACCGTCACGCCAACACTTGGAACCTTGAGCAAGCCCTCTACCTGCACAAACCGCTAACTTCAGCGCCAATCGGGGGCAGTTTTAGCGGTCAACCGTGGCTTGTAGCTCCTTGACTGCCGGACGGTTCTGCCACGGGGCCAAGGCGTCGACGACCCGCGTCAACTCCCTGTGCGTGCGCTGCGAGCTGACGCCAGCCGCGCGCCTGGCGGACTCCATCCCTGTCTTGGCCGCCTCGTCGGGCTCGCCGGCAAGTGCTAAGGAGCCCGCCATCCAGGAGAGGAAGAAGCCGTAGTCGCGCGGCGAGAAGCTGTCCTCTTTGAGGGACTGGCCATAGAGCTCAACGCCTCGACGCGGTTTGCCTGCTTCCGAGTAGCAGACGGCCATCTGCATGGTCAGCAGCGTGTCGTTGTAGTGCATGCCCATCGTGCAGTCGCTGCTCTCCTTGGTGCCGAGCAGTTGCCAGGCCTCGCTGAGCTTGCGCTCCACCGATCCAAGCGACGCACCGAGCATCGCTTCAGCGCGAGCTACTTGTTGCGCCGCTTCAGCTTGTACACGGTATGGAAGCGCCCACGAACCAGTCCGCACAGCGTGCGCCAGATCAAGCATCCGGTGCGGGTCACGTTCGTCGTAGGCGAGCTGCGCCTTCTTCAACAGCACGTAGCCCTGCATGGCGCTGTCACCGGTCACCTGCGTCCACTCGATGGCCCTGTCGTGCCAGAAGAGCGCGCGTACCAAGTCACCAGCGTCGCGGTAGAGCCAGCCAGCGAACTCGGCACACTCCGCACCAAGTACGAGCAACTCACGCCGAACGGCCGGCTGCACCTCACGCGCGGATTGTTCAATCGCACCAAGGATGCCAAGCACGATCGGAAGCGGCGGGGTCTTCAAGGCATCAGTGCTGCCGTCACCGGCCTTGCACCTACCGAGCTGGTTGCGCAGCTTCCCAACCAAGTCGCTATCGAGGTAGCGCCGGGCATCTTCCATCGCCGCGGCAACTTGCTGGTGTGCCTCAGGATCAAGCGCTGGCAGCGCTGAGGAGAGAACACTGAACTTCAGGAGCGAGCGTCGGCTAAGTGGACTCATCGCATCCTCTCCGGCGGCCGGGGCGAGGGCACCTGGAAGCGCGGGAAACCCTTTCGCTGCAAGCGTAGTTGCATCAACCGGCAGCAGCACCGGCTTCCCATCCACCAGTACAGGCAGCATCACCGCACCGGGTGGCACCTGGGTAACTTCCGGCGAAACAACCTCGCCGTCGACCACGGCCGCCTGCTCATCTGGCTCGCCTGAGAGCAGCTCATCGAGTCGTTCAAGCGACACCTGCAGGTAGCGAGCGAGCTTGGGCCGGATCCATGGCTGAGGGCCCTTAACGAAATCGCCGCTATCCCAGCGGCGCACGGTGCGCACGTCGATGTTGAGGCGCTCCGCCAAAGCCTCCTGCGAGAGGCCCATCGCCGCACGCCTCCTGGCGAACGGACTTAGCTCCTCGTCCATCATCGCCCACTCCCCTGTACGCCTGGCCTCCTATTTGGCCAGATCACCGCCCCGATGTCCGGGTTGTGTCCGGAAACCGCCGCTACGCACGCCCTGTGTTTGGCCCGTTACGACCGGTTCAGTGAGAGTACGGCCACACCGGGCCGGACGGCAACGACGGCAAGGAGGGGCATTGACCAGGCAAAAGACGCTGATCCCCGCTGGCGCCTCTGACCCGCTCCCCACGCTCGACCGGCTCGCTGAAGTCGCGATTGCGGTATTCGACGAGCACCTCAACTCCGCAGAGTGCTGCGCCATCTGCGGCACCGGCTGCGGCACCGGCTGGCCGTGCGAGCAAGTGGTGCTGGCTGACCACAACCTGGCGGTGCTCTAGATGGTGCCGCCCACGAACCGGCAGGGTCGGGGATGCTGGTCCACCCCCGACGCCCATCTCCGACCCTGCCACCCAGCAACAATTCGCCCGCTTCTCGGCTACATCCGGGTGCAGCCGCTTGTCACTGAGCGGCAAATCGAAGTGCTACGCCGCACGATGGCGGCATACGCCAGCCTTGAAGGCTTCGTCCTCACGCGCGTCTTGGTGGACAGGAGCTTCGAGCACACCACCGCACTCGCTGAACTTCTCGCCGCTCTGGATGACGGCGAGGCTCGCCACGTTCTCGTGCCTGCACTGCACCACTTTGGACACTTCGAGGGCGTGCAACTGGCGATGAAGGAGCTGCTGGAGTCGCAGCACGGCGCTCGTGTGCTGGTGCTGTTCTCCGGACCAAGCGCAGGGGTGACGCCATGACTGCTGTCCAGATCCACGAACTGCCTACTGCGGCACTGGCTATTCCTCAGCCCCGCGGCGAGGTGCGCATGTACGAGTTGGGGCTCGTGGCCGTGCCGAGCGCGATCACCTGTGCCCGGCTGCTGGTGGCGTACGTGGCAAGGAGGTGGCGGCTCGACCGCACCTGCGAACGCGAGCTCGGCCGTGCCGCCGAAGCTCTTGTGCACTACGCCGTGGCTGCAGCTGGCGGCGAACGGGCTCACAGCCGCCACGCGGAGGTACTGAACCTGATCGCCTTCCGCCTGGTGCTGACCCCGCGAGCCGTGATCGCCGAGGTTTGGGATTCCGGCATGGAACCACCGAAGCCCTTTCCCGTTACGACAGCAGCAGGTAGCGGCTGCGACCTCCCGCGCCCAGGGCTCCGTGTGGTGTGGTGCGCCATCTGCCTCGAGGGCACAGAGAAAGAAGTCGAGGCTCAAACCGCGGCCGGCTTCCCGCGGCGCCAGCGGCTGCAAGGCCCCGTTCAGGAGTGCGTTGCGATGCGCGACCCGGAGCTTCTCCAGCGAGTCCTTAGTGGACTCCGAGCCTTTGGCGCTGGTGAGGCCTGAGGACGCTCATCACCTTGAAGGCTATGACGATGCCGTCACGTTTCATGCGCTTCACAGCCACACGACTCTCCGCATACCGCCGCCCTCGTGGACCGAGCAGCGGCCGTCGCTGGTTCAGCACATTCTGTAGAAGGGAACGCAGCTCATGACCGAAGTGGTACAGCTGCCGCTCGCACATCGCCGCGGGCATCAAGCGCAGGAACGAGCCACCAAGCTTCGTGCGGGCGTGGTGGGGCTCGGTAAACAGGCGCTCGAAGACCACATACCGGGGCTGCTCAGCTCCGACGGCGCGGAACTCGTCGCCATCTGCGACTCGGCAGGAGACGTCGTCCGCGAGCAGCAGTTCAGGCTCGGCGTGCCCGGCTACACCGACGCCGAGGCGATGTTCATGGCGGAGGAGCTCGACCTCGTCGTGGTGTGCGTGCCGCACAGCGAGGGCAGGCGGATTGTCGAGCTGGCGGCGTCCAGCGGCATCCACGTGCTGAAGGAGAAGCCCTTCGCCACCACCGTGACCGAGGCGCGGGAGTTGGTGGAGCGCTGCGAGAAGGCCGGTATCCACCTGATGGTCACCTTGCAGCGGCGTTTCAACCCGATCTACACCAGCTTCACGCAGCTGGCCGACCAGATCGGCACGCCGTTCATGGTGGATGCCGCCTACACGCTGCACATCGCCGATCCATCGGAAGGCTGGCGCGGCCGCACCGAGCAAGCCGGTGGCGGCTGCATTATCGACATGGGCTACCACCTGGTGGACATGCTGCTCTGGTACTTCGGCCTGCCGGATCGGGTGCTGGCCGACATGTCGATGAGTGCCCGACCAGATCGCAACTACGACGCTGAGGACACGGCGCTCATCCACTTCAGCTACGACAGCGGGCTGTATGGCTCCCTGTTGCTCTCGCGCTTCATCGGGCCGAAGTCGGAGCAG
This sequence comes from Lentzea indica, assembly GCF_012184385.1. Lineage (GTDB taxonomy): Bacteria > Actinomycetota > Actinomycetes > Mycobacteriales > Pseudonocardiaceae > Lentzea > Lentzea indica. The sequence continues at coordinate 87,874 of NZ_VSRL01000001.1, forward strand.
ATCAGGCTCATCGGGAACAAGGGCATCGTCCACCTCGAGCGCGGCCGGATTCGCCGGCTGAGCAACGACGGCCAGGTAGTGGAGTCACTTTCCCGCGAGCAGGCGTGGCCCTCGGCCGCGGTGAGCCAGATCAACCACTTCTGCCGGGTCATCGAGGGCATGCGGGAGAACGTCAGCGGCCCCAGCGAGAACCTCGCGCACCTGGCCTTCATCCAGAGCTGTTACGAGTCCGCGCGCTCGCGGGCCCACGTCAACCCGAAGGAGCTGCTGTGAACTCGCCCCTGGCACTGCTCGGTGGAGAACCGGTCATCCGCCAGCCCGGTCAGCACTTCAGCTGGCCCCCGATCACGGAGCAGAGCAAGAAAGCGGTGGTCGAGCAGCTCGGCGAGAACATCTCCATCTACGACCGCTCCGGCGTGGTCGCGGAGCTAGAGGATGCGCTGGCCAACTACTTCGGGGTGAAGCACGCCGTCTCGATGAGCTCCGGCACTGCGGCGCTACACGCGGCTTACGCGGCCTGCCTCATCGAGCCGGGCGACGAGGTGATCGTGCCCGCGTACACCTTCTTCGCCACGGCTACGCCGCTGCTGCACCTCGGCGCGATTCCCGTGCTGGCCGACTGCGACGAGACCGGCAACATCTCCGTCACGGAGGTGGCCTCGAAGATCACGCCGAACACAGTTGCCATCGTGGCGACGCACATGTGGGGCATTCCAGCCAACCTCCCCGCACTGCGTGCCCTGGCCAACGAGCACCACCTGATCCTCCTTGAGGACGGTTCGCACGCCCACGGCGCCAGCCTCGACGGGCAAAAGGTCGGCAGCTTCGGCCAGGCGGCCGCCTTCTCGATGAACGGCCCGAAGCCGTTGTCGGCGGGCGAGGGCGGCTTCGTGCTCACCAGCGATGACGACACCTACTTCCGCCTCCTGCTGTTTGCTCACTACAACAAGCGCTGCCGCAGCGAGATCCCGTCCAGCCACACGCTGCACCGCTTCGCCGTGACCGGCATGGGCTTGAAGTTCCGCATCCACCCGCTGGCTGCTGCCTTTGCCCTCGACCAGCTCACCCACCTAGATGAATATCTGGCCGGCCGTGCCCAGGTCGCCGCGCTCTTGTGCAACGAGCTCAAAGAGGTTGCTGGCATCTCGGTGCCACAGCTGCCGAGCAAGCACCAGGCCGCTTGGTACGGCTTGCCGCTCACCTACGTGCCCGACGAGCTTGGTGGCATCACGGTGGAACGCTTCCACAAAGCGCTGCTAGCTGAAGGCCTGAGTGAGGTCGACCGACCCGACTCAACCTGCCCGCTGAACCAGCTGCCGCTGTTCCAATGCCCAGCAGCCTTGTTCACGCACCAGCGGGAGTTCGCGAGGCTCCGCTACCAACCGGGCGGCTTCCCGGTGGCCGAGCTGGTGCACCACAACACCCTCAAGCTTCCGGTCTGGCACCGGGAGGAAGATGTGCCGCTTGCACGTGCCTACGTGAGGGGCATCCAGAAGGTGGTCGAGCACCACCACGACCTCAAGGGATGAAGATGATCGACTCCGCGCTGCTCGAACGGCTCACTGAAGAGGCCGCAGCCGATGACGTGGTGCAGCTCGTTGTAGGAGCCGTTGTTGAGAGCGACGAGAAGGTGCTGCTGCTCAAGCGTCCTGCGGACGACTTCATGGGCGGCATCTTCGAGCTGCCCAGCGGCAAGGTAGAGCGTGGCGAGGACTTGAAGACGGCGCTCACGCGCGAGGTCGAGGAGGAAACCGGACTCCAGGTCGCGGCCGCTACCGCGTATCTCGGGAGCTTCGACTACACCTCGGGCAGCGGCAAGAAGAGCAGGCAGTTCAACTTCGTGGTGGCCGTGGACACGCCTGGGCCAGTGGTGCTGCAGGAGCACGACGAGTTCCAGTGGGCGCCGATCGAAGAGGAGCTGCCGGTTACGGATGCCGTGAAGAAGGTGTTCGAGGCGTATCGGGAGCTGCAGGCAAACTGAGCGTTCCTACGGCTGGTGTCCCTATCTACAGCAGGGACACCAGCTACGGGTGCCAGCTGATGTCTACGCGGATGTGCGGAATGACGTCGACGAGCAGCCACACAATAAGGCCGCCCGCGATGGAGTAGAACAGGGCGCCTTGGCGCGACACCGGATCCAGCAGGCGGGCACGCCATGAACGACGGACTTCAGGAGGCTGGGCGGAAGCCGCGTCGCCCGTGCTCATGCCGACTCCTTCCTGCTGCCTGTACGAACCGTGTAGGCGTATCGCGGCATGGCAAGTAGCTGACACGTCGCCCACCACTGCTTGCGCAGGTCACCGGTCAAGTCGGCAAGGTAGGCACGGTTCTCTTCGATCCAGTCGCGACGCTCAGCCACGGGCAAAAGATGGGACGCAAACGAGAGGGTCATTGAGAGCTGCCCCTCCAATATTCCACTAATGAACCCATGAACACCTGCCCAAACAGAACGTTTCTCCCCCTCACTGAACATCTTCGGCGTAGCAAGCAATGATGGAGATTCCGAGGACTCGCAATCAGCACCCTGAGGCGACGATTCCACCTCCGACCTCCAAGCCAGCAGCATCGCATTAAGCTCATCATCAAGGATAGGTGCGTTTTCCGAAGAAGGTCGTGATTCCACCAGGAACGTTCCAGATCATGGAGTCCACTCACCCCCTCAGACTCATTTCCATCTTCGAACTCGAAAGGATCCATCAGAATCCGCCCGCCAAACCAGGCCGGAGAGCATGACCGCCCTTAAACGATTCCCTGGCCAGAGCCTCTGCAAGCGCATGCGGCACTTCCTGCGCTCCCTTCTCGGAGAGCTTGAAGTACCGCCGCCGCGGCCGGCCTTCAGCTTCGGCAACCTCGTCCTGCTCCCAGTACCGCTCCACCCACCCCGCCTGCCGAAGCCGTTCGAGCGCGGGGAACAACGTCCCGTTGGGCAGCCCCGTGATCTTCGATAGTTCCAAGCCATAGAGACCACGCACCAGCACCTCGTGCCGCCGCCCCTCCTCGGTGCGGCGCCCCAGGAGCACGTGAAGCAACTCCTGGGTGTGCGCCGTCATCTTCGGCTCTGACATATCCACAACCTACCTAGGTAGATGCTGGCTTGTCTACCTAGGTAGAGGGCGTACCGCTCATGCCTCGCGCACGTCCACCCAATGCCGCAGCCAATGTGCACCAGACGGCAGGCGGCCGAACGAGTGACGCCGCCACCATGGCGGCGTGACACCGTTGCGCGCTCAATGAAATCCTGTTGATCAACACGCCCAAAGGTGTGGTACGCGTCTGCCCGGATGGCGGATGGCGGATGGCGAACCATTGCCCACGGCGAAGCCGTACAACCACACATAGGAACGCCGAGCGAACGGTGGCCAAGTTGGGCAGATGCAAGAGCGCGGTGGGACGAAGATGACCGCGAACGGGGAGTCATCTGAACGTCCTCCACACCCGTTGGCCAGTGGCGAGCCACCGATCGCCTGCGGCTACTTGCGAAGAGGAGAAGGCAAGCGAGTCTCCGTGCCGCAGCTTCAGGACCGGATCATCGCCCACGCCAAGGAACTTGGCTTCGCGCTCTATCACCCTATCTTCGTCGACACGCTCCCAGGCAGTCCCCTGGACCGTCCGGCGTTCCGGGTTCTTCTCGACGTCGTGTGGGAACTCCACATCACCACCGTGATCACGCCGAGCATCTGGCACCTGTCCCAGGAAGAAGCCGAAGCTAACCAGGTACGAAGGCGCCTTGCGGCCTACGACTGCCGCGTGATCTTCATGCGTTAGGTGTGGCCAACTCCCGCTCCATGCCCGTCACGAGCGAGGCTCGCAGCCGCAGGCTGAGGTCGAGCGCCTCATGACGGAGCCTGCCGAGTTCGTCGTAGCGCAACGAGTGCGGCAGTTGGCCGTGCCGCGGCCACACTCGAAGGTGCATCCGAAGCACGTCGCGGTTCAACAGGTACAGCCGCTCCCTGGTGTCGAGCAGTTTCCCGGCAAGCTCACGCGCCGCCTTGAAGTGTCGGCTTTCGGTCGCCAGCAACTGCTGCGCCAGCACCAGAGCCGGCACGTTGTGCGCCGCGCGCCGGTTCTGGAGGCGTGAGATTCCTACCGCATGCAGCAGGTCGAAGCTGGTGCTGCGCGTTCCATCAGGCGCAAGCACCATGACTAGGTGCTGGGCCAGCCTGAGTTCGTTTCCCCGAAACCGGCTCGCGCGAAGGTACTGCAGGCGGGCCCAGCTCAGCTCAGCCCAGTTGCGCGGAGCCGTCACGAACAGGTTGGTGAGGAACGCCTTCCGGCGTGGCCCGTCGAGCTCGTTGAGCTGCGCCTGCATCTCTTCGAGCCACACCGGAAAGTAGTGCTCGGGCATGCCGATCGCGACGAAGGTCAATACCCAATGGCGCGTCTCGCTCTGAAGGTCGCGAACGTACTGCCAAGACCAGAGAGCCATGGCGGCGCCGGCCCACATCGCCATCACGATCAGGCCCACGATCATCGAGACCACGAGCGAGAGATCGAGAGCCTGGCTCAGCGCGGTTCCAAGCGGAACCGCCGCGAGAAGCGCTAGCCAAAGGCAGCGCTCACCCGACTCCTTCAAGCACTCCTCCGGTCATCGGGAGTGCAAGGCACCCGCCAGCTCACACCAATATCCTCACCGAGATCATCTCGTGACGCTCCCGTTACCTTGGAGTACCACACCATCAGGCGTTTCCCCGGCGGCGCTGTATCTGACGTTTTGGCTGCTTCTCCTTGTTTTCCAAGGGCTCCTTGACGCCTTCGAGTGAAGGAAGCGCGGACGGCGTGTCTCTCACGACGTGAGACTCGATCACGGTTGGAGGCGCGCTTGCCGGCTCGAACTCACCTTTCGCCAGGCGGGCCAGCTCGGTCACGCGGGCGAAGGGCTCGTTTCGTCGAGAGAAGACAGCCCAGAGCACTCCTCCCACGACGACCAGCGCGATGAACAGGAGCCCGCCAACCAGCCATGACATCCAGGAGGCGAAGAAGACGCTGGCGAGCGAACCCCCGCCACCAAGTACTGCAGCCACAGGCGTGAGACGCGCGCGGCGGCCGGCTTGTTGAACGGGTGCGCGACGACGACGGTGCCGCGGAGACATTGAACGAAGTACCTCACGTAGAAGCCAACCGAGATGATGCACAACCTGCACACGCAATGTGCCCGCCGCGGCGGAGAGTCCGAAATTGTCAGGGGCGTGCGGTAAGCCTCGAGGCGCACGGAGCACCAGACGAGCAGGGGAACGCGGGCATGGACCTGTCGGCCAGGTCGGCGATGGCGGTGCGGGCTGGCCGCAGCTGCGTCATGTGCAGAACCTACACCCTATGAAGAGCTCTATATAGGTCCTTACGCGCCGCCACCCGATCGTGTACCGGTGGCCATGATCACTCAACATTCCGCAAGCCCCGGACGTTCACATCTGATGGTCTGATCGCGCCGTCCGGGTGCACTGAAGGGTGTTTCCAGGCACAGGCCCTGCAGGGTATCCAGAACTCAATATAGGGTGCTTCGTTGTGGGAGCGCTGCGGATGACCGTCCAGACGCAGGCCGTCTTGCATGCTTTTTTGGCCGATCCAACTGCCGAGCTGTACGGCCTAGAGATCGCCGACCGAACCCACCTGATGCCTGGCACGACGTACCCGATCCTGGTTCGCCTTCTTACAGCCGGCTGGATCACCGATCGCTGGGAAGACGTCGACCCGCGCGAGGAAGAACGGCCGCGGCGGCGCTACTTCAAACTCACAGAAGAAGGTGCGGACAAGGCCCGCGAAGCGCTTCGCACTGCAGCCTCGAAGGGGTTCGTGCAGTCACTCGCCCAAGGGCGCCTCGCGAACGGACTGGGCTAGGCAGCCCCGTCGACCTTGCGCCTCCAGCTGCGCCGCGAGGTTGCCAGCTGCTCAACAAGCTCGGTGATCACTAGCGTCGTGTGGTTGATCTCCAGCATGTAGGCAACCTCAAGCGGGCACGGCAAGCGGTCTTCCGGTCGAGGCCGGTCAGTTCGCGCTTGCTCCGCAAGGAGTCCGCTGCAGCTCTTCGCCAGCCAGGCAGCGTTCGTGACGATCTTTGGGTGATGGCGCTCGCTGACGCACGACTCCAGCAGGCGGCCCCAGAACCGAAGCTTCCGCATCTGGCGCTGTCGTTGATGGCGCTGCTCCTCGTGCTTCGGCCATACCGGCATCTTGGAGCGCAGCAGCGCGTTCATCCTGCTGATTCGCGGCAGCATCCACATCGCCGTGAGCCAACTCGACAACTCACGCAGCACGTCGAGCTTCTTCGCAACCCATGCAGCCCATGTCGCGCGCAGCAGCACGACAAACGATCTCCCGATGTGCGACCGCACCACATCACGCTGCTTCGGCTCCAGATCTCCGAGCTGCCCTTCGAAGTCTGCAATCCATGAACGAGCCTCTTCGAGCGGAAGCAAGGGAGCGATCAGGAGAAGCCATGCCGTCTCTCGTGGCCGAACCGGAAGCGACCGAATGACGAGGCAGTAGCGCACGGCGTAGAGCAGAGCTGCGGTACCAACCACAGCGCCCGGAACGACGGGAGAGCTCTGCTCCGCTTCAGCCAGCGCAGCGGCGAGCGCAAGCACTCTGTCATGACTCCCGGAAGCGACCGGCAGCCAGACGGCGCTCACTCCGCGTTCTTCCCGCCTGCGGGCCACGAAGGGACGAACCGCGGACGGTTCTCGGCGGAAACCCAACGTCCGTAGACGGTTGCCCGGTGCAGCTGGCGGCCCTTGCGCCCAGGTGTTGACACCTCAGCCATATCCCAGCGCGTGGTGACCTGATTCAGCCGGCGCAGGCGCACCAGCACGGGATACAACCGTGCTGGGTTGAGGTCAGCCGCCTCCGCGAGTGCTGCCGTATCAAGCTCGATGTCGGGTCGTGCTGTCAGGGCTCGCAGCACGCGACCGGCGTGCCGCCGCCGTCGCCAAAACATGGCCGGACAGTACCCCGACCTGCCTGTTTTGTTCTCTATATAGGGGGTGCACTTCACCCCAAAGAGATCACGTAGGACTTACGACTTCACTCGTTTGGCCCATGGTTAGAGCCATCCCGTAGGTGCCGCACCTCAACGGATCACCCATCCGAGGCTCAGCGACTCAAACGTCACTGGGCATGCCTCGGGTGCCCGTAGCGGAGTCAGCACGGCTCCAACGCGCCATTAAGTTGAGTCAAGTCTGCAAGTTGAACGGAACCGGACTTCACGTGAACCTGCGCAGTCCAGGTCTTAACACAGAAGCTTGCTCCCTCATAGGAGATCCACCTCACACTGAATCTCCCTTCACCCCCTTCAATCTTCTCAACTGCAGCCTTAGCTGATGTCGTCACGTGCCCCAGGTTAATCTGTCCAACAATGGCAAGACTCTCGTCATATACCACGATACTTTCAGGCCACGAAACTCCACCCTGTGTGCACTCCAAAACCGCCGCCACCTCATCCTTTCCATCGCCAGTGATATCCGCTACCGCAACCAGATCTCTATCGCGCTCCGGAGAGCGCACGGCAGCCAGACGAACAAATCCATACATCCCGTCAATCCCGGGAAGCTTCCCTCTAACGAGCTTTCCCTCTGGGTGCTGACACAGACTCGGAACACGAGCACCCTTTAGCTTGTCAATAGTGGCCATCCTGGAGCCGGGTGCGATTGTAGCCTCTTCGCGCCAAAGACTGACAGGGGGCGGCGCGTAAAGCATCAGGACACCATTGGCAATATCATAATGGTGCGAGCCTTCGAACAACTGAAGATTTCCGACGTTGCAGTATGTCTGCGGGTCAGGGTCTTCAACTTCACCATAACAATCGGGGATAGCCAGAACCGCACGACCATCTTTACCTACGGGACGCACAACTGTAGCAGGGAAGTCACCCTCAGGAACCCATGTTCCCCGTTCTAGCTTCCATAACTTCGAAGTCGAGTGTACGACCTTCTTATCATGATGATTCTGCTTGATGCCATCGCACGTCCACGAAGCAATCGTGGCATGGAGAGTTCTGCTTCCGTCCCACCATAGGTCATGTACCTCAATACCTTGAGCCTGGTTTGAAACAAATCCTGGAGGTGCCGCCACACCCCAATCAGTACGGGTCACCTCGCCGGCCGAGCTAATCAGGACGATCGGGAAATCAGATTGACACAAACTTGGCCTATTTTGAAGCGCAACAGCGAATAATGAGTCTTCCTCACCCACGCTCATGATACCTGCAGCGGGAATATACGAATTGGACTCAAATAGTCCAACATCCCAGCGCAGTCCACCATCGGATGAGAGAAGTTCAAGCTTCTCCTGCCCTACTTTCGCTTGCCCCGTAGTTAGAACGAGATGACGTGAGCCTGCCAAGAAAAGCCGCGCATAGTCATTGAGGATAGTGATCTTCGGCAGGCTTATCTCCTCTCCTTTACCAAGTGAACTTAGACTAAACTTGCGCGCGGTTAGGTACATCATCACGCCACTAGCCAGTATGTCGTCATTACCGACCGCCGCTATCCACTGGCAGTTTGGGCACGGGACACGCCGGGTTTCACCTGTCCGAACATCGACCGAGATGAGCTGCTCATTTGCCCTCTTCTCACCCAAGAACCTAACACCAGCCAACAGAGCAATATGTCGACCATCGTTTGACCAGGCAACCTGATTGTTGTGCGGATCTGATCGATCAAATGGCCTTGAAACCCGTGCAACCACTTCACGCTCTCGCATCACGACAAGCTCTGTGAGGGTTGTATAGGCATAGGTAGAACTGTGGTCAGCGTTTACACTGTGCCAGCCTAACCAGTCAACTACATCCCGGATCCGCAATATAGCCATCGTGGTTGAGCCAGCGAACAAACATACGACTAGGGTGAGCAGAGCCAACTTCTTGGGTGACACGTGAGCACGCCTACCTCTCTATCGGCGTCTTCGGATCTACACTCTCCCAGGAAAGCGTCGGCCCTTGCCGATAAATCTTCTGGTATCCAGAGTAGGGAAGGCCATTTTCCTTTGCGGTAGCCATGCCAGTCACTTCAAACTTCTTACCCGACGAATCGATCTCCTGCAAGAACGATCCTTTTTCTGTTGCAACAACCAGCTTCAGCTTGAACTTGCAATGCTGCCGCTTCGTGTAAGCGCCTACAGTTAGGACTTCAGTCTCGCCTGATGCCAGCTCTATGGTCTGCCCGGCGAAGTAGTTGACGCCCGAACCCTGAAGACCATCGTTCAGCAGCGTCATCTGTTCTGGTATTGGGTTCGGGTTGTCGAGATTGAAACCAATCTTAATGGTTTCTCGACCGCCGCCCTGCGTGTACCCCATGAGAAAAGTTCCGGAGATGGGCGGCGAACATTCGGTAGCTATCTTTATGTCCGTAATACGAACAGGCTTGGCGCTATTTCCTTGAACGGTGATGTTTGTGAAGCCCGACTCAAGGGCGGTACCGCCGTGCTTGTCGAACCAAGAGTGGAAGCCTTCGCCACCAGACGAGGGGACCTCATCACGCAGCGCAAGTACTCGGGGTGGCTCGGCTACGACATCGGAAAGCACGAACCTGTGGTCACGAGCACTATTCCTAAAGGTTGTAATATCCTGAATCTTAATAGGCAGAGCGTCTGCTGAAGCGTCTTTCAGATCACCGCCCACACTACTACCAGAGCCACCCTCGACAAGCTCGCTGATAAAGAGAGTTGCACCCACAGTGAGCACTGTCGCGGAAAGCAAAACTAGCGCAACCGTAGTAGGTCTCACCTGGCGACCACGCTGCTTGATCGCAACTCCACCGCCAGCTGACGGCAATTCTGAGAATGATTCGACTGGCGGTATGCCCTCCTCTGAATCCAGGTGAGCGTCGCCTGTAGATAGCATGTTCGCCATCTCACTGATGCCATGGTCCAGCTCCCGCCGGCTTGTCCTGGTTGCCACACTAGAAATGCCATGGGAAACTGCGTGACGCCCAAAGGAATACGCCGAATCGACCAGAGCGCTGGCAAGCGATCGCCGAAGTCTTAAAACACGATCCCGAACCCTGTTATCACTTACGAACAACCCGGCAGACTTTGCAAGTCGATCAAAGAGGTAACTGTACTTCTTTTCATCTATTAGCTGCAGGTCAACGGAAGAAATTTCCGGAAAGCCGGGAGACCCATCCAGGTTGAAGAGCAGCAAGGCTGCTTCCTGAGCGCTGATCTTCTCAAAGCGCCCGTCAAGTTGCTCTATGCCGAAACGCAGAACACGTTCAAGCGTGGCTACGTCCCAACCTCCAGGCGCCAGATGGCTTGAGATCTCCCGAAGCTCCCGCAGTTCCAAGGCCCCTTGGCCGCCCAGCTTTACGAAGGCACGAGTGAGAACTCGCCGCGCCAAGCTGTCGAGCTCGATGGTGACGCGCCCAACGAGGTCATCCCTATCCACCGCATGAGTATGCACGCAGCAGCGGACTCAGGGCGAAGGATTCATCAGATCGTACTATTCCATCCCGCCGAGCCTGCGGCGGACACTCCTGTTGGCTTCCTGCATCTTCTCCACGATAGCCACTTTCGCTGGATCATCAAAAAATTGATCTTCAATCAAGTCGTTCAATATTTCTCCGGCCACGCTTCGAACAAGCTCCTCCCTGTCTTCCAGCATACGAACGCAGGTATCGAGGATGTGTTGCCGCTTCTCGGGGTCAGCGCCGTAGTGCCAAACAAGAGGCGTTGCCATATGAAGCACGGCGGAAGACTTCGTCCACTTATTATCGGTGCCCACAAGCGTGAAGTAGACCTCTGCGGCCTTGTCGGGTAGTTGTTCGGCAAGCTGCTCAAGATCTCTACTCAGAATCAGGCCAAGCTCGCTAATTGCGGCTGCTGGCGTAGCAGTCTTTCGCTCTTCCCAGTCTGGGTCCGTCTCAGCCTCGTTGATGGCCTCTACCAGCCCTGCAATCTGTTGCGGTGATATCTTTTCGAGTCCGAATACGCCTGCGGGAAGTTCATGCCCTTGCTCCCGTTCGGGGGATGGCGGTCGTTCATGGTTCATAGTTGGTCCTTTGTTTACAAGATCAACTATGGACTTTGGCAGAATTTTTTTCAAGCCCTTGAGAACCGGGGGTACTTAGCAACTCATCTAGAAGAGTTCAACGAGTTACCTCCCAACTTACCGCCCGACTTGCGCGTGACCAGCAAGTTCATCGCCAAGTCGAGCGGCAAGCCATATCCAGCTGCTCCTCCACTTCCTAAGTTTGGTTGCAGTCGGTAAATCCGCCGACAAGCCCAGAAGGAAGAGGAGTAGGAGCCATGCCACACAACCGCCACACCAAGGAAGTTCACACCGAAGAGCGCCAGCTCATCGAAGTTCAACAAGTGCAGATGGAGAGGCTTTCTCGCGCACTGCAAGACGAAGCACACGGCGCCGCGACGCCTTTTCTTCCCGTGGTCAATCCCAAGAAGACCCAGCGCAGCGAGCGCCGTGCTCAAGCCAGAAAGCACAAGCCCGCCCGATATCGAAACGCCGGGACGCAGTCCTTCTAACTAGGCAGTTCTCCGGGGCCGACCAAGCGTCGGCCCCGGACTTCCTCAGCCCCTCGAACCATCAAACTGAAAGGACACATCACCATGTCTTCAAAGAGCAACGCCCACGCCCGCCGCATGCTCGCGGCAGCGGCCGTTATTGCTCTCGCCGCACTTGGGACCAGCTGCGCTTCCGAGTCGTCGCCCCGCGGCGAACTCGGCGCCAATCAGGAACTGCTCAAGACCTGTGACCCGGCGGCTCCGCCCGCGTCGCTCATCCAGATTGACGGCACCGGCTCCAGCGACTCGGACGCCATCACCGCCGAGCGCATGACGGCCGTCGAGGCCATCGTCCGCCGCACCGCTGTGTGTTCGGGCTACCTGCGAGTGGTGGTTTTCAGTGTCTCGAGCGCGGCCACCATGGTGCTCTTCAACAGCGCGCTCAAGATGGACGGTGCCACGGAGAACGCGCGCCTGAAGCGAGTGCCGGACGCGGTCGCCGACGTCATGAACAAGGTGCGCTCCGCTTACGCGCCGGCAGTACAGGCATTGCCACAGTCAGGCTCCGACATCACCGCGCAGCTCCGGCTGGCGGCCGAGTGGAAGCTGCAGCTCGGCGGCAACCACCGCCTGGATCTGACAGTTCTCTCCGACGGTTTTCAGAACGTCGGGGTGGATCTCGGCGCCCGAGCTCTGAGCAAGCAGGAAGCTGAACGCCTGGCCGAACAGCCGGCCGTTCCGGAGCTTGCCGGAGCGTCCGTGGTTGTCGCGGGGCTGGGGCGTGTGGCTGAAGGTGCGCCGCCGTCCGCGGTCGTCGAAGGCCTGGTCAGCTACTACACCAAGCTGTGCCAGCGCACCGAGGCAAGCTCGTGCACGGCCGTCAGCGACTACGCCACCGCCACCCGCTGACGCCGATGAAGCTGTCGACCACCCGCACCTCGACTCTGATGCAGTCCGTGGACGCCTGGACGGACGAGGCCGACCAGATCACGCTGCCGCGCCTCAACAACGTCGGCGCCCATACCCGGCCCACTCAGCTCGGCACCACCTACGCCGAGATCGAATACGCCGCACTCGCCGACGAACAGGAAGCGGCGTGGACGGCAAGCGGTGAGGACTCAGCACGACCACACACAAGCACCGCTGCAGCACTCGAGGCACCTGCTGTAGCAACGACCTTCGTTCTCGCCGAAGCGGGCAAGGAAGTTGTTGCCGCGCAAGCCGATCGCCAGCACGCCATGCAGGTGCTCGCCCCGTACGTGCGGCGGGAGCCTGGTGCGAAGCTCCGCTACTGGATCGCCTGGATCACGCTCGTACTCGGTGACACCGGCGGCGTGTGGTCGGCCGCGGTGGTGAACGGCGACGTCCCGATCATCGCATTCTTCCAAGCTCTCGCCTCCGGCTTGGCTGCGGCCTGCTCGGGCTTGGTCGGTGCCGAGCTGAAGGACATGCGCATGGCCCAAGCCCGGCGTCGCGACCCTGAATCACTAAGCGAAGACGAACGGCGGTATCAGCGGTTCTTCACGATCTCCACCGACGGCACGTCGATCGTGAAGCTCATCGGCGCTCTGTCGCTTGTGGTGGTGGCGCTCGTGGCCGTGGGCATCTTCGCGCTCAGGGCCGCCATCGAGGGCAACATCTCCGGCCTGACCTTCGGCTTGCTCGCTGCGGCCACGGCGCTGGCATCAGGGTTGCTGGCGTACTCGGCGGCGGACGACGTGGCTGATCTGCTCTCCTCGATGGACAAGCGCGTCACCATCTCAGAGAAGCGCTATCTCGCGTTGGCAAACCACAAGGCGCTCACCGACAAGGCTGCGCACGAAGCTACCGCGAAGTCCATCCACACCGAGGCCCAGCTCCGCGGCGAAGCCGCCGCCAAGAGAGTCGAGTCGCTCGGGTGGCGCGTGCAGCGCAACAACCCCGGGGTGCTTGGACATGGCTTTGCACCAGGGGAATCCCACGGTGCCATCGGGTGGCGTGCGCGACGAGGCGACGCTCGATGAACACCGAACAGCGACTCCACGCCTCGGCGCTCCTTGCTCCGCGCCTGCTTGGCACAGTGTCCTTGGGCAGGGAAACTGCAGCGCATGCCACCAAAGTGGGCTACGACCTTGGCGACCCCGGCCGGCCTTCCTCGGTGCCAACCCTCCTGATCGCGGTGGCCGACGACTCGGCGTCGGTCACCGCCCCTGGAGGCACCGATCCGCTCGTCAACCGCTACGCCGAGATGGATCACGCCTTTAGGACCGTTGCCAGGCGGGGCTCGCGGCGCGAACTGGCAGCCGTGCTGCACTTCGATTCCCCCTGCGATGCCGACGTCGCCCCGCGGCCGCTCACCTTGCATACCGTGCGTGCACTCCGACAGGGGCTTCGGTTGCCAGGCAACGGCTTCGGGTCAAGCGAGCTCGGGCCAGCCTTGCGCCGAGCGGTTGTGCTCGCACAAGCGCACCCGGAACACGAAGCCACCCTGGTCGTCCTGAGCGACTTCGCATTGCTCGACTCCGACGTCGACGGCGTACTCGCCGAGTTCGCAGCGTTTCCCGGCCAGGTGCACGCAGTACTGCTCGGCAGCGATGCCAGCGAGCACCAGTTCGACGCCTCGATCACGGTCACGCCAGTTCACCGGAGCGACCCGCCAGGTTCGGTCGCCTGGGCGCTGTTCTCCAGCCTCATGACGCACCGAGGCACGGCACAGCCTTCTTGATGAACGCAACGTTCAGCCACAGCAAGAGAAATCAGCAGCAGCTGCCCGCTGGAACCTCCACGGGCCGATGGAAGGAGGAAGCCGTGAACGAGCACATCATGCCGACCAGCTCCACACAGCAGTTCCGCACCGTTCTGGTGGATCCTCCATGGGACGTTCTCCAGGAGGAAACCGCGGCGCAAACCGGCACTACCCACTCCTGAGCTTGGAGCGCATCAAGGCGATGCCGGTGGCCGAGCTTGCCGAACCCAACAGTCACCTCTGGCTGTGGTGCACGAACTCGACGCTTCGCGATGGCTATGACGTCGCAGCTGCATGGGGCTTCACCGTCAGGGCGCCGCTTACGTGGGTGAAGTTCCAGCTCGGACTCGGGCACTACCTGCGCTGCGCCACGGAACACCTCCTGTTCGCCACCCGCGGCCGCGCGCCGGTGAACTTTCGCGCCCAGCCATCGTGGATCCAGGCGCCGAGGCAAGAACACTCACGCAAGCCTGATGAGCAGTACGCCGTAATCGAGCGTATTTCGGACGGCCCGTACCTTGAGATGTTCGCGCGGAGGCGCCCACCAAGCACACACTCGTGGGCGGTGTGGGGAAACGAGATCGACTCCGACATCACCATCCCCGGCTACCCCGTACCGAGCGATCGTCAGGTGTACTGAAGATGAATGATAAGAAGTCACCGTTCACCGATCCTATCGGATACGTCCTCCGCCCCCTCCTTATCCTTTGCGCTGCAAGCGTGGTTCTGAAAATCACGGCCACCTACCTGCATAGCTACGCACCTTGGATCGGGCTCGCCGTGGCACTCTGGCTAGTGATCGCCGCAGTCCGTTGGACCTGGTCACGCAGGAAGTAGGCGTGACATGGCCGTACATGAACCGCGTTTGGCTGCACCGCTTCCAGATGTCAGAGACCACCGATCGGTGTTGTCGAATACGCAAACTGTGTTCAAATCAGATAATTTCTAGCAGATAATGAAACAGGACTGCGGGGCGCCACATGCGGCAACTCGTAGAGGAAAGTCTTGGCGGACACCTCCACGACGCACACGGCGGCGCAGAGCCCACGTCCATATCAGAACCCTCGAAAACGAGGATTACATTCCATTTACACACAGACTGCGCAGCTCCGTCAAGCGCAGAGCGTGTTGCTGGCGTGTGCTCCCACCTCGTTTCGAGCTATCGAAAGGAGGCAAAGTCATGTCCGGGTCAGCCGAAGAACCCAATGTAGTAATTACAGCAAGTCCTCATGTGCAGCCGGCCGTTCTCACGCTGGCCCGCGCATGCATCGCCCTCGCCCGCCTGCAGCTGGCGGAGGAGAAGGTGTCCAAGAGCGCCACGCCGCGCCGCGGCCCTGATGGCGCTTCCGCCGAGGAGCCCAGCCATGAGTGAACTGATCTGGCGCGAAGTGATTCCGCCCAAGGGTCTCACCTTGGCTGCCGTTACCAGCCTCGTGCGCGCACTTGCTGGGAGGCCCCACTTCGGACTTGCAGGCCTGCAGCCCGTCGTCCTCTTCGAGTTGTGGCTGTCGAAGGAGTCTGCTCGTTGGCTCGTTGGCTACGACGAGCAACTCGGCCGCCACTTCGCCGGCGATTTAGCGGCTCAGGTTCCGAACCTGGCGTTGGTGACAATGCAGGACTCGCCCCGGAAGCTGCCCACTACTGCTCGCGAAGTGCGACCGACCAACATGGCGTACCCGCTGCGCCTTGACACCGCGGCGTCCGTCACGACGGGACTGCTCGGCCTTCGGCAACGGCTTGGGCAGGAAGAATCCGTTGTGCTGCAATGGATAGTCGGCCCGAGCCATGCACGGTCGATGCCACCTGCACGTCTCACGTTGCTCCAAGCGCTCGGGCTCAAGCCTGCGCCGAAGGCCGCCAGCGGTGACCAGGCGGCCTGGCGCACGAAGATCGCGGAACCGCTGTTCGGCATCCGCGGCCGTGTCGGCGCTGCGGCCAGCACCACTCATCGCGCTACCCAGCTCATCGGACCAGCTGTCAGCGCACTCGCACTCGCCTCCGGCCCCAATAACCGTGTGGTCGACAGCTGGCAGTCGAAGAACATCGCGAGACGCCTGTTCATGCCAGCTCGACGGCCCCGCAGCTGGAACGGCATGGTGAACGCTGCGGAGCTAGCCGTCCTCGTTGGCCTTCCCGTCGACGGGGTACAGCTCCACGGTCAGGAATCAGCACTCGCGCCGCCACCGCGTTCACTCCTGTTGAGCGACCAGGACACCGAGCTCACAACAGAGCGCGTCGTTGGCACCAGCACCCACCCGCGGACCGCAGACAGAGCCGTTCGTGTTCCAGCAAAGAGCCTCGCCTCGCACATACACCTCATCGCACCCACGGGCGCCGGCAAGTCCACCACCTTGGCCAGGTGGGTGCTTCAGGACATCAAGGCCGGTCGCTCGATCTTCCTAGTAGAGCCCAAGGATGATCTCGTGACAGATGTTCTGGCCCGCATGCCAAAGGAGCTCTGGCCGCAGGTTCGCCTCGTTGAGCCAGGTGCCTCGGGACCCGTCATCGGATTCAACCCGCTTGCCGGGCCCGTGGCCGACGCCGAACGCCGGGCGGACTCCTTGCTCGGCTTGTTCCGCGAACTGTTCGGCACAGCGCTCGGGCCACGCAGCAGCGACATTCTGCTGCACACCCTGATCATGGCTGCACGCCTCGAGGACGGCACGCTCACCGACATCCCCGCCATCCTCACCAACGACGGCTTCCGCCGCCAGGTGCTCGCGAAGGTGAGCGACCCGCTGACCATCGCGCCCTGGGCCGCCTGGTTCGACAGCCTCAGCGAGTTGGAGCGTTCCCGCGTCGCCATGCCAATCCTCAACAAGACGCGGGCGTGGACAGCCCGTGGACCACTTCGCCATCTGCTTGGGCAAGCCGCGCCAGCTCTCCGACTCGACGATCTCTTCAAGGACGAACAGCTCATTGTTCTGGTGAGCCTCAACACCGGCTCCGTTGGTCCGGAGACCGCCAAGCTCCTCGGGGCGCTGCTGCTTCGACAGCTCCGCGAAGCCATCCAGCGGCAGTCGATGGTGCCGCGGGACTCGCGTAGGCCGGTCTCCGTCATCGTGGACGAGTGGCAGAACTTCGTTGATGGCATGGATTTTGGCGACATGCTGGCCACAGCCCGTGCCCTTGAGAGCGGCTTCACGTTGGTGCACCAGCTCTTGCCGCAGCTGACCCCTCGCCTCCGAGCTGATGTTTTGGCGAACGCTAGAAGTCGCATGATCTATCGACCTGCAGAAGCCGACGCCAAGGAACTTGCCCGCGTGCTCGGCGGCGACACCACCGCCGAGGAACTCCTACGCCTTCCAGCTTTCCACGCAGCGGCGCAGGTGCTCGTCGACGGCGCCACGAGCCGCCCCTTCATCGTCAGCACCTCACCACTCAGCGAGCCAACCGAGGATCCTTCGGCGGCACGGCAGGCCATCCGGCAGCAATTCGGCGTGGCACCCGAGGAGATCGACGCGCGCCTCATTCAGAGGTGGCAGGACGGCGGCGGAAGCAACCCCGATGGAGGTGTTGGCTTCGTACGTAGGAGGACCTCATGATGCGTCGTCCTCCTACCGCTCGCCCTACCTATCGCATCAAGCACGCAGCCACCTGGCCAGCAGCGATACCTAGTTCACGCCACCGACACTTCGCCCCCGCCGGAGGTGCCGTGTGAGCGGCCGCGGGCGAGCCGCCCGGCTCCGTGAGCGGCTCTCCGAGCGCGACCTCGGCATGCTTCGAGATCTTGCTCGGCTTCGTCTGCTCACCGGGAAGCAGCTCCGCAGACTTCATTTCGCTGTTGGCGACCTGACGACGCAGGCACGCAAGGCGCGCAGTGCGATCGGGCGGCTCGCCGAACTCGATCTCGTCGTGCGGCTCTCGCGTCGGGTCGGTGGGATGAGGGCAGGAAGCGAGGGCTTCGTCATCGGCCTCAGTGGCTGGGGGCACGCCGTGCTCGCACTCGACTCGACGGCTGAACCTCGGCGCCGGCGCCGGGTCATCGAAACCAAACCCGCCTTCCAGTCACACGTGTTGGCAGTCAGCGAGCTGTACGTGCAGCTGGTTGAGGCCAGCCGCCTGGACCTCGCGGAACTCATCGACTTCACCGGCGAGCCGGAGGCATGGCGCCGCTTCGGTGGCATCGGTGGTCAAGCCGTGGTGCTTAAACCCGATGCCTTCGTTCGCCTTGGCATCGGCGAGTTCGAGGTGCTGGCGTTCATCGAGCAGGACATGGACACCGAGTCCTTGCCGACGATTGTGCGCAAGTGCGAGGTGTACATCGCGCACTGGCGAAGCGGGCTGGAGCAGCGACAGCTCGGCGCCTATCCCAAGGTCTGGTGGCTCGTACCGTCTGTGCACCGCGCCAGGTCGATTCGCGGCGCACTCAAGCGCCTGGCCGGAGAAGCACAAGCGCTGTTCGAGGTTTGCCTCACCACAGAAGCCATTCCATTTCTCACTCAGCCACTACCCGAAGGAGGTGCGTCATGACCGCCATACCCGAACTCCCCCTCAACCACGTGCTGGTCGGAGACGCCCGAACTCGGCTAGCTGAGCTTCCTGACGGAGTGGCCGACTGCATCATCACGAGTCCGCCGTACTGGAGCCTCCGCGATTACGGCCACGAAAATCAGATTGGCAGCGAGTCCTCCGTGGACGACTGGGCCGACGAGATCGCCGCAGTGTGCAACCAGCTCGGCCGCGTGCTGGCGCCCTCCGGAGCACTGTGGCTCAACCTCGGCGACTCCTACGCCCGCGCACCACGCGATGGTGCCGCCAAGAAGAGTCTTCTACTTGCACCACAACGGGTTGCGGTGCAGCTCACCCGAGCGGGTTGGCTGCTGCGCAACCAGGTGGTGTGGGCGAAGAAGAACCCGATGCCCTCCTCCGTTGGTGACCGCCTCACCACGACCCACGAGTTCATCTACCTGTTAACCAAGCAGGAGCGGTACCACTTCGACCTCGACGCCATCCGCGAACCAGCAGTCACCACGATGACAGCCAGCAAGTTGGCACGCCCTGGCTATCCACCACGCTCGGCCGCACAGAACCTTGGCGGCGGAACAACTCCACGTGTCGATCTGAACAGCGGGCTCGCCGAGATGAAGGCGCGTGGCGTGCAGAGTCACCCACTAGGCCGAAACCCAGGTGACGTCTGGCACTTCAGCACCGCCAGCTTTCGGGGTGCGCACTTCGCGACGTTTCCGCTCGACCTCGTGCGCCGCCCGTTGCTCAGCACCTGCCCGGAGCGAATCTGCACCACCTGCGCTACGCCGTGGCGCAGGGCAACACAGGTGATCAACGGGCGCCGGCTCGCCGTTGGGCCACTCCGAGCGGGCTGCACACATGAGGCGTGGCGTCCCGGCCGAGTGCTCGATCCGTTTCTAGGTGCAGGCACCGTCGCCCTTGCCGCCGAACAACATCAGCGCGACTGGCTCGGGGTCGAGCTGAACCCGGACTACGCCGCGATGGCAGAGCGGCGGCTGGCGGAGTGGCGAACGTCGAAGCAAGTGACACCGTCCGAGAACACCAATGCATAGCGAAAGGAGGAAAGAAGCTATGGAGAAGCAACCACACCAACGAAAGGAGGCCGGACAGGGCCCAGAGGTCAACAGCTACGGCACCGACGATCCGGAAGTGCAGGCAAGAATCGAGCAGGCTCGCGCTGACGCTTCAAGGGAGCGCAAGCGCGATCGGGCGACACTGGAACACCTTGTCGAGAGCGGCATGAATCCGGACGATGCCGAGGCGGTCATCGAGTACGCGCACAGCATCGGCAGGCCGCTCTCAGTGGAGTTCGCGGAGCCCAAGGCAGCCGACGCCATGCCTGAACGTGAGCGCCGTTACCGGCCGCAGGTGTACGCCGTTGACGTCGACAGCCGGGAGCGGGGCATCCAGTACGGGCTGTGGATCGAAGCCGAGCAGGACGCGGAAGGCATCGCCGCGGATGTCGTCGCCATGCTGGCGAGTTCACCGACCGTCGACGCGTCCCGGTGGGAGGTCAGCGCGACGCAGAGCTTCGCGGGCCTCGACCTCGACGGCCTCAACGACCCGAAGCTCATCGCTCAGCTTGGCCGCGGCGTCCGCGAGCACGGCGCTGCGTACGCCGCATGGGCGGGGATTGCAGGCATCAGGGATGCCGAGGAGCTCGCGAAGTTCAACGACTTCTTCGTCGGCTCGTACGACTCGCCGGAGGCATGGGCACGCGAGGTCGGCAGTGACCTTGAGTGGGAGTCACACCTTGACGAGGTCGTGCAACCTGACCTTCGCAGCTACGTGGCGATCGACTACGCCAAGTTCGCACACGAAGCCATGCAGCAATGGGATGCCGTACAGGGGCACGACGGTCGGCTCCACGTATTTCTCAGATGAGCACCAGCTCAGGCCATCGCTCCTCGGTGGCCTGTGGCCGCTCGCGCGCCTTGCACCAGGCAGGCGTGGGCGGTCACACCACACCGAGGAGAGGAACAGCGTCATGACGGATCCCACCGGAAGGAACGGCGTGAAGACGCTCGGCATCAAGTTGCCGAGCGAACTGCACGCGCAGTTCGCGCTTGTGGCGCAGCTGGACGAGCTGAACTTGGGCGATGCCGTGCTTCGCGCAGTTGAGCTGTACGTGCAGACCAAGCGTTCGGAGCCGGACTTCGCCGCGAGGGCTGCGGCGGCACTCGAAGAGATCGAGCGTGAGGCGAAGAGTCGGCGCGACGCCATCGAAGGACTGTTCGGCGGCGAAGCCACACCCGGCAAGCCTGCGAGCCGCTCGAAGAAGGCGGAGCCGCAAGGCTAAGCCCTCACTCGAAGGCGGTAGGTGGCAGATTTTCTCCACCTACCGCCTGCTTAAAACACACGGCTGTCAATTCCACAGCACACGCCGTACAGATTAGGACAGGATTTCCTCTCTTGGCACATCGGGAGAGTACTGAGAAAATCCTGAAAGAAAGGATTAAAACAATGAGAGAAACGGCAATTTTAACGCGCACAAGGATCGCCCGCGCCAGGCTGCCAGCGTCCCGAAAACACCTTGCAGTGTCCTTCATTCGAGCAAACAACCGGGAATCGGCCGAGGCTCAACGTGAGTTGTGCCGCCAGCACGCCGAAGCCATGACCCTGCACATCACTTACGAGTTTGCCGTGATCGGCGTGGGCTCCAGCCAAATGGCCACATTCGAGGCTCTCATTGGACTCTTCTATTACCTCAACAAGAACCCACAAATCAGCCATCTTATAACCGTGGACTGCAGCAGGCTGACTCGCCACGGCGAAGTTTTCGCCATGATCACAGCCATGCTGGACGAGCTGGAAGTTGAACTCACGACTCGCGCCGAAATTATTCGGCTCATCCATAGATCAACCAACAAGGAGGCATGATGTGCGCATCAACGGCGAGAACGAAAAGTCAGAACTGATCGATCACTCCTCCCACGCAGAGGAGACCGAGCGCTCACCCAAGACCGTGGCAAGCCTGGCAAACATTGCCCGCCGCAGGGAAGCGCGAGCCAACGTCATCGAGGAGCTTCGAGCCAAGCAGGTCCCCGAATCCGTCGAGGAAGTTGGCGATCTTTCTCCGAGGTTGGCAGCAGCCAGCAGTCGATCACAGCGAAAACCACGCCATGCAACTGAAGGCACGCGATCTGCGCCGATTGCCTTCATCTATCTGCGCGTGAGCACCAAGGAGCAAGCTCAGCGGGGAGGCAACGCTGAGGGCTACTCGATTCCTACCCAGCGCAGCGCCTGCTACCTGAAGTCTGAGCAGCTTGGCGCCACCGTCGCGAACGAATACGTAGACGCCGGGGAATCTGCCCGTTCAGCAAAACGTGATGACCTCCAACGCATGCTTCGAGATGTAAAGCGCTTACGGCCAGATTTCGTCATTATCCACAAGATCGATCGCCTCGCCCGCAACCGTGAAGATGACTTGGCAATTAATCTGCTGCTGCGCAGGTACGGCGTGAAGCTCGTGTCATGCATGGAGCACATCGACGATAGCCCGAGTGGACGCTTGCTTTACGGCGTCATGGCCGAGATCGCACAGTTCTACTCAGCGAACTTGGCCGAAGAGGTCATGAAGGGCCTCATTGCCAAAGCAGAAGAGGGCGGTACTCCATACCGTGCGCCAATTGGCTACACAAACCGACGAGAGATGCGCGGAGGCATCGAACGCTCGTGGGTCGAACTGGATGAGGAGCGCTGGGATATCATCCGCTGGTGCTTTGACGAGTACGCCACAGGCGAGTGGTCGGGAATCGACCTGACACTTGCCGCACAAGCAAAGGGACTGACCACTCGCCCAACCCGCACTAAGCCAGCAGCACCCATCTCTCTAACAACGATCTACCACATCCTGCAGAACCCATACTACATCGGCATCGTGTCGTACCGAGGTATTCACTACGAAGGCAGACACAAGGCTATCGTCGAGCCAGAGAAGTGGCTGGCAGTGCAGGATATCCTAGCCGCCCACAACAACACAGGCGAGAAAGACCGCAAGCACAACCACTATCTCCGAAGCACCATCTACTGCTCTGCATGCGGCGGGCGCTTGGTGTACTCAGAGGCCAAGGGCAACGGCGGCAAGTACATCTACTTCATGTGCTCAAAGAAGAAGACCAAAGTGAATCACTGCCAGCGACCAGCTGTACGGGTGGAGCGCATCGAAGAGGGGATTCTTCGGTTCTACGAGGGCTTCCAAGTCAAGCCGGAGGCAGCAGCTCTGATCCAAGCCGGCGTTGAGTGGAGCCTGGAGGCTCAGCGCGAAGATGCTGAGCGAACGACGAAACGAGCGAAGGCACGCCGAGCATCAGTCGAGGCAGAGCGCCAAGTACTACTTCGAGCGCACTACGCGGGCGCTGTGCCGCAGGATCTCCTTGCGAGTGAGATGCAGCGCTTCACGCGTGAGCTCGCGGAGGCCGACGGGCAGCTATGCGCTGCCCAGGTGGCCACGACCGATGTGCTGTCGACGCTGACACTGTCACTGCGGGCAGCAACAAGATGTGAAGCGCAGTACACATGGGCACCGAACCAGATTCGGCGACAGATCAACCGCGGGTTCTTCAAGAGTCTGTGGATTGGCGAGGATGGCAGTGTCGAGCGCTACGAGCTGAACGAGCCGTTCAAGTCACTTCTGGCGGTTCAACGGCCGCTGACAGGCAGCACAGCTACCGCAGAGGCGGAAGCATGTATGCCAGCGGCTGAAGCCGTCGATGGCAGTACTGCTGACTCCACGACAGAACGAACCACACCCTCGGTGGTTCTACGAGCATCGTTCCCTGCGAACAATGTAACAGATAGTAAAGAAAACAACACGCACCGTAGATGGTCCTCTACGGTGCGTGGTTTGAATGACGCATATCTGGTGGGCGCGACAGGGATCGAACCTGCGACCGCTCGGGTGTAAATCAGATGGTTTGCCTCGTTGACCTGCACGTTCCCCACGACGAACGCCGCCATGGGTTCGCTTCGTACCAGGTCAGTTCATAGCCGTTCACCGCCGTTGATGTCGCAAAATGATGTCAGGGGCCGACCTGGGTTTGGGCTGCGACCTCTTCGTCCCGAACGGGTACGGCATCTGTTACAACCTGCACACGACCGGATAGATGCTGGTAGCGGCGTTGGTTGGCGTCGGTCCACATGAGCTTCCAGAGCGCTCAGTCGGTAGGCGTACTCCTGGGCTTCTCGCCAGTCATGTTGCCGGTTGGAACTGCGGTGTCCACAGCTTCGTCGTCACGGCCCTGCTCGGCCAGCACGGCGCCCAGCATGCCCGAGGCGTTGATGTCGCCGGCGTCGGCGGCACGGCGCAGGTAATCCACGGCTTCGTCGTCACGGCCCTGCTCCACCAGCAAGATGCCGAGGTTGACCAGCGCGCTGATGTTGGCGGTGGATGCGTGTTCCCAGGCTGCTTGAGCGATATCGAACTGGTCCGCGTGGTAGGCGGCGTTGCCGATAGGTAGAGCGTCGACGGCGGAGGTGGTGTCCAGCAACATAGGCCACAGGACATCATTGACACGTTCAGGTAGAGGAGACTGGCCGTTCTGCGCGCGGTCGAGAAGGTAATCAGAGGCCAGGGCTGTGTTCTGGGAGCGGGGTTGCAGACAGGAACTGGCTCCCAGTACGGGCTGGTGGGTCCAGCGCAGCGCTTCTGCAATCGTGGGCAGATCGTCGCGGTGGCGCCACGCCGGAGCCATGTAGTGACGGTGCAGCTCACCTAACAGCGTGGTGGGCACGGGCTTGTGGTAACCGGCGCGACGGCAGTCGACCGCGGCGCTGATCAAGGCCTGCCCCACCAGAAACAGCGGACCGTCGCCGATCGACCATCGGTCCATCATCGCCGTGCCTGCCGCCAAATACTCAGCGAACCCTTCCAGCGCCTGCACCGCACGCCGCACCCGACCGTCAAGCCCACCGACCTGCTGGGCGCGTCCTTGTTCGCTGGAAGAGAGGTCGGCGGCCACCTTAATTCGGCGCCGCCCTTGGACCTGAGCGATCAAATCGACCGCTGCCCGCTCGATCGTCGCGCCTACTCTGTCGCTTTCGGTACTGGCGATGGTGTGGCGGGCCAATTCTTCGTCGCGCATCGTCGCCACCACAACGGTCCTGCTCGGCCTGCCGGACGGGCACAGCTGTTGCAGCAATGCCAGGTCCAGGCCGTCCGCGGCGAGGTAGAGCTCCAAGTCATCCAGCCACACCACAGCGCCGTCCGGCACCGCGTCTGCTGCAACCAACTCGCGTAAGGCCGGGCCGTCGCGAGGTATCAGCAGCGGATCGTGCTGACGCAGCCGCCGGAGTGCCTCAATCCCGGCACGCGACTTCCCCACCGCTGCCCGGCCGTGTAGCAGCACCATCCCGCCGGCAGCGATCGCCCACTCCAGGTCCTCATCCAGATCACGCCCCACATAAGGGGGCAAATCCGAACCGTCCTCGCTGTGAGTATCGATGGCGGGCTTGACTCGCATCTGCAACAACCCCACTTGCCCCACTTCCGGCAGACGTCCATCCACCAAGTGCAGCGCCCGTCCCACCAGCGGATTCGCTGCGTCCAGCGTCGCCACCTGGTCGTGCACGACCGCGCCGGTACCTGGGGAAACCTGTGAGCCCGGCGCAAACCACCGTCGGACTGTTGGGCTCACGGCCAACCCCAGCGCCGCCACGGTCGCAGGCCAGCTCAAGCCCTCCATCACGTTGCGCACCGTGCCGCCATCGGCTACCAGCCAATCCAACAGCCCCCACCGCACCGACAACGCGACCACAGCGACCGGCACCACCACAGCCAGAGCGACCCGCCACCATCGGCGTTTCACAGCACCTCCCAGGCCCGATCCCCTACCCGCCACTGTCACAGGTACCGAGGACTGTCGCGAAATCGGCCCCGCTCGCTACACCAGCTGGCTCGGTTCCTCGCCTCTGCGGGGCCGAGCAGGTAGAGGGCGAGAACACCCAAACCGCCCAGCACCAGCGTTCCGGTTAGAGCGACCCGCGCAAGACCGCGGACAGTTGCATTCACGCCACAGGGTCGGGCCGGGTACAACGCCCGTTACAGCTCTGAACGCGGCAGCAAGGTCGTCAAGGCCAAGGTTCGACTAACGAGCTGAGAGCCATACTCGATACCTGTTACAGCGACAGGCCAGAAACGCCGTTCGTCTTGAGAGTGCTACGGCCGCCACTCGCTGCGGTAGCCAGGTCGCTTCTCGTAGATCGAGCCGAGCAGTTGAAGTACGCGCCGCGCAAGCTGGCCGGCCGCGGCCTCCGCATGTAGATGGCGGGCAAGCTCATCCAGGATCGCGGCATGCGCTCGGCCCTGGCGATCGGCGGCAAGTTGACCGCGGAGCCAGGTGATCAGGGCGTCGATCTCGCCTCGGTCCAGGCGCAGTACGACAGGCATCAGGTGATCTCAGCGTGTTGCCTGGCGTCCAGGTCGTACGGGTGGACCCACTTAAAGCCACGCTTGGTGACGTGCCAGTAGTGCCAGGTCGCACCAAGGTCTGGCCACACCTCGAAGTGAGGGTTCGTGGCGGCGATCTCGTCCATGCGAACCCAATCGGTGCCCCAGCTGACGGCTTTGCCATCTCGGCTGTTGTCGCGTACCACGTACATCCGGGCCTCCGATGCGGCTGCACTGGCAGTTGGAGTCATCGTAAGCCCAGGTCGAGTGGAATGCTGCTGGTAGCAGGCCTCCTGCTAGTGCGACTTGCCGAAAACTTCGGCCGACACCACGCACCTGAAGCCTGCGTCGTCATCCCGCATGGTCGCTGCCGCATCGATGAAGGATGAAGGCGTGGCCCTGTTGAACGGACTGGTCCATGCGCCACCCTTCAACTCGTGGCGACCTGGCTTCGTCTCGGCAGAGCACCACTCCCAGACATAAATCAGACCTGTCCACGTCTACTGTGGACAAGGTTTGATCTGCATCTATTTCAGTCGGGGTGACAGGACTTGAACCTGCGACCTCTTCGTCCCGAACTAAGTCCGACTGACTCAATGAGCTGCCGAGCAGGCAATCTACGCAGGTCAACGCCTTGGTTCCTGTTGGTCTGTTTCGGTCATCGGAGGCGGTTGCGAGAGGTTTTTCTCCCAGTTTTCTCCCGCGCTCTGGAGTTGCTCGGTTGTCACTACCGCGTCCTGGAGCTGGGCGCCTCTCAGATTCGCGCCCTGAAGCTGGGCGCCCGTCAGGTCCGCGCCCTGGAGCTGGGCGTACAGCAGGTTCGCGCCTTGGAGCTGGGCGTACAGCAGGTTCGCACCCTGGAGCTGAGCATCGCTGAGCTGTGCGCCCATCAGATGAAGGTTTCCGAAGTTGATCCGGCCTCGTTCGCGCTCGGCACGGTCTGGCCGCTTGCCAAGCGCAGTGACCGCGGCTTGGACGTCTGACGCCAGCTCGTCAGGCAGAGCTGGTACCTCTGTTCCGATGGGCGGATGCATCCATGGTGGCTCATCCGCTGATTCGTCTGTCCGACGGTCGACCCGATCGCGTATGAAGGCGACCAGCACCTCAACCACATCGCCGTGGTGGTCGGGAGAGTCTCGCATCACGTGCTCCAGTGCATGGATCCCACCAATGCGCACGTACAGCTCGTCCGAGCCAAGACGCTCAAGTGCCTTGGTGAACCGATCGGTGACCTGCCCACGGTGCGCCAACCGGTAGTTCCGCGCGGTGTAGAGCAGACCGGTGCCAACGACCAGTGCACCGCCTATAGAAATCACGATCAGGCGTGCATTGTGTTCGGCCGACAAGCGCTGTTCGGGCGCGGCCTTGCCCAGGACGTCCTGATTCACCAAGAGCTCAGGCGCTTGCCAGATCGCAAGCCCGTACAGGGTGAGGGCGAGCAGACCCCCGAGTACATATGCGATCGGTCGACCAATCGCCACGGCTCGGGTACGGACGGTGACAGCCACGTCAGGAAGTCGACCCCCAGCCAGCGTCCGTTACGCAGCTAGCCTCACTTCACACGACGAGCACACTTTCGAGGTCTGCGAGTAGCCGACCATGAGGGATCACTGACGGTGTTTCAGCTGGTCAGCAACGCTCGGTGACCACTGCCGGTCGACCGTGGACACGAGCGATTGCCACCGAGGCACATACCACCACACGAGTGCGCTAGACGGTTGGTGAGCCACCGGGACATGGCCCAGACCAAACCGGCACCCGCACGCAAGTGAGCCAGATCTCATGCAGTCAGATTGTGATCCAGGTCACGCATCTGACCTGCGATAACGCCGTGCGGCACGCACCGTAGTTATTCCAGCTTGAGCTGGAAACTTGTTCCCATCTGGCTTCTTTGGTCAAATACGCACATAGAAACTACATGAGTGTCCGCCAAACGGAGTACGTCGCAGCGACTTTGCGAATGCACATGCGCGTGAGCTTGCCAGGTGAGTCCACGCAGACTTGGCGGTACGCAAAAGGCCGGCCGGAGGTTGCCCCCTCCAACCGGCCTCGTGGTTGACCTGCTAGCTAAGCAGGTGACCCACTGCGTCCCAGAGACCCGAAAGCATCAGGACGCACTGCACGGACACGAGGATCGGGTGCTGGATCTTCAGGGTCAACCTGACGGTCCGGCATCCATCCTCCTGAGTCTCCCGCGGAACACTCAGGTCCTCAGACGGCTCGCGCCGCCTCTCATCGTCACAGGTACACACCGGTCGATCGATCCTTCCTAGTAGTAATCCCCCCGTACGGCGGGGACCCATTACTGACCGGAAGGTCTGTCGATAGCGCCCTTTTGACCCCTGACTGGCAATCAGCAGGTGCGCTAAACATAGGGGTGTTCACGCCTGTCGTTCAAACTGTCAGCATTGTGACACGAATCACGGTAACGAACCGAACGTGCTGGTCAAACGCACTTCGCCCTGGTCAGCACGTGCGTTATCGGTCTGTTTCCACCCTGAGATCGACCGAGATCTATTACGGAAAATGAGAGCTGGCTCACGCGTTCTTGCAAGAGCGCGCAAAGATGCTTGCCTCGAACTAACTTTCAGCCAGCGACAACCACTCAGTCCGTTCGCGCACACTGTCCAAAACGGACGTCCCGTTAGGGCGCGCACCTTGAGTGCCTATGCGCCCAGGCTGCAAAGGTGCGCGCTTGCCCTGCACATCGCCCGGAACGCGTTGTGCGGCCTCCGCAAACGCTCCCGAAGGTGAGCGAATGCCACCGCGGCACGCCCATCAGCGCGTAGGTCCACAATGGAGCGGACTTGCCCTGGCCACGGCGGGGATGCACGATCGAACACATGGTCGATCCGAGCGAGCGTGAGCCGTCGCCACTCTGGTGTACGTGCGACTTACCTGAACTCGTCTAGATCGACCTTCGCCAGGTCTACCGCCACGTACCAGCCAGCTCACCAGCCAACGCCCCGGCGACCGTGGTGCGCACTCAAGGCCTCAACCCTGAACGCCTCCCCCTGACCAAGGGCGAAGTGTCTGCCTGGAGCAGGGCACAGAACGGATCGTGGCTAGCGCTAACGACCTACACCGTCTCGGTTCCAGGGTTAGGTCACGTTCCCGTCCGACACTTCATCGCTCGGGATGCACTACACAAGCGAATGCCAGAGGAAGACGAACCGCCGTTCTAGTCCAAAGCTGTCGCGCTCAGGCAACCACTCCCTTGCTTTCAAGGAGCTGGCATGACAGCACCGGGGGGGTACGCGGGCGTTCTTCGCACTGGTCAGCACCTCTGCGTGGACGTGGATGAACGCCGTTGGACGACCACGTATGAGACTGCCCGTGAGACTGCGCTAGTCCACAATGGACTTCCCGAGCGGCTTGCTTACGTGCGGTACCGGCGAGGCTGAGCCCGCAAGTCAGATGCTGACGTGCCTGTCTGAGGCAGTCGCGTGGTCGCCTACTTGGCAAAGCGAGAACAGCCGCCTTCGGTCATACTCGATAGATGGCATGGGAATGGGTTCCACCTGTTGCGACAGTCATCGTCGGGTTAGCCGGGACAACGGGGACTGTGATTGTTGCTCGCATAGGCAGGAATCACGCAGAGCACATAACCGCACAAGGTGTTCAAGCTGGCATTAGAATCAAGCGAGCCGAGCGGCAAGAAGAATTCTTGACTCGGCTCGTAGATGACATGAACATGTATTCAACGCGGGCATGGGTACAGGCGTCTACGCATGACTCACCAAAGGGAATAATCCAGCCGTCTGATGACTTTTTTCGGCGCAGCGGCAGCCTCCGAATCTACGGCAACGATACACTTCGAGAAATACTTGCGGACTGGTGTGACTCTCTCGCCGACATGTCAGATATGCTTCGATCAGTGCCCTCAGATGAAACCCGAAAGAACCTGAACGAGGTGATACTTAAGAACAAGAGCGAACTTGTTAAGTTCACCCAAGAGACGAGAAGGGTACTTGGCTTCGAGGGGTAGGAAAAAGCGCGCCAGGGCTGCATGTAAGCCGCGTTCGCGGGTGCAACGCCTTTTATAAAAAGCCATCTGATCACGGCAGCTTTTCTCTCCACGAGCTAGCGTGATCCTTTTAAGGGAAGTCGACTTTCCGGCGGCACGCCCGGCCTGACCTGCGTGTTCACAAGATCACCCTAGCTGGATGACGCATTCTGGGCGCGTATTGGGCGAAAGTTCAACCAGCGGCCCGGTCGTCCGGATCAAGATGTCGCCGCGATGTATCCCTAGAACCCGTCCGTCTTCATATCGCTGACGACATGCTGATCGAGGACCATCGGTACCGGAACTAGCTGCCCCCATTGGACATCTTCGCTGTTCAACGGTTCAGGGATGACACACGTCCAGCCTACCGGCCACATGGCCTGTGACGTGACCCCACCAACCGATACCCGAGCGTTACGACAGCGGGCTGTTGAATCGAACACGGCGCTGTCGAACCTGGCGTGGTCTTTGAAGGTCGCGTGGACGAACAAGGTGTTGGCGGCAAAGGCCGCGTCGTCGAACGTGACGCGGTTGAAGGTCGCGTGGACGAACGAGGTGTTGGCGGCAAAGGCCGCGTCGTCGAACGTGACGCGGTCGTTGAAGGCCGTGCGGTTGAATGTGGCAATGGCGGCAAAGGCCGCCATATCGAACGAGGCAACGCCAGCGAAGGTCACGCGGTTGAATCTGGCGGCTTCAGTAAAGGTCGCGCGGACGAACGTGCCGATGGCATTGAAGGTCGCGTCCTCGAACCTGGCATTGGCGTTGAACGTCGCACCATCGAACTGGGTCCTGGCATCGAAGGTCGCGCCGACGAACGTGGCTCTACCGATGAAGGTCGCGCCGTAGAACATGGCGGCGCCGTTGAAGGTCGCGTGGGCAAACTGGACTTGGTGGTTGAAGGTCGCGCCGTAGAACGTGGCTCTACCGGTGAAGGTTGCGCCGCCGAACGTGGTTCTGCCGATGAAGGTTGCGCGGTCCATGCGGATAGCGGGCAGGGCGCAGGAGCTCAGGTCGAGGTTGATCAGGGTTGCTCCGGTGAGGTCGAGATCGGGGATCTCCGGCCAGTAGTCGTGGTGGGGCTGGTCGTTGTTGTCTGTTCGTGGGCGGAGGTGCATGCCAAGGAGGCGTTGCACAGTGAGGCGGACGTCGCGCTCCAGCACGGCCTCAGCATGTGCTGCTGCGGGATTGGGGGATGTCAGGGTTGCTGGGTCTGGTCGCAGAATGCCGGTGCGTCGTCGGGGATTGCTGAGCAATGGGCGCGCAACGCCACCGGGTCGTCGGCCGACCGTCGGAGGCGGTGGGGTGTAGGGCATGCGGAGGTAGGCGCACCACAGGCTGGCGATGGTTCGCCGTTGGTCGGAGTTGTCCTGCCCGAGGCGTTCCAGCGCGTACAGGCCGGCCAGTCGTACGGGTGCTTTATCAGAGCCGAGCTGATCAGCGGCTTTGGTGTAGAGCTCGGTTACCCGGCGGCGGGCGGCGTCGTCCTCGGTGGCCGCAGCGACGCGTTCAGCATGCTGCCTGTTGATCTCCGCGATGCGCACGGCGTGGGCGTGCTCGGCTTCCTGGGTGCGCTGGCGGCGTGCCGCGAGATACAGCGCGCCGATCCCACCAAGCATGACCGCGACGCTTGCCGTGGTCTTGAACACCTCCAGGTGAGCAGCCGTCTTCTGCTCCCCGGTCGCTGGTGTGCTGTTGATCCAGAACCACATCTCGACGAACACTGTGCACAGAACACCGAGCCCAAGCAGTGCGGCCGCGGCCAGTCGGCCACCCGACAGAGGCGGCCGTGCCTTCTCCGGCTCTGCGGCTGCGGGCGCATCAGATAGGGGCGTCGGATTCCTGGCGTCGACCATGCTCGTACGTCGTCGGTCGCCCGATCCGTGCTACATCAGGGAGCGCCACGAATGCGCAGAGCCAGTGCTATCAGGCCTCAACCAGCGGATACGGAGGGACTCGAACTCCGAACTGAGTGGGTCTCCCGCCTTCAAGGGATTGGCCTGGCCGTTCAGGCATGTTCATGGAGGTTCTTTACGCTGGTCAGCGGCTCCATAGGGAAACGACTGAACCCTCGTGAACGACCACGTATGAGACTGCCCTTGAGACTGCGGCAGTCCGCTATGGACTGTCGGCAAAGCGTCCGAGCAAGTCGCCTCATCCGCTACTACTTCCGCGCTGGCGAGTCGGTTCGCGGCTTAAGAGCGTCTTCCATCACCCACTGAGAGACTCGGACGCCACCCTGGTCACCGGCCTTCACGGCGAACTCGACGTAGCCGACCCAGTGGCCAGTGGTGGTCAGGTGCCACAGCCGTAGCTCACCGGGGACGGTGCCCTGCATGTCCAGTGCATCCGGAACGAACCGACGCGGCCGGCTGATGCGCCACACCGTGCCCAGGTCCACCCACACTGGTTGAGGTGGATGCACTCGACGCAAGTAGCCCCTACCAGGCGGCTCTGCACCCTTGAGCCCGCGATCACCGAACACATGTTCGATTATGACACCCGACGAGGCATCCCGATTCCGCAACCATAGGGCCATTTATGCTGTTCAGGTGCCTTGTTGAGCACGTGTCCACACACCCGATCAATCGCGAGCCTTAGGGCGTCCAGAGGGTTCTTGCTTGGCAATACGCCCCAGCAACAGGGCATGACCAGGGATCGAAATCGCGAGTCAGGTGTGCCCCGATGAATTCCCTATTCTTTCCATAGTCAGGCACGAGCCACCTGCCCAGCAACCATGCAGTTACGTCGGCAGCACCAGCCCCGCGCAGTGTCAGCGCGGCTGACTGAATGCGCCCGCCTGACGTCCACGTGTCGTCGACGAGCAGCACATGTTTACCTCTGACATCAAGTGGATTCAGAAGGGCAAAGCGATCACGTCGTACCTCACGCCTGTCGCCACCTTGGTTCGGGCTGACCAAGAGCTTCGTAATCGGCAAGCCAAGATTGGCATTATCGACGACGGTTTCGAGTGGATGCTTTCCGACCCGGCCAGCCGTGGATGGAACGGTGGCCACGACCGACGGATAGGTGCCTGTACGCATTCTTAGACACTCAAGGTGGACCGCATAAGAGAAGTTGAGGACCAGGGAAAGAAGCTTCGCCTGCTCGTCGCTTGCAGATGGCGACTTATAGGTGTGTAGCAGGTATCCGGACTGATGCCCCTTGACGCCATAAAAAACCGGCGCGACGGTGGAGGCAAGGCCAACTCCGTACGCTCTACGGTCCTGGTTGCACCTAAGGCAGTGCTGATAGCCATCTACCGGAGTGAAACAGTTTGCACACGTCACATTCGGAATATGGACGGTATTCCGTAGATAACCACCTGCCCGCTGCACGATGTGCCTCGCGAGCCTTCTGGCGACTTCCCTGTTGTCCGATGTCATCGACTAACCGGCAGCAGCGAGCCGACGACGTCATCCAAGCTGCGGGTTACGTGGCGTACGACCTTCATGACGTCATCGGTACTGGAGGCGACATAGACGCCAGGACGGGCGGCTAGCGTCTGCGCCCACTCATTCTTTTCCACGACAAGATCGGTGAGGATTACGGGACGGCCATGTTCAACAGCCATACGCGCTTGAGCGCGCGCTCCGCTTGTTTCTCCTGCTTCTACCACGATTGTGGCCTTACCGTATCCGCTCATGGTCGCATTACGCATTAGGAACGTGTGCTTCTGAGGTGGGGCATCTGGCCAGAACTGCGACATAAGGAGTCCGCTGTCCGCAATTTCTGCCTGAAGCTTAGAGTTAGCTGCCGGGTAGTTCCTATTTATGCCAGTGCCGATCACTGCGACTGCGCGCCCGCCCACCCTAAGCGTCTCGGTGTGGGCTGCGGCATCAATTCCAGCGGCAAGGCCCGAGATCACGGTAATACCGCTATCCGCCAAGGTGCGAGCGAGATTGGTTGCTATCTCAAGCCCTCGCTCCGATGCTTTCCTCGATCCGACCACCGATACCGCTTGACTGTCTGACTCAAGCTTTCCTTTGCAGAACAGGAAAGGTGGCGCTTGGTGAATCTCGCGCAGCTGTGCGGGATACTCGGGGTCGAGGAACGTTAGAAACCTCAGGCCAGCGTTCTCCCAGGCTGAAATATCGGCACTTGCCTGCGCAATGAATTCACTGTCGCTGGAGTCGAAGAGCGCCGGGGGCGAGTGGCGTTCCCATACAGTTCGCGCACTGCCAGCCTCGGCGACCTCGAGAACTATCTCGGGCCACTTTATTCCGCCTGGTCGCGCCCGCAAGAGGGCCACCAGCGCAGCTCGCTCTGCTTCGTTCCAGGTCGTCACGCCGCACAGCGTACGGCTACCACTGTCTCGCGGAGCGAGCACAGACGTACTTCTGTCGGGTTGAGTCGTGCCCATCACACCCCCTTGGAGCCTTGCCGGGCAGGTTACGCTACGAACTCCTAGTCTAATCGAACACGTGTTCGATTATTTGCTATGTGGACTCCACAGTCCAGTAGCTCCGCTCGCAGACCCCCAAGCTCATTGAACCGACACGGCCCGCCGCTACGCTGGACTCCGACATCCTCGCCGGATGCGCGCCCCCGGTTCGGCCACCGGGGGCATCGGCGGGGACACATCCGGCGATGAGGTGGACCTATGGTGACCTCGGGTTTTCCCGACCCTGCGCACACCACGATCGGGCAACGCATCAAGTGGGCGCGCGAACGCGCCGGGATGTCGCGCCGTGTACTCGGTGACCTGGTCGGCAGAAGCGCGGAGTGGGTGAAGGCAGTCGAGAACGGTCGCCTACAAGCACCGCGGCTGCCGATGTTGCTTCGCATCGCGCACGCTCTGGGCGTGCAAGACCTCGCCGACCTCACCGGCAACGGCCACGCGGTCCCCGTCACCGTGTTCGCTGGCGAACGACACGCCGCGCTCACAGCCGTGCAAGCCGCCCTCACCGACTATCACCTCATCACCGACGCCACACCTCCGAGCGTCCCGCACCTGGCGGTGCGGTTGGAGCAGGCGTGGCAGATCCGGCATGCCAGCCCTGACCACCGCACGCAGCTCGGTTCCCTACTGCCTGGCCTGATCCGGGACGCGCAACGAGCCGTTCGCACCATCCGTGGCGAGGAACGCCGCGACGCCCGCCGGGTTCTGGCCGGCGTGTATCGCCTTGCTGACTTCTACTGCGCCTACCAGCCCGCTCCGGAGTTGGTGTGGCTGGTCGCGGACCGGGCGATGCATGAGGCGCTGGAGGCAGACGACCCACTCGCAATCGGCGGCGGAGCCTGGGCAAAAGTCCAGGCGCTACGTGACGCTGGTCGTTGGGACGAAGCCCTGGACGTCGCCGCGTTTGGCACCCGTGAGCTTGAGCCGTACCTCAACTCGGGCGATGAATGGCGCGGGATGTGGGGCGCGCTGAATGCCGAGGTCGCTTATGTGCACGCTCGCCGTGGACGACACGGGCAGGCGTGGGAAGCGTGGGAGTTGGCGGACAGGGTCGCGCAGCAACTGCCGCTCGGATATCGGCACACGCAGTCTTCGTTCAGCCGCTCGGTGATGGGCGCGCACGCCACGACCCTCGGAGTGGAGTTGCGGCGACCAGCTGAGGCGCTGCGTGCGTCGGATCGAACCGATCCGGACACGATCGTTTCGGTGCCTCGCCGTGCCCGGCACCTGATCGAGGTGGCACGCGCACACGACCAGCGTGGCGACAAGCACGCCGTGTGGGCGTTGCTCAACCGTTCGGAACGCACCGCCCCGGAGACGATCAAATACAACGGTTTCGCGCGGGAAATGCTGCTCGAACTGCGCCGGAAACCGCCGACCGGGCTGCGGCAGGACGTCCTCGATCTGTGCGAGCGGGTGGGTATCGCGGCTTGACCTGATCGGGTGGGGGTACAGGTTGTACCCCTTGGCATGTTGTGCCGGTCCTACGTTCCGAGCATGCGGCCGATCATCAGTGCGGATGGCGTAGCGGTGAGTGGGTCATGACCCCGCTCACCGATGTTGAGGCAGTGAAGCTATTTCCCAGCCTTCAACACCTGATCCTCATCCGTGACGCGGGCTGGATATTCCTTCCGATCGACGATCCCGGCGACCCCAACGCCGTACTCGACGCCGCGAGGATCTGGCCGGCCGGATGGCGTGACTGCATCCGTGTCCGGGCCGAGACCGATGCTCTCGGCCTACGCATCCGTGTTCCTGCCGACCAGCACACCGCACCCGAGATCGTGTGGGAACGAAGCGGCACTCTCGACGAGGTTGTCCACGAAGTGTTGGCTCTTCCTGCGCCGGGCTCGCAGCTCGCACCCAACCTGGTCATCGGCACAGCACCGAAGCTGTGGACGCCGTAGCTGAGCGCCAGTTCGGGGCGGGAGTCTTCCGACCACTCATGCACGTCATCGCCCCGGACGCGCCACATATCCTCTTCAACGGGATACCTCTGTGGTTCGCCGCGTGTGGTGCGGTTTGCGTGCCCGTTCCTCGACCTCTCGCGGGCCGTCAACTGTGCCAGAAGTGCTCGGCACCACAAGGGCTGTCAACGGCGGCGGAGCAGCTCGTCCATCGTGTCGGCGGCGACCACGCACCTGAAGCCCGTGTCGTCGTCCTTCATCGTTGCGTTGGCGTCGTTGAAAGACGACGGAGTGGCCCGGTTGAACGGACTCGTCCAGGCGCCGCCCTTGAGTTCGTGGCGACCGGGCTTGGTTTCGGTCGAACACCACTCCCAGACGTTCCCGCACATGTCGTACACGCCGTACGGGCTAACACCGCTCTGGTAGTTGTCGCGCGCCGTCGTCTGCCCAACGCCGTTCTCCCGGACGTTGCACTTGGCCGGCGTCGGCTGGTCGCCCCATGGGTAGACCGTCCCGCGTGTTCCTCGCGCGGCCTTCTCCCATTGCTGGCCCGTCGGCAGCGTCTTCCCCGCCCACGTGGCGTAGCTGTTCGCGTCGTCCCAAGTCACGAAGACCACTGGGTGGTCCTTGATATCGGGAGGGCACTGCCCATCCGGCCAGTGATCCGGCGCCTGATGTCCAGTTGCAGCAACAAATCGTGCGTAGTCCTCATTGGACACGGGGAACACGTCAATGTAGTAGCCGGGCAGCCAGGCGGGGGTGTTGCTAGGTCCACCGAGGAAGACGCTTCCTTCCACCATGATCATGGCGCTTCCATCGGTTGGGTGGTGGACTTGGCCGCTCCCGATCGGCTCGACCTGCGCCTCTTGCTCTCCGGTGCTGACCACCGAGTCGCCGACCAGGAAGGCAAACCGCGCATGGGTGTCGGGGTCGCTGCGGTTCAGGCAGGTATCCAGCGCTGCCTGATTCACGGGCCGCGGCTGGATGTTCTCGCGGCCCGCCTCCCACTTCGAGACCATGCGCTCGCTCACGCCGAGGTGGGCAGCGAACTCGCGAAGACTCATGCGCATTGCATCGCGTAGGGCGCGAACCTCCACGCCAGTCCAGCGGTGCACTGTCGGCATTGCACACTTCCCCTCGGAGAACCTCCGAGTGAGCCTAGCTCGCCGATAGCTTCTCCTATACCGGTTCGGCCGGAATGTCGGCATACAGCTCCCTCAACTCCTTCAAGGCGGTGTGCGTCTCGGACGGCCACTCCGTCGCGTCGACCGCCGACACCGCTCGAACGCCGGTTGCAGCGTTGGTTGCGAAGGCTGCGTCCATGCCCGGAAGGTCAGACAGCGTCAGTGGCTCCGTCACGATCTGCTCGTCCAATTCCTGGTTGAGCAGTGTCATCGTGATGCCAGTGAGGTACGCCGATCGAGGCCAAATAATGCGGCCCTCGCGGACAAAGCCGATGTTTGACGTGGCAATCTCGGAGATTGTGCCATCAGGGTTGAGAAAAAGAACGTCGTCAAAGCCTTCTCGCTGTGCCGCCCTGCGGCGCTGCATAGGACCCAAAAGCCCGACGTGCTTCACGGACGGCATGTCACGTTGGTACGCAGCTGCTTGAAGTCGCCAGGGTGCTGGCGAGCCGCTCGCGGCCTGGCGGTGCGTGACCAGCACATGGGGGTGCGCGTCGCGTCCGATAGTCCCCAGGTCCAGGGCAGGATCGAAGACCGTAACCCGAACGACCACACGACCGCCCGTCTGCTCACCGAGGGCCTTCCGCACGTAACCGCGAACCTGCTCGATGTCGAGGTCGTGATCAAAAAGCTGTCGGCAATCACGGGAGAGCCGTTCCATGTGCAAGGACAGGCCCCGAACCTCGCCGTTTTCCACGAGCATTGAGGTGAAGTGGCCGTAGTTAGTGAGGGCCAGCGCCTTCACCTGATCAAGTGTCGCGGGAACGCCATTCAGGTCCATGCGCTCAGGCTCCCACTCCCCCAACGGATTCTGAAGATGGGCCGCGCCGAAGTTCGGTGAAAGTTCAGTGGCAGTAGTTCGGTGGAAGTTCAGCGTTGGGGTGTACTCGGGCAGTTCTCATGTGGTCCAGATCGCAGCAAGCTTGAGGCAGAACGGACCAGCGATGAGAACGGAGAACCAACATGACGAAGAAGCAGACGATGATGCCGCTGCCAGGTGGCGGCAAGACTGGCCGGCGCCTGGCGGTGCTGTTGATCGTGGTGACCCTGGTTGCGCTGGTGATCCGCGACCCGATCGGCACGGCGACTGCGGTTCGTCAGTTAGCGGCATGGGGCGGAGCAGCGGTTGACGGATTCGCCACGTTCGTAGAAGCGATGTCGCCGTGAAACTCATGGTGCTGAACATGCGCTCCAAGGCCGCTCATCGCGCCAAGACGGGCGAGCACATCAGCCAGGCCGCCATCGATGCGAGCCACCGCACTGCTGACCTGGCGAAGCTCCGCACGCATCTCCTCGACCTTGACGCGAAGCTCGCGCAGTTCCTGTTCCGCACCGACGTCGCCGCTGCGATCACGTACGAACGCACCAGCGTTCGGCTTGATCTCCACCCATCCCTCTTCCCGGAGCAGGCGGACACCGGCCATAGCCGTGTTGACCGCGACGCCTTCGTCTGCGGCTAGCTGCCTGTAGGTCGGGAGGGGCGCACCCACTTCCCATCGGCCACGCTCGATGTCGGCCCGGATGGAGTCCGCCACCCGGCGACTCGCGTGCCGCTTGTCCTCTTGATCTGCGCCCTGATCAGCCATAACGCCAGATCTTACCCGGATGTCTTACGACACCTGTTGACGTTTGAGACATGCATGGTCTAGCGTCTGCAACAAGCAAGATGTCTTAAGACATCGGCCAGGTTTCAAAACTCAATCTCGTCAAGTGCGAGCGGCACTCACGTGTCGTCAGGTGGTCGTCCTTAGTGCTAGGACCGTTGCGCACGACGTTCCAGAGGTAGCCCGGTGACGGGAGCTGACGGGTAATTCGTCCTGCATGCGCAAGCACCACGTGAGATAAGAACCCCGGGAGCGGGGCCACATATGGCGTATTTCGTGCACCCTTTTTCAGGTGCACCGAGAGGCCTCTAAGACACCTGTTTGCACAGGTAGGAGGCCAATCGAGGGGATCTGATGGCGAAGCCGCGGCTTTGGCTCGCCATCAGATCCCCTTTCCTTACTCAATTTCTTTCTACGGAGGTTCTGCCATGTCCAAGACCACGTTCGTTGCATCGCCGCTGACCGCGCTGCGCTTGGCCGAAGAGCAGGCCTGCGCGGGCTACCTGACGGCACGCAAGTCGATGATCCGGGCTGCGGCGCTGGTGGCGTCGATCGGCCAGCTGGTGCGGGAGCGCCCGAACAGGGCCGACTACCGCGCGGCGCTGGGGCACGTCACGGGCAAGCACTTCGACGCGATGGAGCGCACCCGGCTGGCCTGGGAGCGGTGGCAGCGTGCGCAGGTGCGGGCCGATGCGTTCTGGGCGGCGTCGAACAAGGCTGGCGCGCCGGTGCTGGTGGCGGCGTGATGGCGGTCGAGGCCACGGCGCACACGATGTCGGGCCGCGTGCGTACCCCCAGGCGGTAGTGATGGCGGGCCGCCAGTACCCGTGGGTGCTCGCGTCGGTGCCGTGGTCGGACGCGCAGCAGTACACGCGAGGTGTGAAGGACGGGCTGCCGTTGCTGTCACACGGGTGCGCGCCACGGGACAAGCTCGCCACCTATCGCCAGCTCCGCGCGATCGAGCTGCGGCCAGGCGGACAGGACCCGGTGGCCGTGCTGTACGGGCGGCACAACGGCTCCAAAGCCAAGTGGTTCGCCAACCTCTACCTGATCAACCGCGCCAAGCCGGTGCGGCCGACGACCCCGGCCAAACAGACGGCGCTGGCCAAGGCGAACCTGGCCCGCCGCATCTGCCGCACCTGCGGCAAGGACCCGCTGTACGTGCTGCCGACCAGCACCCGGCAGTGCTGGCCCTGTTTCGAGGTGGAAGCCGCGGCGACCGATGCGGACGTCGCCGCCGCGTGAACGCCCGTTGTCGTTGTCTGCCTTCACTTTCCAGACGAGTACGCGTGTCCGCAAGATCCCGCTCGCCGCTAGCTCGCACAGCCCCTCATCCGAACACCTGCTCTGAAAGGAACTGATCATGGCGCTCATCGAGAAGAAGTGCTCGGTCTGCGGAAAGTTCAGCTGGGACAGCGACTTCGGGCCGTACCACGAGCGGCACGAGAACAAGAAGGGCGTCTCCGAGCCCTGCGACACCAACGGCGGCACGTACGTCGACGGCGAGCGGCAGTAGCCGAGCAACTCCACTTTTGCCCTGGTCCGGCGGCTCGAACCGCCAAAGCACGCACCGCCGGACCAGGTTGCACCACCTCACCCGGTAACAACCGAGCGCAGGCCCGCACAGTGTTCCGCACACACGTGCAGGCGGGCAAAGGCGCGAACCCCTCTCGAATCCACCTCGACCCGAAAGGGCCTGTTTGTCATGCCCAAAAACAAGTTCACGCCCGCAGGTGTCCCGATTCCGGACGACCTGCGGTCGTGGTCGACGTCGTGGCCCTACTACACGCCCGTGGACATCACTCCGCCCGAGCTGCGCCGCTCGGGCCTGCCCGCCAGCGTCGCGGAGGGCTGGGCGGAGCCGTACGTGACCCCGGAGGACGTGCCGAACTGGCCCGCTCGCCAGATCGCCGCGCTGGTGCCGTTCGACCGCGACGCCTGGGGCTGGCCGCTCAACCCGACCGGCCGCACCGGACGCACGGGCCGCAACCTGGGCAAGTGGGGCGAGAACTGCGCCGCCGATCCGATCGTCGTCGCGGGCGACCCCGACCGTGACGGTGAGCGGTGGGTGCTGCTGATCCAGCGCGGCGACACCGAACAGTGGGCCATCCCCCGGCGGGATGGCCGACCCCGGCGAGACCGCCCCGGCCGCGCTGGTGCGGGAGCTGCGCGAGGAGACCGGCGTGGACCTGCACGGCCACACGCCCACGGTCATCTCGCGCGGCTACGTCGACGACCCGCGCAACAGCGATCACGCCTGGATCTGCACCACGGCCGCGCTCTACCGGCTGCCCCACACCGTGCTCGCGACCGGCGCCGATGACGCGCTGGCCGCCGCCTGGTGGCCGTTCACCACGCTGGCCGCGCTGACCAGCGCCGTCGAAAAGGCCGGCATGCAGCTCTACGCCGCGCACCTGCCGCTGTTCACCGCGGCTCTCGACCACCTCGACCAGGCCTGACCAGGAACGGAGACCGCGCATGCAGTGCCCTGACTGCTCGACCAGCACGCAGCCCGCCTGCTCGACCTGCGACGGCGACGGCACAGTGCCGAACTGGCTCGCCGACCCGCAGGTCAACGGCGAGCGCGCCGCCAGTACCTGGCGCTGACCAGGCCACGCCCGGCCCTTCAACTCCCCGTCAGGCGGGCGGCTCGAACCGCCCTGGCACTCCACGCCCCGCCCGCCTGGCGGTGCCCACACCACCTCTTCTCACGAGACAGGACCCATGTGCCATGCCCTCGACCACCACCGAACCCACCATCTGTGAGCTGCTGGCCTGCTGGCAGGCCAGCGCGCCACCCGAGCATGCCTCGAACGCGGTTGTCGCCGACTGGTTCGCCCTGTCGGTGAAGCTGCTCAGCCCGATCACCAGCAACCCCGCCCACCCGCAGCACGCCGACGCGTGCGAGCTGGCGGCCGAGAACTCCCACGACGCCCTGGCGCTGCGTC
The DNA here is from genome assembly GCF_012184385.1 of Lentzea indica. GTDB lineage: Bacteria > Actinomycetota > Actinomycetes > Mycobacteriales > Pseudonocardiaceae > Lentzea > Lentzea indica. The sequence goes on from NZ_VSRL01000001.1 coordinate 129,952, forward strand.
GCTGCGCCGGATCGGCCGGTGCGTGATGACGACCCTGAGGCGCTCGCGGACCTTCCGGGTGCTGGGGCACCGGGCGAACGCGTCGTAGCGCAGCATCGAGAACCCGGTCAGCACGGCCGGGTCGATCACGCCGC
>NZ_VSRL01000200.1 GCF_012184385.1 Lentzea indica
CTGCGGCGCAGGACGGCAGCGGGCCTGGCGCCCGTGGTGCCGAGATTCGGCGAGTGGCTGGAACACGCCCCCTACGGCCCTTCGAGGAGGCGCTGAATGGCGGACACTCCCCTGCTGGTGGCCGATTCCTGGCTGGTGCTCGACGGGTCGGTGCGGTCGCTGGACCGGCACGTCAGCAGGTTCACCCGATCCTGCCTGGAGCTCGGTGTCGTCACACAGCAGGAACTGGACCGTTTCTGGCGCGAGGCGATCTCCGCCCTGCCTCGCACCGGCGCCTGGTTCCCACGGGCGGAACTCGCGGGCGACCCGCCGTCGTTGCGACTGCGGATCCGCCCGGCACCAGAGCGCGGCGAACACGTGCGGGTGTGGGTACCGGACGCGCCCGATCACCGGCGTAGTCCAGCCCGCAAGGGCCCGGATCTCCAGTCGCTGGGCAAGCTGCGTGCCGAAGCGGAAAGCCACGGCGCCCAGGAGGCACTGCTGCGCACACCGGACGGCATCGTGGTGGAGGCGGCGAGCTCGTCAGTGCTGTGGTGGGAGGACGACGTGCTGTGCGCACCGCCCGAGGAGATTCCGGCGCTGCCGGGAACGACCGCCGGGTTGGTGCTGGACTTGGCCGCGGCGCAGGGAATCCGGACGGCGCAGCGTGCCCGTCGGGTCGACGAGCTGGCAGGCCGGGAAGTGTGGCTGCTCAACGCCCTCCACGGTATCCGCCTGGTGACCGGGTTGATCGGCTGCGGTGCCACTCCCGGCGGCGACACCCACTTCGCGCCGTGGCGGGAGCGGGTCGAACGGCTGCGCACACCGCTGAACCCGCCCACCGCCACGCGGCCACGTCAGCTCGAGGTCGTCGTCGATGGCTGAGTCGATGGCTGGGGCGCAGGGGGAACCATGCGGGTGCTGACCGCGATGCGGTTGTAGGCGTTGATGACGGTGCAGACCCAGATGAGCGCGGCGGTCCCGTCCTCGCCGAACTCGGTGGCAGCGGCCCGGTACACCCCGTCCGGCACCCGGCCGTCGTGCACGAGGGTGATCGCCTCGGCCAGCGCGAGAGCGGCCTTCTCCCGCGCGTCGAACCGCGTGGACGCCGGCCAGGCGAACAGCGCGTCGAGGCGCTCCGGCGACTCACCGGCGGCCCTGGCGTCACGGGCGTGCAGGTCCATGCAGAACTCGCACCCGTTGATCTGCGAGACGCGCAGGCGCAGCAGGTCCAGCAGCAGGACGGGCAACCCGGCCCGTGCCGCGGAGTCCGCGGCCGCGACGTGCAGCGCCCGCATCGCGGCGGACACGTCCGGGGTGACCGACTTCAGGTTCACCCTCGGCTCACTCGTAATGGTCGACATGCTTCCACACTAGCGGACCTTTCGTGAGTTTTTCGTTGGTACACAACAGAATTATACGCCGCGTCCATTGTGGACGTAGCGCTCCGAGCGCTGCCCGCGATGAGATCATCACGCCCACGGCGGCTGCCGCGAAGCCCGCCGTTTCCGTGTTGAATCACCGGTTCGTGTCGATGTTTCGCTCGGCTGGCGGCACTCCACCGGGTAGCAGACCCAGTAGAAGAAGCGCATGACGACCAACCCCACACGCATGCTCGCCATTGCTTCGTTGCTGGCCGTTGCCGCCGTCCTCCCGACCCCGGCCCACGCGGAGACCGGCGACCTGTCATGCACCGGCAACTTCCAGTTCGACTTCACCCCACCGCTGACCCCGACGAACACCACAGCCGACACCACGGTCGGCGGTGGACTCGTGAACTGCCAGTCGCCCAACGGGAAGTACACCCGGTTGAAATCGGGCGTCCGCACCGGGACCGGAACAGCGACCCGCCACTTCGGCGACCAGTGCGCACCCGTCATGACCATCACCGAACAGGCCGTCCTGACGTGGAACACCGGCGAGAAGAGCGAATTCGACATCACCGTCAACACCGATCCGGCCGCGGGACGAGTCACGATCAGCGCCCGCTTCACCCACGGCCCACTCGCCGGCGACACCGCCAACGCCTACCCGGTGGTCCACCCCAACGCCGACTGCGCGACGTACGGCTTGTCCCAGCTGACGTCCGAGGCGCTCCAAGTGTTCTGGGAGTGAACAACGGCGGCGGCCGACATAATCCGCGGCCGGAAGCTGCCATCGCACGTCCCCTCGCGGGTGGCCCGTCCTACCATGCGGGCACGTCTCGCTTCGGAGGGAAACCATGGGCTACCAGGAACGACGGGCCGAACTGATCGCCAAGCGGGCCGCGCCACATCTGGAGCCCGGCGAGCAGATCCAGACGGGATTCATCGCGCAGACCGGCTCGTGGATCTTCAACGTGCGGGTGTGGACGTTCGTGGCCACCGACCGCGCAATCCTGATCGTGGGCCGCGATGGCGTCCAGCGCCTCCCCCGCGACCTCCGCTTCGGCGAGCCGACCGGGATGTACCACAAGATCGAGCTCGACCGCACGTACAAGGTGCACCGGCAGTACTACTCGGAGATCACCACCGCCGACGAGGCTCTGCACGAAATGCATGTCCGCGGCGACCTGCCGGAGAGCGAGCAGCGCTGAGCCGGCTCGCTCTCTGGCCGACAAACACTCAATGACCGAAGTCGCGCAACAACCCCGTGTACCGCTTCGGCGGAGGGACGGCGAACTCGTCCCGCTTGCCGGTGCGCAGCCCCATCTCCACCAGCGCCTGCACCGTGAGAACGGCGGACTGGACCCCGTCGACGACCGGTACGCCGATCGCCGCCGCGATCGGCGCCGCCCAGTCCGTCATGCCCGCGCAGCCCAGCACCACCGCGTCGGCTCCGTCCTCCTCCACGGCTTGGGCGCAGGCGTTCGTGACCACGTCGAGCGCTCCAGGAACCCGGTCGAGCTCCAGCACCGGGATGTCGCAGGCGTGGACGCCCCGGCACAGCCCGCGCATCCCGTAGCGCTCAGCCAGTTCCCACGCCCGGCCGCGGGTGCGGGACAGCGTCGTCACCACGGTGAAGCCCCGCCCCAGGTAGGCGGCGGTGCGCATGGCGGCTTCGGCGATGCCCACGACAGGACCGCGAGCCAGCTCGCGGGCGGCGTCGAGTCCGGGGTCGCCGAAGCACGCCACGACGTAACCGTCCACACCGGACTGTTCTCCGGCTGCGATCTCCGTCAGCAGTCCCGGCACGCTGAGCGCCTCGTCGTAGTGGCTCTCGATCGACTCCGGCCCCATCGCCGGGCTGACCGCGTGCACCGAGGTTCCAGGAGCGGCGACGGCTTTGGCCGACCGTTCCACCAGCGCGGTCATCTCCTGGCTGGTGTTGGGGTTCACGACCTTGATGATCACCGGGCAGGCCTGGACGCGAGCGAGTACACCGCCAGCCCCACGGCCATGCCGATGAACCAGGTGTACTGCGCGGCGGGCGCCAACGCCGGCACCAGGACCGGGACCACGGCGACGATCGCGCCGGCGGCCGTGGCGGCGATCGCTTTCGGGTTGTAGCCCTTGCGGTAGTGGTATTGGCCGTTCGGTGACATGGTGAACAGGTCGTCGACCACGACCTTCTGCTTGCGCACCAGGTAGTAGTCCGCGATCAGCACGCCGAACAGCGGGCCGATGAACGCGCCGAGCACCTCCAGCGTGTAGTGGATGACCTCCGGGCTGTTGTAGAGGTTCCACGGCGTGATGAGCACCGACCCGATGGCGGCGATCATGCCGCCTGCGCGCCAGCTGATCCGCTGCGGGCTGACGTTGGAGAAGTCGAACGCGGGCGAGATGAAGTTCGCCACGATGTTGATCCCGATCGTCGCGACGCTGAACGTCAACGCGCCCAGCACGATGGCGAACGTGCTGTCGACGCGGGCGACGGTCGCGACCGGGTCGGTGATGAGCTCGCCGAACACCGGCAGGGTCAGCGACGTGGTCACGACCACCAGCACCGAGAACACCAGGAAGTTCACCGGCAGGCCGAGCAGGTTGCCCCGCTTGACCGCGGCGAACGACCGGCCGTAGCGAGAGAAGTCGCCGAAGTTCAGCATCGGGCCGGAGAAGTACGACACCACGAGGGCGATCGCGCCGAGCATGACGGGGATCGAGGCCAGTCCGGTGTGGCGGACCTCGCCGAGGCTCAGGTCGATCGCGCTCCAGCCCGCACGGTAGATCAGGTAGCCGGTGAGCAGGAACATCACCACGTACACGGCGGGACCGCAGAAGTCGATGAACCGGCGGATCGTCTCCATGCCGGTCCAGAACACCGCCGCCTGCACGAGCCACAGCAGGGCGAACGAGCCCCAGCCCAGCAACGGCAGCCCGAGGAACCCGTACTGCTGCACGTCCGCGTACGGCATCAGGCCCGGGAAGAGCTTGAGCAGCACCACGTTCAACGCCGCGGACGCCAGGTAGGTCTGGATGCCGTACCAGGCCACCGCGATGAGCCCGCGGATGATCGCCGGGACGTTCGCACCGAGCACGCCGAAGGACGCCCGGCAGATGACCGGGTACGGCACACCCGTCACCTGACTCGGTTTCGCGACCAGGTTGCAGAACACGTTCACGATGCCGATGCCGACGACCAGCGCCAGCAGCACCTGCCAGCTGGACAGGCCGAGCATGAACAGGCTGCCCGCGGTGACGTAGCCGCCGACACTGTGCACATCGGACATCCAGAACGCGAAGATGTTGTACGAGCCCCAGGTCTGCTTCTTCAGGGGCGCCAGGTCCTCGTTGGTGAGGCGCGGGTCGTAGTGGGGCGCGGTGCCGGTCGCCGGGCGGGAGGCTGTCTCGGTCATCACCAACTCCTCGAGACCTCGGATGTGGTGCGAGCAGCCTGGCCCCGCCGTGTTACGCCCCCATGACGCGAACCGTATATCTTTCTCGGCCCCCGTCGGTCGAAGCCCAGGTCAGTCGGAGTCGACGAACAACCCGGTGTGACGGGGCAGCGCGGCGAGCGACGCCCGCAGCCGGCCGTGGTGCGCCCTTGCCGCCGCGACCAGCTTGTCCACGTCCCGCGCGAGGAACGCCGCGAGCATCTCCTCGTGATCGTGGTGCAGTTCCACTTTCGCGCTGTCGGACACGTGGGCCATGGGCTGCACCGGCTCCGTGGTGTTCCAAGCCGACTCCAGCATGGCCAGCAACCGGTGCATCCCGCACGGCCGGACGAGCGCGAGGTGGAACCGTCTGCTGTTGCGGTGGTAGCCGCGCACGTCGTGTGCCGCGATGGCCTGGCCGAGCGCCTCGTGGGTCGCGGTCGCCTCCTGGTCGTCCCGCTCACCTGCCAAAGCGACCGCGGCGGTCAGCGCCGCCATCTCCAGCACTCGCGCACACGTACAGCTCGTGCAGCTCGCGGGTCGTCAGCCTGGCGACCTGGTAGCCCAGGTTGGGCCGGTGCTCGACCAGGCCCTCGCCGATCAGCGTCTTGAGCGCTTCGCGCACCGGGATGCGGCTCACCCCGAACACCTGCGCGACCTCGTCGAGCGGAATCGCGGTGCCGGGCGGGACGTCGCCGTCGAGCAGGCACCGGCGCAGCTCGTCGAGGATCGCGGCCTGGGAACCACCCGGCTGGTCGCTGACCAGCCGGGCGATCAGCGCCGAACGTTTCCGCGGGCCCGCCACGCCGGCAGCCTACCCCGCCGGCTCCGGCATCGACGTTGCCGTTGCAGCCCGCGACAGTGTGCGCCAAGAACCCTCTTCTCATCGGAGGATCCTTCGCGAAAGTCGTTGAGGGGCAACGAATCCGTCCGATCGGCGGGGTTGCCTGCCGATCGGGAGATCACCTAGGTTTCAGGTATGTCAATGCGGAAAGCGCTCTCCGTACTCCTGGCTCTCCCCCTCCTCGCCGCCGCCGCACCGGCCGCCGCGGTCCACCCTCCCTCCTCCTGCGCCCGCCCGAACGTGCTGTTCTGCGAGGACTTCCAGTCCGTTCCGCTCGGCGGCGCCACCAGTCTCAAATGGGGTGTCGACACCAGCCACGGCACGCTCACCGTGGAGAAAGCCCCACGCGGCCAACGGGTTCTCCGCGTGCACACCGAACGCAACGGCCGCGCGTTCCTCCGGGTCGAGGACTTCTCGGCGCCGGGCAACAGCTTCTACGGACGGGTGCGACTCAAGGCCGACGCCTTCCCGCGCAAGCCCGACTGGGCCCACTACACCCTGATCGAGGCCACCGGCCAGGGTCCGGAGATCGTGCGGCCGCTGGGTGGTCAGTACGTGCCCACCGCGGGCCGTGCGTTCTGGGGTGTCGGTGCCGACGGCGGACCGACCGGCGACTGGACGAACTGGCGTGAGTCGGCTCCGTCCCGCGAGGACGTGTGGCAGTGCGTCGAGTGGCGGATGGACGCCGCCGACAACCGGGTCGAGCTCTGGTTCGACGGCGTCCCTCAGCCGGATCTGACCGTGTCGACGCGCAACCACGGCGGAAACCCGGTGGACTTCGTGTTCCCGCGCTTCGACACCGTCAAGTTCGGCTGGCAGCTCTACCAGCCCAACGACGGCGCGTACGACCTCTGGCTGGACGACATCACCTTGGCCACCAACCGGATCGGCTGCTGACCGCTCACCCGCAGACCATCCCGTTCAGCGCTGGTGAGAGGAACGGCGGGGTGCCGCCGCTGTAGGTCGCGTTGTAGCCGACAGTGGCGGTCCCGCCGGTGCCCAGAGCGCCGTTCCAGGACGCGTTCGCGACCTCGACGACGTCACCGGAGTCCGTCCACGTCCCGCTCCAGCCCTGGCTCACGGTCACACCCGGTGCGGAGAACCTGAACTTCCAGCCGTTGATCGGTGCCGCCTGGTTCTCGATCACGATCTCGGCGCTGTAGCCGCCCGACCAGGTGCTGGTCACCCGGTGCGTGGCCTTGCACCCACCCGTCGCAGGAGGGGTGGTCGACGGTGGCCTGGCCGCGTTGGCCAGGTCGTACGCCCGCTGCGGCACGAACTGACCGGCGCCGGCGATACAACCGTCCGCCTCACCCGGCAGCTTGACCCACAGGAACGCGGCGATCTGGCCGTCGCCGGTCTGGTCGGTGCTGGGCGTGCCGATCGCCCGCCCAGGCGGGTCGCACCACTCGCTGCCAGCGGGACCGTTGCCGTTGCGGCTGGTGTCGATCACCGCACGTAGGCGGGAGTCGCCCACGGAGTTCAGCACCGCCTTGGCGAACGCCACCTCGTCGGACGTCCAGCGGTAGTTGGACACGTTGGTGGAGATGCCATCGGCGCTGTTGGAGATGTCCGCCGCCCGCAACCGCGCCGCCGCTTCCGCCGGTGCGAGCCAGGCCGAGTGGCCGATGTCGAAGTAGACCTTGGCCTGACCGGACCCGGCTTTGAGCCGCTTGCCCGCGTACGCCATCGACGCCCTGGTCTCGGCCTGCTGATCGGCGTTCTGGCAGTTCGTCATCAACGGCAGCACGTCCGGTTCCAGCACGATCACCGCCGGCCGTCCCGCCAGTCCCGCCGCCACCTGGTCCACCCACGCCCGGTACGCACTGTGCGAGGGCGCGCCGCCGCCGCTCGCCCCGCCGCAGTCGCGGTTGGGAACGTTGTAGACCACCATGATCGGGACCTTCCCCGCAGCCGCCGCGGCGCCCACGAAGGCGTCCACCTCGCCTCGCACCGTGCCGGTGTTGGTGGTGGTGAACCACCTCGCCTGCGGCACGGTCGCGATGCGGTCGCGGATCACGGGCGTGCGCCAGTCACCGGGGTTCGCCGCGACCCATTTGGCCGCGTTGGTGCCCGGATCGACGTAGAACGGTGATGCGGCCGCCTGTGCGCTGCTCAGCACGGCTGCAGCCGTGGCCACGAACGTGGCCATCGCGACGCCGGCGGCAACTCCTTTGTTGCACATCCTGCCTCCTCATTCTGGGAGCGCTCCCAGACTGGCGCCACACTCTAGGCGCGGACAGGCCACACGAAAAGAGTTCGTCGAACGACCTTCGACGAACCCTGCGCGAAGTTGCAGCACAAGGACCATTCGACTGTTGGATCGAATGGACCGGAAACGTTCCCGGAGTTCAGTGAGCGCTGAACTCCGGGAACGAGCAGTCACCAGGCCAGTCCCAGCCTGGAGATGTACTCGGTCAGCAGCCCGGAGATCAACCGGTGGTCGCGCTGCGAGAAGTGCCAGTCGCACCCGAGGCGGTCCAGCGCCGGGTCGGCGTAGTTCCAGTAGCGCACCCGGCTGTCGCCCTGGTTGTTGCGGTCCTGCGCGACCTGCCGGACGGCGTCGGCGAACGTCCCCGAGCCCTCCGGAACACTCACAAGGATCGTCGTGCCAGCACCGTAGCGGGACCGCAGCTTGTCGAGGAACCCTTGGTACGCCGACTTGTACGCGGCCACGAGGCTCTCCGGGGTGGGCCACTGCTCACCGGGCTTGAGCGCGGTGGAGAAGTCGTTGGTGCCCAAGCCCACCACAACGAGCTGCGGCCGCCACGTGCCGGGGTTCTGCCACACGTCACCGTCGACGTTCAGCAACGCCCGGTCGTAGTAGGTGCGGTAGCTGGTGCCGGGCTCGCCGCCACCGTAGTTGCGCACCATGCCACGACCGGAGAAGGCGTTCACCTGGTAGTCGGCGTTCAGCGCGCGGGAGGTGAGCGCGCCGAAGCTGAGGTCGGTGTTGGTGTTGGCTTCCACGCCGCCGTTCGTGGAGCAGTCGCGCGTGGTGGACAGGTTGCCGTAGCCGGCGGTCAGCGAGTCGCCGATGAACTCGATCTGCCGGGTGCGGGCCGCGGGCTTGGTCAGCACGGCACCGCCGGACCCGGCGACGAACCCGCCGAACTCCCCCGCCGCCCAAGGGGCTTCTGACCGTTTGACGAGCCGGACGCGGTGCTCGGCGTAGCTCAGGTTACGCACCCAGTAGGTGGTGCGGCCCGGTTTGACGAGCGTCGTCACGGTTCGCCCGTCGATCTGCACGTCGTAGTAGCTCGCCGCGTCGTTGAGCGAGATGCCGACGCTGGTGCCGCGGAACCGGCCCTCGAAGTAGACGCCGGGCCAGCTGTACTGGACGGACGCCGTGACCCGTCCCGCGGTGTGCGCCCTGTCCAGGGCGCCCGGCGCGGCTTGAACCGCCGGTGCGCCGATCAGTGCGGCGACGAGAACGGCCACTGTTGTTGCGCGGATCATGCGATCGCTCCAGTCACGGTGTTGCCCGACTTCGTGATGTAGTAGGTCACCTTGGTGCCGCTCCAGTAGTGGAACGTGAGCGTCACCCGCGCGTTGTCCCTGACGGCGTTGAGGAAGTCCGGCCTCAGGAGCGTGGTACCGCTCGAGTAGTCGGGCGCGAACGTGCGGTCGTACTCCTTGAAGGAAGTCCAGTCGTTCGGCCCGGCGTTGGTGCCGTCCGCGTACTTGGCCTCCATCGTGGCGAGCAGGTCGCCGCGGAAGGTCGTCGGGATCGCGAACGAAGCCGTTGTCCCGCTTGCGTTCGACAGCACCGGCTGGTCGTAGGTGATCACGTGGAGCTTCCACGGCACGCCCCGGGAGAAGCGGGCTGTCAGCACCGCGTTCGTGCCGTACTGCCGCGAGCCGCTCAACCTGGTCAGCGCCTGCGCGGTCAGGGTCAGCCGGTCGCCGGCGACCGTGTAGTCCCGGCCGCTCACCAGTGCGGTGTCGCCGTGCCACAGCCCCTGGAACGAGGTTCCGTTGAGGTTCAAGGTGATCGTCTTGGCGGTGATGGCGCTCGACTTCGCGCTGAACACCTGGTCGGTGAACGCGGTGCCGGAGCGGGTCGTCCAGCTCGACTTGATCTGCGCGTAGAGCTCGGGGTCGCTCCACCGGAACGACGTCCGGCCGAGGTGCTGGCCGTTGTCCCACAGCATCGTCGTGATCTTCTTGGTCCGCGCGTAGTAGCCGAGGTGCTCGAAGAACTTCAGCTTCTCGCCCTGCTCGATGGTGCCGGTGTGGCGGTCGAAGCCGAGCAGGCCGTACTCGCCGAGGATCACCGGAACGCCCTTCGCCACGAAGGCGTTGTAGACGCGGTCGAAGTAGCCGGTGAGGTCGTTTTGCGCGGTGGCGTCGTAACGTGTGCCGCCCGCAATGTTCACGCTGAACGGCCAGTAGCCGTAGTAGTGGACCGTGGCGGCCAGGTTGGGGTCGTTGAAGCCCCGGATCTGGGTCGCGAGCGCGTCGATCAGCGGCTGGTCGGCCGACGTGTGCAGGGTGGGCAGGATCAGCAGGCGGCCGGCGTTGTTCCCGCCCGACCGGCGCACGATGTCCCGGAACGACGCGTTGAGCTCGCCCAGCAGCTGGATCTCCTGCGCCTGTCCAGAGCTACCGGCGAACTGCGGCTCGTTCACGCTCTCCAGCGTCAGCTTCGACCCGAAGTCCCTGAACGCGGCGGCCAGCTGCGTCCAGACGGCGTTGAAGCGGTTCAAAACGCCAGTGCGATCGGACGGCATAGCGTTGATCCACTGCCACGAGTCGTGGTGGACGTTGATCATCACGTAGAGGTCGCGCGCCAACGTCCAGCGCACGACCTCCTTGACACGGTCGAGGTACGCGGCCTCGATCGTGCCGTCCGGCGCCAGGTGCGCGCTCCACGTGACGGGCAGGCGGATGCTCTTGAAGCCCTGCGCCTTCACGTTGTCCAGCAAGGCTTCCGTGATGCGAGGGTTCCCCCACGACGTCTCGTCGGCGCCGGTCGAGTCGAGCGTGTTCCCGAGGTTCCACCCCGGCTGCATCGCCGCGACCTGATCCATCGCGCTGCGGGCCCGGACGTCGGCCGAGGCGGCGACCGGCATCAGGCTCCCCACCAGGACCGCTGCCGCGGCCACCACCAAACCGATCATCGATCGTCTTTGAACGAATAACCGCGACATGAAACGAAAACTGGCACGGCGCCCTGCCACCGTCAAGGCACCGGCCAGAAATCGATACGCTTCGACGAATTCGACCACCGAATCGTCGAACGATGTGAGGACAATTCACTCCCTGCACTTCTTGCCGGTGTTCACGCAGTTGACCAGACGGTTCATGATCTGCTGCGACATGGTGCCGTTGGTCGAGACCTTGGCGTCGCCGTACAGGACGCGGAGGAACTTCGGCATCGCGACGACCTTGCCGGCCGGTGAGCCGCGGAACTGCAGGTCGACGACCTCCGGGCGCTGGATGTCACCCTCGTTGCCGGGCATGAAGTTGGCGTCGCGGGGATTCTCGTTCTTCGCCAGGCGCTTGTTCGCCCTCGTCGATCTGGGTCTTGAGCAGGGCCGGGTTGCGGTCGACCTCCGCCTTCGCCTGGCTCGGCACCTTCGGCAGCCTGCTCGCGACGTCCGGGCAGTTCACCACCTTCGCCCTCGTCCGCACCGTCGTTGATGCGCACGACGGGCCAGAAGTAGGCCGACTTGTCACCGTTCTTGCAGGTCGTGCCCGCCGCCTCCAGCGACTTGTTGTTCGAGTCCGCGTCCGTGGACAGGTTGCCGACGTAGTCGTGCAGGTGCTGGGCACCGTACCCCCGTGGCATGAGCCTCTACAAAGGACAGCCCCGGACACCGGGCTGCGCGATGAAGTTGTCCGGGTTGAAGTGCCCGTTCTCGTTCCGCCCGCAGTCGACCGTGAACGCGCCTGTTGTGGCGCCGCGGATGGGGAGCCGAAACGGCTCATTTCGATTGCGTTCGAATCGAATGACCGTCGAACGCGCATGTCACACCTCGCGTGTCGGCGAGGCCCCGCAGCCCGGACGGCCGACTGGAGACATGCGTCAACTCCCCCTTCAGGCACGAGACCGGCACTCCGGAAAGCGCTTTCCAGCCTAATGAACAAAGGGTATGCTCATACGGAAGATCGTTTTCTGTTCCGTCTACATCAGACAAACCCTGCCGTCTGGAGACAATTGTGCGGAAACGTTTTCTGACATTGGTCGCGCTCACCCTTCTACCTTTGATCGCCGGTGCCGGTCCGGCGTCGGCGGATCAGCCCGACTGCTCCCCCGCCGCCGAGGCGTCCGCCAGTGCCGCGAGCGTGAAGGTCTGGCTCGCCGGCGACTCGACGATGTCGAACCCGCAGTCCAGCTGCCCGGTGGGCTGGGGCAGCCAGTTCGACCCGCTGTTCAAAGAGGACGTCACCGTGGTGAACAACGCGGTGGCCGGTCGCAGCATCCAGACCTGGCTGTACGAGTCCAACGTCAAAAGCACGAAGGACTCCGCGGGCGAATGCGTCGTGAGCCCCAGGACGTTCCACCAGCGCTGGCTGAACATGCTCGATCCCACCAACGGGATGAAGGCCGGCGACTACCTGATGATCCAGTTCGGCATCAACGACGGCAGTCGCGACTGTCCCCGGCACGTGGGTTCCGCCCGGTACAAGGAACTCCTCGCCATGATGGCCAAGGCGGCCAAGGACCGCGGCGTCACGCCGATCTTCCTGACGCCCGTCTCGGCGATCAGGTGCAGCGGCAGCTCGGCCGTCGGTACCCGCGGCTTCCTCACCGAGACGTTCGACACGGGCCGGGCGAGCCAGGTGACCGTCATCGACCTGCACAAGCTGAGCTACACGCTCTACAACACGCTCAAGCTGTGCCCCAACAACGGCGACTACACCAGCGGACCGGTCGGCGCCTTCTTCTGCAACGACCACACCCACTTCGAGGCTGCCGGTGCCAGGCAGATCGCCGGTGTCGTGGCCACGGCCCTGCGCGACCAACGGATTCCCCTTTCCGGCCATCTCAAGTGACGGTGAGAGCGTTGCCGGTGCCCTGAACCGGGTCCCCGGCAGGGAACTGGACCTGCCACGCCGACGGCGGCGACTCGACCTCGACCTCGATCCGGTTGCCGCTGCGGCGTGTGTGGAACGTGGAACCGGCAACCTCGGTCGTGATCGAGGCGCCGTCGTCGAGCTGGTGGATCCGCAACGTGACACCGTCGGCGTAGTCGTAGTCCGGGCGGTCGTCGACGGCTCCGAGCGGGAGCACGGTGTTCGGCCGGACCAGCAGCGGCACGGTGAGGAAGTCGCATGTCATCGTTGTCCACCGGCCGCCGGGAACCTCGGCCCCGGTGAAGAAGTCGGTCCAGGTGCCCTCCGGCACGTAGAACGACACCTTGCCGCTGTCGGAGAACACCGGCGCCACCAGCAGGCTGTCGCCGAGCATGTACTGCCGTTCGAGGTGCGTGCACGCCGGATCGTCCGGGAACTCCAGCGCCATCGCCCGCATCATCGGCGTGCCCTCGGTGGCGGCCTGCAGCGCCACGTGGTGCAGATATGGCATCAACCGGGCCTTGAGCTTGGCGAAGACCCGCAGCACGTCGACGGCCTCCTCGTCGAACAGCCACGGCACCCGGTACGACCTGCTGCCGTGCAGCCGGCTGTGCGACGAGAGCAGGCCGAACGCGATCCACCGCTTGAACAACGCCGGGTCCGGAGTGCCCTCGAAGCCGCCGATGTCGTGGCTCCAGTACCCGAAACCGGACAGTCCCAGGGAAAGCCCGCCGCGCAGGCTTTCGGCCATGGCCTCGTAGGTCGATTCGCAGTCGCCTCCCCAGTGCACCGGAAACTGCTGCGATCCCGCGGTGGCCGCACGGGCGAACACCACGGCGTCACCGTCGCCACGGCGTTTGCGCAGCACCTCGAAGACGGTCTTGTTGTAGAGATAGGCGTAGTAGTTGTGCATCCGCTCGGGATCGGAACCGTCGAAGTACACGACGTCGGTGGGGATGCGTTCGCCGAAGTCGGTCTTGAAGCAGTCCACGCCCTGGTCGAGCAGAGCGTCCAATTTGGACGCGTACCACTCGCGGGCGGCGGGGCTGGTGAAGTCGACCAGCGCCATGCCCGGTTGCCAGAGGTCCCACTGCCACACGTCACCGTTCGGCCGCTTCAGCAGATAGCCGCCTTCGACACCTTCGGCGAACAGCGGGGACCGTTGCCCCACATAGGGGTTGATCCAGACCGAGATCCGCAGGTCCCTGGACTTCAGCCGGTCCAGCATGCCGACCGGATCGGGGAACGTGCGCGGGTCCCATTCGAAGTCGCACCAGTTGTACTCGCGCATCCAGAAGCAGTCGAAGTGGAACACGCTCAACGGCAGGTCGCGTTCGATCATGCCGTCGATGAAGCTCGACACCGTCTGCTCGTCGTACGACGTCGTGAAGGACGTGGACAACCACAAGCCGAACGACCACATCGGCGGCATCGTCGGACGGCCGGTCAGCAACGTGTACTTGCGCAGGATCTCCTTGGGGCTGGGGCCGTAGATCACGAAGTACTCCAGCGACTGCCCCTCGACGCTGAACTGCACGCAGGACACCTTTTCCGAGGCGACCTCGAACGACACGTGGCCCGGATGGTTGACGAACACGCCGTAACCCGCGTTGGTCAGGTAGAACGGCACGTTCTTGTACGCCTGCTCACTGCTCGTGCCGCCGTCGGCGTTCCAGATGTCCACCGTCTGGCCGTTGCGCACCAAAGGTCCGAAGCGCTCGCCGAGCCCGTAGACCACGTCACCGACGCCGAGGTCGAGCCGGTCGCGGACGTAGTGCTTGCCGTCCAGGGTCATGAAGCCCATGCCCTTGGCGGGGCTGGTGGTAAGCACCTCGCCGTCGACGACGAACTCGACCTTCCACTCGCGGCTGACCCTCACCTCCAGCGCACCGGACGTGAGACTCTCGTCGCTGAGGTGCACGTACGGCTCGGCGGTGGTGAGCCCGAACTCCGGCTGTCTGCGCCGTTCGCCCTCGAAGTGCGTCAGGCTCACGCCGATCACGTCCGGCATCGGCGAGGAGAACCGGACCGTCGCCACAGGCCCCTTCAACAGGTCGCCGCGATGGCGGATCGGGCGGGTCGGCGCGTGCACCACCAGCTCCCCCGCCGTCTGGGCGATGTCGTAGACCTCGACCGGATGAGCCGCCTCCACGCCGTCGCGCAGCAGCCAGTAGCCGTTGCTGAATTTCATTCGACCCGCTTTCGCCGTTCGAATTCGAATCGAATCGCTTCGATTCCCTTTCACCGCAAGAACGTTAGCGATAACATGCCTGGTGAGGAAGCCCTGCTGATTCCCTGCATTCCCTTACCCGAGGGAGATTTCCCATGTCCTCCACCAGGTGGCGAGCGGGCGCGATCGTGGCCGTGTCGGCGATGCTCGGCGGCGTCCCCGCGGCGAACGCGGAGCCGCGGATCATGGCCTGCGGTGACCGTGCGTTCAACGCCGAGGCCGTGCTGAGCGGCAGCACGTGGACCGCCCGCAACGGCGGCCGGACCGTCTACACCGGCGGTGACATGCGGTCCGCCGTCCAAGCCGCGGTCGGCAGCCTCAGCGCGGGACGCACCTCGAAGCAGTGGGTTGTGGTGCGCGGCAACGGTTCGGTCAGCGCGGGCTCGCGGATCTCGTTGCCCAGCTACACCGGCATCGACGTCTGCGGCACGATCAACGTGACCGGCTCCGGTTCCGGTGACCAGGCCCCGATCTACTCCAGGGCACCCGCGACGTCGAGGTGCGTTACCTCAGCCTCACCGGCCGCCCGCTGTACGGGATCTTCATGCGCAACGTCGACAACCTCGTGCTCGGGCAGATCGACATGCGGCTGTCCGGCGGGCTCGGCGTGCGCATCGACAACCGCGGCAACACCAGCGTGCGCAGCCGGAACATCAGGATCGACAACGTCTTCGTCTCGGGCGCGGGCAGCCACGCCGTGGAGACGTACGGTGTGGACGGCCTGACGATCGGCACCGTGACGGCCCGCAACGTCGGCGAGTCCGGGTTGCTGCTCAACGACACCATCAACGCCACGGTCGGCACGGTGGACGCGGAGAACGCGGGCGCCGGCACCGGATACGCGGCGTTCCGGACGGCGAACCGCAACGGCCGCATCGGCAACAGCTACCCCACGAACATCCGGGTCGGCACCGTGCGGGCCCGTGGCGGCGGCCGCGGCGTGTTCTGCGTGTCGGAGAGCGGCGGGCTCACCATCGACCGGATCGACCTCGCGAACACCGGCAACAACGCGGTCCTGATCGAGAACTGCTACAACGTGAACCTCGCGGCGCAGAGCGGAACCGTGACCGGCGGCGGTGAGATCCGGCTGGCCGCCCGCTCGGAGTTCCCGAACAACAGCGACATCACCGTGCAGAACCTGACGGTGACCAACTCGTCGGTGCGCGAAAGTCCTTGTGGCATCAACACGACGTTCCGCAACATCAGGCTGAACAACAGCACGTCGAACGTGTGCCCGTAACGCTCAGCGGACGAGCTGCTGGAAGACCGGTGGCTCGTCAGCCGCCAGGTCGTCCGGCAGGTGCAACCCCTTCTGCCGTGGCACGAGCTCGGACTGCAGCACGATCGCCGCGGCGCCGATCGCCGGTGCCGACGCGGCCGAGGGCGACAACCGCACGGAGACGGAATGCGCGTCGCGAGCGATGAACGCGCTGTCGAGCTCCGCACGCAGCACCGGCAGGTAGACCGAGCCTGCGATGGCGAAGCTCGGCCCGGTGAGCACCAGCACCTCGAGGTCCAGCACGTTGGCCAGCGAGCGGGCCGCCACCGCGACGTACCGGGCGGATCGCTCCAGCAACGCAGCGCCCGCGCGTTGCCCCCGCCGGGCCGCCCCGGCTGATC
>NZ_VSRL01000201.1 GCF_012184385.1 Lentzea indica
GCAGCTTGAGCAGCCCGCCGACGCGGCCGGGGCCGAGCGAACGCAGCGCCGAGACGGCTTCCGGCTCGTGCCGGGCGCAGTTCGCGAGGATGCCGAACACGATCATGGTCATCACGATGGAGGTGCCGCCGGAGGAGATCATCGGCAGCGTGATGCCGGTGACGGGCAGCAGCCGCACGACGTAGCCGATGTTGATCGCGGCCTGCGCGACCAGCCAGACCGTCAGCGTCGCGGACACGATCCGGATCCACGGGTCGGTGTTGCGGGAGGCCACCCGCAGGCCGACCCAGGCGAGCAGGCCGAACAACACCAGTACCAGCGCACATCCGACGAACCCGAGCTCCTCGCCGATGACGGCGAAGATGAAGTCGGACTCGACGTTCGGAAGGTACCGCCACTGCGAGCTGCCCCGCGCGAGCCCCTTGCCGAACAGACCGCCCTCCGCGAGCGCGAACATCGCCTGACGGGCCTGCAGACCGGCGCCCTGCGGATCGGAGTCGGGGTTGAGGAACGTCGCGACGCGCTGCAGCCGGTACGCGGCACCGATCGCGAGCACGACGGCACCCGCCACCGCGCCACCGGCGATCACGCCGAACAACCGCATCGGCGCGCCCACGAACCACAGCAGGCTGATCAGCACCACGCCCAGCGTGATCGTGCCGCCGAGGTCGGGCTGCAGCATGACCAGCGCGAACACCAGCATCGCCACCGGCACCACTGGCACGAGCAGGTGCCGGTACTGCGACAGCAGCGCACGCTTCGTGACGAGGACGTGCGCGCCCCACAACGCCAGGGCGAGCTTCACGGCCTCGATGGGCTGGAACGAGATCGGCCCGACCGTGAACCACGACCGGGCGCCACCGCGGACATCGCCCAACGGGGTCAGCACGAGCGCCAGCAACAGCACACCGATGCCCATCGCGGCC
This sequence comes from Lentzea indica, assembly GCF_012184385.1. Classification (GTDB taxonomy): domain Bacteria; phylum Actinomycetota; class Actinomycetes; order Mycobacteriales; family Pseudonocardiaceae; genus Lentzea; species Lentzea indica. The sequence continues at coordinate 927 of NZ_VSRL01000201.1, forward strand.
GTCGACAGGTGCCGCAGCCGCCGCAGCGGGAACCGCAGCACCAGCCAGAACAACACAGCGCCGATGCAGACGTAGATCAACTGCTTCTGGAACACGCTGTACGCGGACACACCCGAGGCGACCTGTCCCGGCGCCGACGCCGACAGCACCATCACCAGGCCGAGCACGGTGAGCATGCCGAAGATCGCGAGCAGCAGGTGGAAGTCGGCGAGCGGGCGGCTCAGCCACGCCGTCAGACCGCCGCGCAACGACGCGACACGGCCAGCGGGACGAACCTTCCGCTTGCTTCTCGGCTTGTCGGCGACGACGGTCACCAGATCATCGTCTCCTGTGTCAAGCGCTCGAACGGGGATTCTTGTGGCGTGTCGCTCATGGTGTCGTGATCGTCGGCCTTTGCCCCGTATTTCGACGGTCAGACGGGTGCATCGTGGTGCCGGGCTGAGCGCCGGAAGACGCGGTGAAGGCCGACGGTCACGACACCACCACCCTACCGGTCACTGCTTTCACCAGCCGTCAACCGCCGGACGGCGTCCGCGAACGCCTGACCGCGATGCGCGTAGTCGCTGAACATGTCCATCGACGCGGCGGCCGGGGCGAGCAACACCGTGTCACCGGGCTGTGCCAACTCCTGCGCGGCACGGACAACCGCGACCATCGGCTCGTCGTCGGCGGCGACGTCGAGCACGCGCACAGGCACATCGGGCGCGTACTGCGCCAGGGCGTCGGCGATCACCGCACGGTCGGCGCCGATCAGCACCGCACCCCGCAGCCGATGAGCCTCGCTGCGCACCATGTCCTCGACCGACGCGCCCTTGAGCAGACCCCCGGCGATCCAGACGACGCTGTCGAACGCCCGCAGCGACGCCACCGCGGCGTGCGGGTTCGTCGCCTTCGAGTCGTTAATATATTGGATATCGGTGGCGTCCACAGTGACGCGCACGGCTCGGTGAGCTGCGGGTTCGAACGCCTCCAAGCCCTCGCGCACTGCTTCCGACGGCACGCCGTACGCGCGCGCCAGAGCCGTGGCGGCGAGAGCGTCCGCGATGCCGGGAGGACCGGCCGGGCGGATCTTCGAGATCTCGATCAACGGTTCGTCGTCGGCGAACGCCCTGTCGACCAGCCAGCCGTCGCGCACACCGAGCTGGCCCGCCGAGGGCTCCTCCAGCGTGAAACCAACGCGATCACGAGCCGGTGCGTCTTCGAGCAGGTCCACGACGAGGTCGTCGTCGAGCCAGCCGATCGCCACGTCACCGGTGAGGACCTGGGCCTTGGCCCGCGCGTACGGCTCCATGCCGCCGTGCCAGTCGAGGTGGTCCTCCGCGAGGTTGAGCAGCGCGCCCGCCTGCGGCCGCACCGACGGCGCCCAGTGCAGCTGGAAGCTCGACAGCTCCACGGCGAGCACCCTGCGCCCGGCCAGCAACGCGTCCACGACGGGCAGACCGACGTTTCCGCAGGCCACGGCGTCCGCACCGGCCGCGTGCAGGATCGACTCCAGCATGCCGACCGTCGTGGTCTTGCCGTTCGTGCCGGTCACCGCGAGCCACACCGGCGGGTCGGCCAGTTCCGCGGCCATCCGCCAGGCCAGCTCTACCTCGCCGATCACCTCGATGCCCGCCGACGAGGCAGCCGCGAGCAACGGGCTCGACGGCTGCCAGGCCGGGGCTCGGTGAGCGACCAGTGAGGTCCCGGCGGGCGGTTCGGTCAGGCCTGGCACCAGGCTCTACGCCTTCGAGCACGGGTCTCCAGCGCCTCCAGTCGTTCCTGCGACGAGTCCGTCACCACGACCTCGGCGCCCGCCGCGAGCAACGCCTCCGCGGCGGACCGGCCGGTCACTCCAGCACCGGCGACCAGCACCTTCGTTCCGGCCAGTTTGGTCATGTTCCTAGAACCCGCCCGTCAGCCACTCGCTGTAGAAGACACCGAGCCCGAACATGCAGCAGATGCCCGCCATCAGCCAGAACCGGATGATGACAGTGGTTTCCGCCCAGCCGGCCAGCTCGAAGTGGTGGTGGAACGGTGCCATGCGGAACAGGCGCCGTCGCGAGGTGCGGAAGACCGCGACCTGCAGCGCCACCGACAGGGCCTCGACCACGAACAGACCACCGATGACGATCATCAGCAGCTCGGTGCGGGTCGCGATCGCGAGACCGGCGACGAGGCCGCCGAGCGCGAGCGAACCGGTGTCACCCATGAAGATCTTGGCGGGAGCCGCGTTCCACCAGAGGAAGCCGATGCAGCCCGCCATCGCGGCCGCGGCGATCACCGCCAGGTCCAGCGGGTCTCGCACGTCGTAGCAGCCGGCCACGGCGTAGCTGGAGCAGTTGTAGCGGAACTGCCAGAACGAGATCACCACGTACGTGCCGAACACCATCGCTGACGAACCACCGGCGAGGCCGTCGAGGCCGTCGGTCAGGTTCACCGCGTTCGACCACGCGGCGACCATGCCGTAGCAGAAGACGATGAACCCGATGACGCCGAACGAGACGACGGTGATGTCGCGGACGAACGACAGGTTGACCGACGCGGGCGTCAGGCCGTCCTTGTTCGGGAACTGCAGCACCAGGATCGCGAACGTGATCGTCGCGATGAACTGGCCGACCAGCTTCGCGGTCTTGTTCAGGCCCAGGTTGCGCGCCTTGCGGATCTTGATGAAGTCGTCGAGGAAGCCGACGATGCCCAGCGACGTCGTCAGCATCAGCACGAGCAGGCCGGACGCCGTCGGGGTCTGCCCGGACGCCGAGGCCGACATCGAGTTCACCAGATGAGTGCCGAGATAGCCGGCCCACATCGCGACCAGGATGGCGAGGCCACCCATGGTCGGCGTGCCGCGCTTGGTCTTGTGGTGCTGCGGACCGTCCTCGCGGATCTCCTGGCCGAAGCCCTGGCGGGAGAAGATCTTGATCAGGTAGGGCGTCAGCAGGATCGACACCGCGAGTGCGATCGCTGCCGCGATCAGGATGCTCTTCACTTGGTTCCTGCCTCCAGCAGGGCCTCGGCGATGCGCCACAGGCGGTAGGCGTTGGATGCCTTGACCAGCACGACGTCACCGGGCCGGATTTCCGCTCGCAGCAACGCGATCGCCGCGTCCGCGTCCGGCACGAGGACGGATTCCTCTCCCCAAGATCCTTCCAGGTGCGCACCCTGGTGCATCGCGCGGGCCGCGTCACCGATGACGACGAGCTTGCTGATGTCCAGGCGTACCGCCAGACGGCCGATCTCGTCGTGCTCGCGCACCGCGTCGTCGCCCAGTTCAGCCATCGGGCCGAGCACGGCCCAGCTGCGGCGAGCGGGCGTGGTGGCGCGCGAGATCGTCGCGAGCGCCTTCAACGCCGCCCGCACCGAGTCCGGGTTCGCGTTGTACGCGTCGTCGATGACGGTGACGCCATCGGGCCGGTCGGTGATCACCATGCGGTGCGCGGAAACCCGTTCCGCCGCGCCGAGCCGCTCCGCGACCTCGGCGGGCGTGGCGCCCAGCTCGAGTGCGATCGCGGCGGCGACCAGTGCGTTGCCCACCTGGTGCGGGCCGTTCAGCGCGAGCTTGACCCGCGCGTCGCCCTTCGCGGTCTTCAGCGTGAAGCTCGCGCGGGCCTGCTCGTCCAGCTCGATGTCCGCGGCGCGGACGTCCGCGTTCGGGTTCTCCCCGACCAGGACGACCTTGGCCTTCGTGCGGCTCGCCATGCCCGCGACCAGCGGGTCGTCGGCGTTGAGGACGGCGACGCCGTCCTCCGGCAACGCCTCGACGAGCTCGCCCTTGCCCTGCGCGATGCCTTCGCGGGAGCCGAACTCGCCGAGATGTGCGGTGCCGACGTTGAGCACGGCACCGAACTTCGGCGGGGCGATCTCGCAGAGGTTCGCGATGTGGCCGATACCGCGGGCGGACAGCTCCAGGACCAGGAACTTCGTGTCCTCGGTCGACCGCAGCGCCGTCCACGGGTGGCCGAGCTCGTTGTTGAACGACTCCGGCGGCGCGACCACGTCGCCGACCGGCCGCAGCACCTGGGCGATCAGGTCCTTCGTCGACGTCTTGCCGGCCGAACCGGTGATGCCGACGATCGTGAGGTCCTTGATCTGGTCGGTGACGTACCTGGCGAGCTTGGCCAGCGCGGCCAGCACCGCGGCACCATCGCCGGTCTTGTCGCCGGCGAGCACGTAAGCGTTGGCGTGCTTGGTCTCCACCGGCGGCGCGATCACCGCAGGCGCGTCGACCTCGCGGCCTGCCAGCACCCCGGCCGCGCCGGACGCCACAGCCTGCGCGGCGAAGTCGTGGCCGTCCACGCGCTCACCGGGCAGCGCCAGGAAGAGGCCGCCCTCGGTGACCTTGCGGGTGTCGAACTCGATGGAGCCCGTGACCACGGGGGTGCCATCGGTTGCGTGCAACCGTCCGCCGACGATCTTCGCGATCTCGGCGAGCGTGAGTGCGATCAACGGTGAGCCTTTCTGATCGCGGCGGTCAGCGTCTCGACGTCCGAGAACGGGTGGATCACGCCGGCGATCTCCTGTCCCGTTTCGTGTCCTTTGCCCGCCACGACGACGACGTCGCCCGGATGTGCCAGCTCGACGGCCTTCTCGATCGCGAGCCTCCGGTCGCCGATCTCCAGCACCTCGCCCCTGTTCTCGGTGGCGAGGGCCCCTTCGAGCATGGCGGCCCTGATTGAGGACGCGTCTTCGCTCCTCGGGTTGTCATCGGTGATGATCAACACGTCGGCTCGTTGCGCCGCGGCCTCTCCCATGAGCGGCCGCTTGGCCCGGTCGCGGTCACCACCGCAGCCGAGCACGATGATCACCCGGCCGTCCGTCTTGGCGCCCACGGCGTCCAGCGCCAGCGCGACGGCGGCGGGCTTGTGCGAGTAGTCGACGACCGCGGTGAAGCCTTGGCCCTCGTCGACGCGCTGCATGCGGCCGGGGACCTGAACGGTGCTCAGGCCTTCCGCGATGGCGTCACCCGGGATGCCTTCCGCGTGCAGGCAGGCGATCGCCAGCAACGCGTTGGCGACGTTGAAGCTGCCGGCGAGCTGGAGGTGGATCTCGATGTCGCCGTCGGGGCCGTGCGCGGTGAACGTCTGCTCACCGGTCGGGCTCACCTCGACGTTGCCCGCGGTCCAGGTGGCGGGCTTGGTCGTGGCGACGGTGATGGTTCCCGGCTTCACGAGCCGCGGACCCCACTCGCCGTCGACGCAGACGATCTCCCTGCGCGCGCGGCCGTCGAACAGCTGCGCCTTGACCTGGAAGTACTCCTCCATGTCCGCGTGGAAGTCGAGGTGGTCCTGGCTCAGGTTCGTGAACGCGCCGACCTCGAACTCGGTGGCGGCGACGCGGCCCATGTGCAGCGCGTGGCTCGACACCTCCATCGCCACGTCGGTGACGCCGCGCTCGGCCATCACCGCGAACAACGCCTGCAGGTCAGGCGCCTCCGGAGTGGTGTGCGAGCTGCCGAGCTGCTCGTCGCCGATGCGGGTGCCGACCGTGCCGATCAGACCGGTGTTCTTCCCTGCGGCCCTGAGCGCGGACTCGATCATGTACGTGGTGGTGGTCTTGCCGGACGTGCCGGTGACACCCCACAACTTGACCTTGGTCGACGGCCGGCCGTAGACGTGCGCGGCGAGCAAGCCGACGACCTCACGCGGGCGCGGGTGGATCAGCACGGGCACGTCCTTGAGCGCCTCGCGCGCGGCACCGGCCTCGTCCGTGAGCACGGCGACGGCACCGTTGGCCAACGCCGTTTCGGCGAAGTCGGCACCGTGCGCACGCGCGCCGGGCAGCGCCGCGTACAGATCTCCGGGGACCACGTGCTGTGCACGCAGCGTCACCCCCGTCACCTGAACGTCGGCATGTGCCGGCCTGGTCAGGTGCACGTCGGCAACCGCGGCGAGAGCAGCCACGGAAGCAGGGCGAATGGCGTTGGGGCGGGGCGGGGCGGTCGCGACCTTGCCCTCGAGCTTGGCAGGCACGGGCAAGAGGCTACCGGCGTGCGCGGAGTGGCCGAGCGGCGCGTTGGCAATCGGGTGATGATCTGCAGCTATGGGCTGTTCGAGTGGCCGTTGTCGCTGGTCTCCAGGTGTGAGCCCGTCCGGCCGAACAAGTTCCTGCCCGCTTTGGGACTTTGGGCCCTGGGATCACTTGTGCGGGCGCGGTGAGGTAGAGCACGGCAGGAGGCGGCGATGAGAACAACCACGGCGGTCCAACCCAGGAGATTTTCCTTCTGGGCACCAGATTTCAGTCGGTCCGTGACGGTCGGGGTCGACACTTCCGAATCCGCGTATCACGCTTTCGAGTGGGCCGCGCGCCACGCGTGGTCACTCAGGACAGATCTCCAGGTGTATCTCGCGGATCCCGGCGACACCACGGTCCAGCGGGTCCTGGAACGACTCCCCATGCTCACCGCCCACTTCCGGCCCAGCGGTGACGACCCGGTGGCCGCACTGGTGAGGGCGTCGGACTCCAGCGCGACCTTGGTCTTGGGGTGCAAGGGCGAACAGCACCGCAGCCTGGGTCTGGGCTCCCTCGTCCTCCCGGTGTTGCGCCGCGCGCGGTGCGGAGTCGTAGTGGTGCGCGGACGACCCCCGGCGATCCGTGGCGAATACGGCTGGATCACCGCCGCCGTCGGCGGGTGCGAGGACCCGGTCGTGCTGCGGCGCGCGGTCGAGTTCTGCCGCACCCGCCGAGCGTCTTTGCGCCTGCTGCACGTCCACCCGCCGGCCCAGCACGGGGTCACCGTCCCCCGCGACGAGGCCGCCGTCCGCCGTGCCGTGCTGTTCTTGCGCACCACCGCTCCTGAGCTGACGCCCGAGGTCGTGGTCGAGTCGCGTCATCCGCACGAGGCTTTGGCTTCCCTGGATTCGGACTTGGTCGTGGTTGGCAAGGGTGGGCAGCACGACGGCGTGGGACTGATTACGCGTGCGGCGCTCTACCACGCTTCTTGTCCGGTGTTGGTGGCTCGGCCAGAGCCGATGCACGACGACCGGGTGATGCCGTAGCAAATTCGTTCGGACGCGTACGCCGTCTATCTAGCATGTGCTGATGCCGCCTGTTGACGCGACGACGCTCCGAGGCGCCCTGCTGACCTTCGCCCATGACGACAACGCGTGGCTGGACGCGGTCGACCGGCTGCTCGGACGGGTGTTGTCGGGCACCTCGATCAGGACGTCGATCCACGGCCTGTACGGGTGGATCAGCGGTGACGAGGCTCCGAAACTGGTGCGGGACCGGCTCGCGCACGTGATCGAGCAGCTGCCCGCACTGAGCGGGAGCGAGCGGTTCCACCCGGTCGTCGCCGTGCACACGGTGCTGGTGGCGACGGCGTTCTTCGAGACGGTCCGCGAGGTGCTGACCAACGACCTCGGCGTAGCGGACGAGAGCGACTGGCAGCAGGAAGACCATTCGTTCGTCTCGTACCTGTACTCGGACGAGGTGCCCACGCCTTCCATCACGCGGTTCTTCGCCGACAACGTCAACACCGTCGGCAGGTGGGCGGCCGACCGCGGTGAGCGCGTCCACCGGATCCTGCACAGGATGAGCCCCCGCTCCGGCAGCAAGCTGCTGCTGGACCCCGCCTTCGTGAGGCGGGCGGTGTCCCGCTACGAGACGGACTTCCTCGCCTTGGCGGTGGACGTGCCGGAGTTCGCGACGTGGGCCGACATCAGGCGCAAGACGTCCGCCAACGCCGTGACATCGCGTCACTGGGTCGACGAATTCGCGAACGACGCGCATGCGAAGTTGCACAGGGCCAACGAAGTCGTGCTGGACGCCCCGTTGCCGAGTGACCCCGGCCTTCCTCCCCTAGGCGCCCTCTACATCGCCTCCGGCTACCGGCTGGCCGTGGCGACCCCGCGAGCGAGGTTGACCGACGAAAGCTGGTGGTCATCGGAAATCCAGCTGCGGCACGACCTGAACCGGATACTCGTCGGTCATTTCACCAGCCCCGACGCTTATCGGCTGCCCATGCTGGTCGTCGGCGGACCGGGCTCCGGCAAGTCGGCGCTGGCGACGGTGTTCGCCGCCCGCAGGCCCGACACCGACCACATCGTCGTCCGCGTGCTGTTGCGCACGGCAGCCCCGGAAGCACCCGTCGTCGACCAGATCAGGGAGGCGGTGCGGCGTCAGACCGACGGCCTGGTCGACTGGGCCGACCTCGCCCGCCAGGGCACCGGCAAGACCTGCGTCGTCATCCTGGACGGCCTGGACGAGATGCCGCAGACCTCCGGCTCGCCGCGGAGCTACCTGGACGAGGTCGTCAGGTTCCAGCGAACCGAGCTCACGCTCGGCCACCCGGTGGCGGTGGTGGTCACCTCGCGGACGTCGTTCCTGGATCAGCTGCTCATCCCGGACGGCACCCCGGTCGTCGCGCTCGCGGACTTCGACGGCGATCAGATCGGCCGGTGGATCGCGGCGTGGAACCGGGCGACGGCGGGCACGAAACGACGACCCATGACGCTCGAGGCCGCGCTCGCCCATCCGGACCTCGCACGAAACCCGTTGCAGTTGTTGATGCTCACGCTGCGAGTGACCGATCCCACCGTGCCCAGCACGACCTTCACGCTCGGAGATCTGTTCGCGGCCGCCGTCGAGGGGCTGACTTCGCAGTCGCCCGACTTCCCGGTGCCGGGCGTCGCCGCGCTGGGAATGCTCAACCGCGGCTGGCGGCCGATCTCCGAGGCGGAACTTCGCGCCGATCTCGCGGCGCTCGGCCACACGGACATGAGCACCGTCGAGTCCGTTCTCCTCGATCTCGAGCAGCAGCCCGCGACGTTCGCGGAGTACCGGATTGCGGTCCTCGTCCTGGAGCTGCTCGGGGAGCCGGGTGGCGAGCTGCTGTTCGCGTTGCTGTCGCATGCGCCGTTGTCACTCCGTCCATCTGTTTTGGAGCACGTCGCGCAACTCGCCGAGGAGATGCCGACATCGCAGCGGGCGAAGCTGACGGAAACCCTGAACGTCCTGATTCTGGAGTACCCCAGCCGGGATCGCACAGGTCGTTATTCGGCCTACCGGCCGATGTCGCAGGACTCGGTGGATCCCCTCGCTGCCTACTCCGCGAACCTCGTCTTGCTACGGCTGTTCATCCAGCCGGTCGACACGAGAACGCGCATCGCGGGCAACCTGTCGCGGGGGCTCATCCACCTGTGGACGAAGGGACTCGACGGCGCCGGTCGTCGCTCCCTCCAGTCCCTGGTCCCCTTTGACCTCTCCGGGTTCGCTCGGCGTGCACCTCGCGACGCCGTTCAGGAACCCGAGCTCGAAACCGATGCCCCGCCGGTAGGCATCGAGTTCGTTCACCGCGGGTTGACGGCCCACAGTCGTGCGGTCACCCAGATCACCTGGTCATCCGACGGAGAGCTGCTGACCGTCAGCTACGGCGGCGATCCCGTCGTGTGCTGGCGAACCACGGGGAACGCCCCATCGGAAGTCGTCAGCGAGCTCCATGACCTGTCCGATGTCGCCTGGCATCCGACACGCCCGATCGCCGCGATCGTGCAGAAGGCGCAAGACACCCGTCGCGTGCTGATCAACCGGTTCGACGCAGGGCCGGCCCGAGAACTGTGCACAGTCAGGCGCGGTACCCGGATCTCCTGGTCACCGGACGGCGAATCACTGGCTTTGTTCAGCAGCAGAGGTCTGTGGATCGTCGACGTCGCCACCGGCAAGCGGCGAACGGTCGCGAACTTCGACGCCTGGTTTGACAGAAGAGCCCTCTACCTGTTGAAACCACGCTGGTCGAACGATGGCGGGTACATCTGGGCTGCTGGCTCCGGCACCGTTCTCGGAGCCGACGTGGACCAAGGCGTGATGCTGCACGGCATTCACACCGGCCAGTTCCACGATGTGCTCGCGCTGGGACGCAACGGAAGTTTGGTTGCATTCGCCCCGAGTGGCAGGACCGACGTGAAGATCTTCTGGATCAACGTCGACAGCCCTTACGCGGTCCTGGAGGGGCACACGAAGCGCGTCACGTGTGCCAGGTTCTCCCCGAATGGTGACTACCTCGCATCGATGTCCGAGGACAACACGGTCCGGATCTGGCGGCGCGACGACTGGCAGTGCGTGGCAGTGTTGCCCCGCCAGGACATCCGCGGCCGGGGCGGACTCGCTTTCCACCCGACGAAGCCGCTGCTGGCGATCAAGGACGGTAGCGGCGTCGACATCGTTCGCCTCGACTACGAGGTGCTCGGCTCGATCGGCGCGGCGAGGACGGCACGCCTGTACTCGAACGCGAAGATCGTGCTCGTCGGGGACACCGGAGTGGGCAAGTCCGGGCTGGGACTGGTCATGAGCGGCCAGCCGTTCGTACCGACCGACTCCACCCACGGGCGCAACGTGTGGACGTTCGAGAAGTCCATCGAGACAACGCCGTCCGGCGACGTCCAGACCAGGGAAACGTTGCTGTGGGACCTCGCGGGCCAGCCCGGCTACCGCATGGTCCACCAGCTGCACCTCAACGAGGTCGCGGTGGCGCTGGTGGTGTTCGACGCACGCAGCGAGACCGACCCGTTCGCCGGCGTCCAGTACTGGAGCCGGGCGCTGGCGCAAGCGCGGCGGCTCGACGGAGCAGCGGCGGTCCGGCTGAGGGCGTACTTGGTCGCCGCCAGGACCGACCGGGGTGGCACGGCGGTGGGCACGGCCCGGATCGAGCAGGCCGTCAAGGCGTACGGCTTCGACGGGTTCATCGAGACCAGTGCGAAGGAAGGGTGGGGCGTCGACGAGCTGATCCGCAAGGCGCGCGGCGCCATCGACTGGGACACCGTGCCCATCGTCAGCTCGACCGCGCTGTTCCAGTCGATCAAGGACTTCGTGCTGGAGGAGAAGCAGCAGGGCCGCATTCTGGCCACTGTGGACGATCTGCTGCACAGCTTCCGCCGCGTCCAGCAGGACGAAACGCCGGTCGAGGAACTCACTGACAAGTTCTCGGCCTGTCTCGGACGCCTGGAGGGCGTCGGCGTCATCAGGCGCATGGCGTTCGGCGACTACGTCCTGCTCCGGCCCGAACTCCTGGACGCCTACGTGTCGTCGCTGGTGCAGGCGGCGAAGGACGAGCCGGACGGGCTCGGCTTCGTGTCGGAGACGGACGCGCTCGCGGGCACGTTCCGGATGCCCGAGTCCGAACGGCTGACCAACCGGCAGCAGGAGCGGATCCTGTTGATCACGGTCGTGGAGGAGCTGCTGCGGCGCGAGATCGCACTGAAAGAAGTCACGGACAAGGAAGTCGACCTGATCTTCCCGTCGCAGTTCACCAGGGAACGGCCGGACGCGCCGCACCTGCCCGGCCAGGACGTGGTGTTCACCTTCGACGGCAACCTGCAGTCGATCTACTCGACGCTCGCCGTGCGGCTGTCGCACTCCAGGCTGTTCCAGCGCGGCCCGATGTACCACAACTCCGCCTCGTACCTGGCGGACGCGGGAGGAACGTGCGGGATCACCATCCGCGAGATCGCGGAGGGCAGGGGCGAGCTGGTGCTGTTCTACGACGAGCAGGTCCAGCCGATCGTCCGGCGGCAGTTCGAGGCCTACGTCGTCGAGCATCTCAAGCAACGCGCCAACAACGTCGTGATGCGCCGGGTGCGCAGGTGCAAGCCGTGCAACTACGCGATCGACGACGAGGTCGTGCAGCGCAGGCTCCGCCGTGGGTCGACCACGGTGATCTGTCAGATCTGCGACGGGGTCATCCCGATCACCGACGAGGAGCAGCCCGACGTCCGGCCGCGGTCGCGGAGATGAACTCGAACGCCAACGCGCAGCGCGATCAGGACGTGGCCGCGACCACGCTCAAGGGCAAGCGCGAGGCCGAGGACTACGACGTCTTCCTGTGCCACAACGTGAAGGACAAGCGGCAGGTGCTGGAGATCGCCAGACGGCTCGAAGCTCACGGCATCCTGCCCTGGCTCGACGTCGACGCCATCCAGCCGGGCTCGCGGTGGCAGGACGAGATGGCGAAGGGCATCGAGAAGAGCAGGTCGGCAGCGGTGCTGGTCGGGCCGGCCGGGTTCGGGCCGTGGCACGACGCCGAGATGCACCTCATCAACGACTGGTCCGTGCGCGACACCGCCGGCGGGTCATCCCGGTGATCCTCGACGGGACCGAGGGCGATCTCGAACTGCCCGGCTTCCTGCGGGTGTGGTCCACCATCGACATGCGGATGGCGGACCCCGACCCGTTCGAGCAGTTGATCTGGGGCATCACGGGCGAGCAGCCGCGGTGGCTCTGACTCAGCAGGCCTTGCGGAGGACTGAACCGCTCGTGCCCGGCAGTGAGACTGCACGGACGGGCAAGCCCTTCTCGTTCGTGTGGGTCGAGGTGAGCCGGACGGTGACGGGGGCGCTGCCGGTCTTGTTCGCGTTGACGATCACCGTGCCGCACGTGAAGTCGCGCTGGAACACGTTGGACGCCACGGAGCGATAGGAGCCGGCGGGCGTGCCCAGGTCCCAGTCGTACTCGGCGCGCCACGGGGAGGCGTTGTCGTAGCGGTCGGTCTCGGAGATCTCGGAGATCGCGGCGTGGTCGCCCTTGGCCAGCAGGTAGCTCGCGAAGGCGTAGCGGAACGGCTGTTCGGCGCCGCTGTGGTGCGGCTGGACCCAGGTGATCTTGCCCTTGGCCTCGTTGGCGGCGATCTCGGCGACCTGCCGGCTCCAGCCCTGCGGGTACTCGGACAGGAGGTCGTTGTCGCCGAAGGTCAGCCACCACTCGTCGAAGCCGCCGTCGAGGTACTCGACGTAGGTGTCCCACGCGCCGTCGTGGAGGCGGGCGTTGGACATGTTGGCGACGGTTTTGAGGCCCGCGTCAACGAACTTCTGCCTGGTGTTGGCGAGCATGGAGCGGTAGGCCTCACGCATCGCCTCGTCGGTCGGGTACGAAGCCGGGCAGACGCCTTCGTGGTAGGTGTCGCAGGCGAACAGCGCGTTGTCCATGAACACGCCGTCGAACGCCTTGCTCGACGCGATCACGTTGTCGGCCCAGGCGTTCTGGTAGTCGGTGTTGCCGACGTCCATCTGCCAGTGGCCGTCATATCCGTCGTACTCGAAACGCTGACCGTTCGGATCGAGAAGAAACCAGCCGGGATCCGCGGCGCAGTAACCGACCCCGGTGGGGAGATCGGAATCGTCGACGCCGTCCGTGCACGCGTAGCTGCGGGTTGAGGAGAGGTCCTTGTAGACGAAGATCTGGATCTTCGGATTGGCTGCCCTGAACTTCTCCGCAAGACCGCTTTCCCAGGCGTTGAGCACCACGTACGAACGTCGCCGCGCCTCGACGTCGATCATTTGATCAGTGGTCGGCGTGCTGTTCATGTGCAGCCAGTACGACTTCGCGGTCCGATCCGGCCCATCAGCCTGAGCCACAGGAACCAAGGTCACCGCCAACAAGCCCACCAAGATCAAATTTCCCGCGAAACGCATGCCACACCCCATCTCGCCTTGCACTCCGGTTTCGAAGTATTAGACCCGGCGAAATGCGTCTCATTACGGAAAAGTGCAGTGGTGATTTTCACCGTGAAACAATGAAATGCATCATTGTCACGCCTGAGCGTGTCTCACACCACTTGCGAAAGCGGGCCGCGTCACCAACAATGCGCGGCCCGCGTGAACGATCTACATCTGCAGCTGCACGTACGGCGTCTGCTCGGCCGACATCGGGACCTGGAACCGTTGCGTCAGGTAGGTGGCGATGTCGTGGAACAGCGGCGCGGCCGAGGCGCTGAACTGGGTGCCGTGCGGCGCGTCGAGCATGATCCCGACGACGTAGCGCGGGTTGTCTGCGGGGAGGATGCCGGCGAACGTGATCCAGTACTGGGACTGGGAGTAGCACTTGCAGACCGGGTCGATCTGCTGGGCCGTGCCCGTCTTGCCCGCGATCTGGTAGCCGGGCAGGGCTGCCTGCTTGCCCGTCCCGTTCTGGTTCGCGTCACGGGGATCGGACTGCGTGACCGAGCGGAACATGTCGCGCACGGTCTTCGCGGTCTCCGGCGACACCACGCGGACGCCTTCCGGGCGCTGCTTCTCCGAGCGGGCGCCTCCTCGCCGATCTCGGCGCGGATCAGGCGCGGCGGGACGCGGACGCCGTCGTTCGCGATGGCCTGATACATGCCGGTCATCTGCAGCAGGGTCATCGAGAGACCCTGGCCGATGGGCAGGTTGCCGAAGGTCGAGCCGGACCACTGGTTCAGCGGCGGGACGACGCCGGCCTCCTCGCCGGGAACGCCGGACTGGGTGCGCTTGCCCAAGCCGAACTTCTGCAGCATCTCGGCGTAGCGCTCCTTGCCGACCTCCTGGGCGGCGAGCAGCGTGCCGACGTTGGAGGACTTGGCGAAGACGCCGGTGAACGACATGGGCACGGTCCCGTGAGTCCACGCGTCCTTGATCGTCCGGTCGGCGACCTTGAGCGAACCCGGCACCTGCAGGACGTCGTCCGGCTTGAACAGGCCGTACTCGACGGCGGCCGCGGCCGTGACGATCTTGTTCACCGAACCCGGTTCGAAGCTCGAAGCGACCGCCGCGTTGCGGAGCTGGTCCTCGGACGCCTTGCCGAAGTCGGTCGGGTCATAGGTCTTGTCGTTGGCCATGGCGACGATCTCGCCGGTGCGGCTGTCCAGCACGACCGCGGAAGCGTTCTTCGCGCCCGACTTCTTGGCGTAGTCGGTGACCATCTTCTGGACGGCGTGCTGGGTGTCGATGTCGATCGTCAGCTCGAGGCTCTTGCCTGGCTGCGGCTTCACGAGCTCGCGCTCGGTGTTGGGGATGACCAGCGTGTCGTCGCCGGACATCGTGTCGACCACGCGACGGCCCATGCGGCCCGCCAGCGCGTTGTCCTGGGCGCTCTCCAGGCCGAGGATGCCCTGGGTCGTCGGCGGCTTCTCCTCCTGGCGCCAGTTCGCGGCGCCGATGATGTTCGACGCCAGCTCGCCGTTCGGGTAGATGCGCTTGGAGCGGTACTCCGAGCCGATCTCCGCCGGGTACTTCTCGACGATCTTCGCGGCCTTGGCCGGCTCCGCCTCGCTCACCAGGACCTCGTAGCTGATGTCCTTCACGAGCTGCTGGTAGACCGATTCCTCGTCGGTCTTCTCGCCGTTGACCTCGGGACCGAGGATCGACGAGACGAACTTCGCGACCTCGCGCGAGTGGTCGTCGTACGAGAGCGGGTACTGCTCCGGATCCTTCGCGCGGGCCTCGTCCCAGGTCTTTCGGGCCCGCTGCGGGAGGATGTAGAGCGCGCGCACCTCGATCGAGAACGCGAGCTGGTTGCCGTTGCGGTCGAGGATCGAGCCGCGCTCGGCGGGGATGTTCTGACGCGTCGTGCGCTGCTTCTGCGCCTGTTCCGAGAGCTCTTTGGCCTGAATGCCCTGCACCTGCACGAGCTTCACGCCCGCGATCAGCAACGCGCCGATGAGCAGGATGCGGCCGACCGCGATGCGCAGCCTGCTGTTGCCG
>NZ_VSRL01000202.1 GCF_012184385.1 Lentzea indica
CGGTTCCGGCGGGATAGCCGGTGTCGCCGAGCGCCACCGCCTCGGTGATCGCCCGCGCGACCGGTTCCGCGAGCGGCACGTCCATCTCGGCCACCCACAGCGGCAGGACGTCCTCCGGGTACTGGCGCCACTTCACGCTCGTGCGCTGCCGCAACCGTTCGAGCGACACCTGTGTCAGCGGGTTCGGCGTGCTCACCATGAACCCAAGCTAGGTCATGCCTGTGGCCCGGGGTAAGCCTTCACGTTGTGCGCGGTGATCTCCTCACCGCAGCAACGGCACGCGAGGTACGCGTCGGCCGCCTTCCCGCACGTGCTGTGCTCGAGCACGATCGGCGGGCCGTCGGGATCCGGCACGTGGTCGTCGCCCCACTTCATCAGGACCACGATGGCGGGGAACAGCTCCAGGCCCGCCTGTGTGAGGCGGTACTCGTCGCGGTCCTCCGCGTACGGCACGCGCTGCAGCAGCCCGGCGTCGACGAGGGTCTTCAGCCTGGCGGACAGGGTCGGGCGCGGGACGTTGAGGTTGCGGACGAACTGGCCGTACCGGCGGACACCGAAGAAGGCCTCGCGCAGGATCAGCAACGTCCACCGCTCCCCCACGAGGTCCAGGGCGCGCCCGACGGACTCGCCGCGGAACCGGCGGTCGAGGGCGTCGGAGTCGATCATCGGCGGCCCTTCGTCAGCAATGGGGAGAGCGTGGTCAGCAGGCGCCGGCCCGCCGGGTCCTCCGCGGTCGCGGGCACCAGGCCGACGTGGCCGGCACCCGCCGCGAAGTACTCGTCCACGCGGCGGGCGATGTCGTCCGCCGAGCCGATCGCGCCGACGGCTTCGATCAACGACAGCGGGATGTCCTGTGCCAGTTCGGAACGCGGTGCCCCGGCTCGGGCGCGGGCAACGAGATCACCGTGGCCGAGGGCCGTGAACATCTCGCCGTAACCGGGTGGGGACAGGTAGACGGCCAGCTGCGAACGGAGCTGCCGGAGTGTGTCAGGGCCGGGATCGAGGGCGGTGGGGATCCAGACGGCGACGGGTGGAGTGGGAACGCCGTCCGGCCCGTGGAGCGCCTTGCTCACGGTCGTGACGTGGTCGGCGCTGACGAGATTCAGCACCACCTCGTCCCCCACCTGCGAGGCGACACGCATCATGGCCGGTCCGAACGCCGCGACGGAGATCGTCGTACCGGGAACGGGTTGCTGCAAACGGAATCCGTCCACGCGGTCGCCGTTCAGGATCGCCCGCGTGTCGCGGACCGTCCGCCGCATCCGGCGCACAGGTTCCCAAGGCCGCCCGTGCCACTCCGTCACGATCCGCGGACTCGAAGCGCCGAGGGCCAGGCCCGCGGGCCGCCCGGTCGTCGCGACCACTGTGGACAGTCCCAGCGCGAGCGCCACCGGGCTCCGCACTCCCGCCGCGAGCGGGCCGATCTTCAACGAGATGCAGGAGGTCCGCAGACCGACGGCCGTGGCCAGTGCGAACGCGTCGAACGTCGCCATCTCGCCGATCCACAGCGTGCCGAACCCGGCTTCGTCGGCCGTCACGGCGATGTCGAGCGCCTCCGACGGCGGCCGATCAAGCCAGAACGGCGTCACCACGCCAACCGAGGTCACAGCTGCTCCGTCTGGGCGGGCACACCGAGCAGCACCTTGCCCGGCAGCTCGTACGAGGCCGCGTTGACCTGGAAGTGAGCCGACGCCGTGTGCGCGTCACGGAACCGCCGCTGAATCGCGGCCCCGTCGTAGATCGCGCCACCACCCGCCAGGTCGTAGAGGTTCGCGACGACCTGCTGCGCCGTCCGAGTCGCGTGCGTCGCGGCCAACCGCACGGCTGTCCGCGTGGCCACCGGCACGGGCTCGGCTCCCTGCGCTGCCTCCCACGCCTCCGAGACAGCCTCGTAGAAGAACGCCCGAGCAGCCCTCAGCGACGCCTCGGCCTCAGCCACAGCGGCCTGGGTCGACGAACGTTCCGCGAGCGTGCGACGGGACCCGAACGGACTGCGGTGAGCGGCCAGCGCGATGAAGTCGTCCAGCGCGCCGAACGCGTTGCCCATCGCCGCCGCTGCCACCGACAGCGCGAAGAACCCGAACACCGGAAACCGGTACAGGGCACCGCCACCCAACGGTCCGTCCACAACGGACAGAACGCGATGATCAGGGACGAAGACGTCCCGTGCCACCGAGTCGTGGCTTCCCGTGCCGCGCAACCCCGTCGTGTGCCAGGTGTCGAGCACCTCCAGCGACGACTTGGGCAACGCGGCGACCTTCAGCACCCCGGACGAGTGGACGAACCCGGCGAACAACCAGTCGGCGTGCCCGATCCCTGAGCAGAACGACCACTGCCCCGACACCACAACGCCGCCGTCGGCAGCGACACCACGTCCCTTCGGCGCCCACACACCGGCAGCCACCGATCGAGCGTCCCCGAACACCTCCTGCGCGCCCTCAGCGGGCAGGTAGGCGGCGAGCAGTCCGCTCGTCGCCGCGATCGACACGCACCACCCGGCGGAAGCATCACCACGGGCGATCGTCTCGGCCACCGCCAACGTCAACGCCGGCGAGCATTCCGGCCCACCCAGTGAACTCGGGACACCCATGCGGAAAAGGCCCGCGTCCAGGATCGCGTCCAGCAGCCCTGGCGCGAGCGCGCGGCCCGCCTCCGTCTCGGGCGCGACCTCGCGAGCCAGGTCGGCCACTGTCCGCGCGGAAGCCAGCACGGTCCCTCATGGTTCACTTTTCTTACTGGTTCAGTTTCCTTACCGTAGCCATCGTGAAGCAGGCAAAGCAAGAGGGGCCCCACCAGCGGTGGCCCCTCAGCCGGGACACTCAGACGAACGGCGACTTGTCGATGCCGCACGTCTTCTGCGCAGGCAGGACACCGGTGAAGAGGTACTCCCGCTTCACCTTCTCCGCGCACGCGCTGCGCACGTACATGGAGGTGTGCCCGTAACCCTCAACGGTCAGGAACCCGGTGCGGGCCATCTCCGCCGCACCGTCGCGAGCACCGTGCAACGGCGTCGACGGGTCGTACCTGCTGTTGATGAACAGGATCGGCGCCGACGTCCAGCGGTTCCACGGGCCGGTGTAGCGGTCGTCGTCACGGCCCTGCCAGAACGCGCAGGCCATCATGTCGAACACCACGGCACGGCCCCAGTACGGCACGCGCTCGTCCTCGCTCTTGCCATACTTCGAGTACACGGCCGGGTCGCGCGGGAAGTCGCTGTCCGTGCACTGGATCGCGTTGAACGCCTCGAACCGGTTGGCGATGTAGTCGGCCGAGGCTGCACGCAACGAAGCCGGCGCCTCCCAGACCCCCTGCAGGATCCGGGCGGTGTCCTGCCAGTTTTCCGGCTGCGCCAGCGCGTCCCAGACGGTGCTGATCAGCGAGACCCGGTCGAACCGGCCGTCCGGTGTGGTGACAGGGGAAGCCGTCACCTTCGCCACCAGGTCCGCCCACTTCTGACGCAGGTCGCCGCCCGCGAACGCGCACTTCGCACCCGGAGCCGCGCACAACTTCAGGAACTGGTCGAACGTCTCGGCGACACCGCGCGGCACGTCCTGGCGCGTGTCCAGCGGCACGGTCGTGCCCTGGTTGCCGTGCCCGGTGGCGTTGCCGATGAAGTCGAGCGCGCCGTCGAACGCGAGCGCGCGAACCTTGTCCGGGAACATGTTCGCGTAGATCGCGCCGAGGTGCGTGCCGTACGAGATGCCGTGGTACGTCAGCTTCTTGTCGCCGACGGCCTTGCGCAGCAGGTCCAGATCACGAGCCGTGTTCGCGGACGACACGTGGTCCAGCAGGTCGCCGGACTTCGCCTCGCAGCGACGCACGAACTCCCGGTAGCCCTCGTAGAAGGCGGGCTCCTGCGCCGCGGTGTCCGGGTAGACCGGGATGGAGTTCAGGAACTGCTGCTGCTCCTCGACGCTGTCGAAGCATCGAACCGTCGCCGAACGGCCGATGCCGCGCTGATCCCACGACACCACGTCGAACCTCGCCCGCAGCTCAGGCGAGAACAGCCACTCCCACTTGCCGCGCGCCCGCAGCCGGTCGACACCGGACGCGCCCGGCCCGCCGAAGTTCACGAACAGCGAGCCGATCCGCTTCGAAGGATCGGTCGCGGGCAACCTGATCATCGCCAGGTCGATCTTCGTGCCGGTCGGATGGTCGTGGTCGAGCGGAACCTTTGCGGTCGAGCATTGGAAACCGTCCTGACAGTCCTGCCAGGACAGGACGGGCGTCTGCGCCTCTTCCGCGGCGACAGCGGCAGGTGCCAGTCCGATCAACAGTGCAACTGTGACCAATAAAGTTTTCATGTAGCTCCCCAGGTATGACCTCTCGATCATGGAGACGTCGAGGTCACCTCCAGGGTTGCACATTGGAGCTCACGAACGAATGGTGTGCTCATACGGCCTCAGCTCAGCGCGTGCGTCGCGGTCGCCCCTCCGTCCACCGCGAACTCCGCGCCGGTGCAGTACGCACTTTCGTCGCTGGCAAGGAAAAGAACGACGTTCGCGACGTCCTCCGGCTGCCCCACCCTGCGCAGCGCCACCTTCTTGCCGATCGGCGAGATGTCGACCTGCCGACCCAGTGTCTCGCTGACCATCGGGGTGTCGATCGCGCCGGGATGCACCGAGTTGACCCGGATGCCGTGCTGGCCCAGTTCCATCGCCGCGACCTTCGTCATCCCGCGAATCGCGAACTTGCTGGCCGTGTACGCGACGAGATAAGGCATTCCGGCCATGCCCTCGACCGACGACACGTTCACGATCGAGCCGCCGCCTGCCTTCGTCATCGACCCGACCACCGCGCGCATGCCGAGGAACGTGCCGACCTGGTTGATGCCGATCACCCGCTGGTAGTCGGCGAGCGTCGTGTCGGCGAGCGCCGAGAAGTGCAGAATGCCCGCGTTGTTCACGAGAACCGTGATGTCGCCGAACGTCTGCACCGTGAACGCGACGGCCTCTGCCCACTCGTCCTCCGACGACACGTCCAGGTGGCAGTACTCCGCGCCCAGTTCGGCCGCGAGCTCCTTGCCCTGGTCGTCGAGGACGTCGGTGAGCATCACCCGAGCGCCCTCGGCGACGAACCGGCGCGCCGCGGCCGCGCCCTGACCACGCGCCGCGCCGGTGATCAGGGCGACTTTTCCCGACAGCCGCATCTACATCATCTCGTCGGTCAGCGGCATCATCACGGTCTTGAGCTCGGTGTAGGCCTCGTAGGCGCTCTGGCCACCCTCGCGTCCGAGACCGGACTGCTTGAAGCCACCGAACGGCAGGTGCGGTTCGAGCTGGAACCCGTTGATGCCGACCATTCCGACGCGCAACGCCTTCGAGACGCGGAACGCGCGGCGGACGTCGCTCGTGTAGACGCCGGCGCCCAGGCCGTACTCGGTGTCGTTGGCGATGCGGACTGCCTCATCTTCGTCGTCGAACGGAACGACCGTCAGCACAGGGCCGAAGATCTCCTCGCGCGCGATGGCCATGTCGTTGGTGG
This sequence comes from Lentzea indica, assembly GCF_012184385.1. Lineage (GTDB taxonomy): Bacteria > Actinomycetota > Actinomycetes > Mycobacteriales > Pseudonocardiaceae > Lentzea > Lentzea indica. The sequence continues at coordinate 5,485 of NZ_VSRL01000202.1, forward strand.
CATCGGCGAAGATCGTCGGTGCGACGAAGTTCCCGGACGCGAGGTCGCCTTCGAGCCTGGTGCCACCGGTGACCAGGCGAGCGCCGTCTTCCTGGCCGCGCTCGATGTAGCCGAGCACGCGGTCGAGCTGCTTCTGGTTGATCAGGGGGCTGGCCAGCACCGCGGGGTCGAACGGGTCGCCGAACGTCACCGCGCCCGCGAGCATCGACGCGGTCGCGACGAACTCGTCCTGGATGTCCCGTGCGACCAACGCCCGCGTGTGCGCCACGCAGGCCTGGCCGGACAGGCCCATCGTGACCATGCCCATGCAGGTCATCGCCGCCAGGCCGACATTGGGGGCGTCAGAGAACACGAGCGCCGGCGACTTTCCGCCCAGCTCGAGGGAAACGCGCTTCATCGTGCCGGCAGAGGCCTCGACGATGCGGCGCCCGACGCCGCGGCTGCCGGTGAAGCTGATCTTGTCGACCATCGGGTGGGTGATCAGGGCTTCGCCGGTCGGGTCGCCGGGTCCTGTGACGAGGTTGACGACGCCGTCGGGGAGTCCAGCCTCGATCAACAGCTCGACCATGCGGATCACGCAGAACGACGCGTACTCCGACGGCTTCACGACGACCGTGCAGCCCGCGGCCAGTGCGGGCGCGAGTTTCTGGGCGAACAGCACGAACGGCGCGTTCCACGGCAGGATCGCCGCGACCACGCCGACCGGTTCGCGGAACGTCATCGCCAGGTGGTCACCGCCCTGGTACGGCGGCAGGGTCTGGCCGCCGACCTTGTCGATCCAGCCGGCGTGGTGGTCGAAGATGTCCGCCGCGATGCCGACCGAGGTGGCGTAGATCTGGCCGAACGTCAGCGGTACGCCGTTGTCCAGCGCCTGCAGGCCGCGCAGTTCGTCAGAGTGCTCGCGCAGGAGGTCGCCGTACTTGCGCAGGATCTTGATGCGCTCGCCCGCACGGCTGCGGGGCCACGGTCCCTCGTCGAAGGCCTTGCGAGCGGCGCGCACCGCGGCGTCGACGTCCTGCACCGACGCGACGGCGAAGCTGCCGATCTCCTCGCCGGTCGCCGGGTGGTGGTGCGTCCAGGTCTCTTCCGTCTCGCGGAACTCGCCTCCGATGAGGAGCCGGCCGTCCTTCAGGCCCAGCGTCTCGCGGTGCGGTTGCACGGTGAGCGTCACAGCTCCTCCTACAGGGCAGCGTCTTTCAAAGACTCATCGTTTCGGTACAGGAGAAAGTCCTTTGTGGATCGCGGTCGGCGAAGTAGCCGTCGAGATCGCTCAGGGCGCCGAACTTCTGTTCCACGGTCGGTGGCGCCATCAGCGCGACCATGCCGCCGTGCACGACGAAGACCTGGCCGTTGATCCGGTCGCCGGACGGTCCCGCCAGGTACGCCACGAACTTCGCGACGTGCTCGGGTGCCAGCGAGTCATCGCCGTCTGGCGCATCGCCGAACACGTGCGCGGTCATACCGGTGCGAGCACGTGGGCAGATCGCGTTGGCGCGGACGCCGTAGCGGGACGTGCCGCGCGCGGTCGCGACCGTCAGCGCGGCGATGCCCGCCTTCGCCGCCGCGTAGTTGGCCTGGCCTTCCGAACCGAGCAGGAACGCCTCGGACGAGGTGTTCACGATCCGCCCGTAGACCGGTGCGTCCGCCTGTTTGGACTGCCCGCGCCAGTAAGAGGCCGCGTTGCGCGACAACAGGAAGTGGCCACGCAGGTGCACCCGCACGACCAGATCCCAGTCCTCGTCGGACATGTTGAACAGCATGCGGTCGCGGAGCACGCCGGCGTTGTTCACGACGACGTGCAGTCCGCCGAACTCCTCGACAGCCGCGGCGACGAGGGCGTCAGCGGTGCTCCGCTCCCCCACGTCACCTTCGACCACGACGCATTTCGCACCCAGCTCCTCGATCTCGGCCGCAACGGCGGCTGCCGAGCCCGGCAGGTCGTTGAGCACGAGGGAAGCACCGGCACGAGCCAGTTCCAGTGCCTCCGCACGGCCGAGTCCGGCACCAGCGCCGGTGACGACGGCGACCTTCCCCGCAAGGTCCACTTCAGACTCCTAATCGAACAGAATGACCTGACGGATCAGGGATCCTCCGCCGCGCAACGCCTGCAGGCCCTCGTTGACGTCCTCGAGGCGGATCCGCTTGCTGATCATGCCTTCGAGGTCGAGACGGCCTTCCCGCCACAGCGCCAGCATGCGCGGCACGTCCCGGCGGAAGTTCGCCGTCCCGTAGAACGACCCGTGCAAGGTCTTGTCGTGCAGGAACAGTTCCTGGGCACTGAACGAGACCATCGCGTCCGCCCGTCCCGCGCCGACGACGACCGTGTGGCCGCCGCGCCGGGTCAGGTCCCAAGCTTGACGGATCGTCGCGGCCAGGCCGACCACGTCGAACACGTAGTCGAAGCCCATGCCGCCGTTGAGCTGGTTGTTGAGATCGGCGACGCCGTCCGGTGTCGTCGCGTGGGTCGCGCCGAACCGTTGCGCCACCTCGTGTTTCTCGACGATCGGGTCCACCGCGACGATCCGCGCGGCGGCAGCGAGCCGCGCGCCCTGGATCACCGAGATGCCGACGCCGCCGCAGCCGAGCACCGCGACGCTCGCGCCCGGTTCGACCTTCGCGGTGTTGAGCACGGCGCCGACGCCGGTCAGCACGCCGCAGGACAGCATTGCCGCGATGTCCCACGGCACGTCGTTGTCGACCTTCATCGCGGCGTCCGTGGGTACGACCATCTCCTCGGCGAACGCGCCGAGGCCCGCGTAACCGAACGCCGGGTTGCCGCCGACGACGAATCGCGGTGTCGTGAACGCCGCCAGCGTGTGCACGAGGCACAGATGGGACTGGCCGGTCACGCACTGAGCACACTTCCCGCACGGCGGCACGAACGTGATCGCCACGTGGTCACCGACCGCGAGCGATGTCACGGCACTGCCCACCTCGACGATCTCACCGGCACCCTCGTGGCCGACGACACCGGGCACGAGCGCGGGCAGCGTTCCGTCCATGGCGGACAGATCGCTGTGGCACACCCCGCACGCCTTGATCTTGATGCGGACTTCCTGAGGCCCCGGCGCGGTCGTCGTCACGTCGTCGCGGAGCTCGAGCTTGTCGTCGCCTACCTGGTTGAGCACGGCAGCCTTCACCGGTATCACTCCTCGCTGAGCTCACGGCTGAGGTACCCGTCGCACACTAGAATCTGTTCCTGTTCGTGACAAGGTCCATCAGCGTGAGAGGTGCAGCGCGCCCTTCGGGCAGGACGCGACGGCGCGTTCGGCCCGCTCCTGCTCGTCCTCGGCCAGCTCACCATCCCGGATCTGCAGAACCTCTTCGTCGTCAAGGTCAAACACCTCAGGCAGGATTGACATGCACTCACCGTGCGCCTCACACAGCGAAGGGTCGACGCCGACCTTCATCGCAGCCTCCTGACATCAAGTAGAACTTGTTCTAGAGTAGCGCTCATGCGCATCGGTTTCACGCCCGAGCAGGAGCAGCTGCGCCAGGAGTTGCGGGCGTACTTCGCCGCGCTCATGACGCCGGAACGCCGGGCCGCACTCGCCGGAGGCAGCGACTACGGCGATGCCGAGGTGTACAAGGACACCGTCCGCCGGATGGGGCTCGACGGCTGGCTCACCATCGGCTGGCCGGAGGAGTACGGCGGCCGCGACCGTCCGATGATCGAGCAGCTGATCTTCCTCGACGAGGCGTCCGCGGCCGGTGCGCCGGTGCCGTTCCTGACGCTGAACTCGATCGGGCCGACGATCATGGCGTACGGCACGCCCGAGCAAAAGGCGTTCTACCTGCCGAAGATCGCTTCCGGGGAGATCCACTTCGCCATCGGGTACTCGGAACCGGAGGCGGGCACCGACCTGGCTGGGTTGCGCACTCGGGCCGTCCGTGACGGCGACGACTACGTGATCAACGGCCAGAAGATGTGGACCAGCCTCATCCAGTACGCGGACTACGTCTGGCTGGCCTGCCGCACCGACCCGGAATCGCAGCGGCACAGGGGTTTGAGCATCATCATCGTGCCGACCACCGCCCCCGGCTTCTCCTGGACGCCCGTACCGACGATGTCAGGGCCGACCACGAGCGCCACCTTCTACGACAACGTGCGCGTGCCGGCGGCGAACCTCATCGGCGAGGAGCACAAGGGCTGGAAGCTCATCACCAACCAGCTCAACCACGAGCGCGTCGCGTTGTGTTCGGCCGCGCCGATGCAGACCGCACTGCGCGAGGTTCGTCAATGGGCGCACGAAACCGGTGCCATCAAGCACGAATGGGTGCGTCTGCACCTGGCTCGCGTGCACGCCAAGACCGAGTTCCTCAAGCTGATCAACTGGCGGATCGCGTCCGGCGGTGACGAAGCACCGTCGCCCGCGGTTGCCTCCGCCACCAAGGTGTTCGGCACCGAGTTCGCCACCGAGGGCTACCGGCTGCTGATGGAGGTGCTGGGCGCCAACGGAATCGTGCGCGCCGGTCACCGGGAGCGTTGTTGCACGGCCGGGTGGAACGCATGCACCGCTCGTCGCTGATCCTGACGTTCGGCGGCGGCACCAACGAGATCCAGCGGGACATCATCGCGCGGGCCGGCCTCGGGCTGCCCGCCGTACCTCGGTAAGGAGACTCCGTGGACTTCACGCTGACCGAGGCGCAACGCGAGCTGGCCGCGTTGACCCGCAAGATCCTCGACTCGTCGGACACGCCGTGGCTCGATCTGGTCAAGTCGGGTGTCGTGCCCGAACAGCCGGACGAGTTCGGTGTGCTGGAACAGTGCTCGGTGCTGGTCGAGCTCGGCCGTGCGGTCGCTGATGTGCCCTACCTGCCGACAGTGGTCGCGTCCTCCGCGCTGGCTGAGTTCGGTACGCCCGAACAACGTTCTCGCTGGCTGACTGCGGGAATCGTGCTGTCCGTGGCACTGGTCGACTCCGACGGTGCCAAGACAACGGTGCCGTTCGCTCGTACGGCAGCGGCGTTCTTGGTGTCACACGGTGAGCAGGTGTTCCTGGTCGAACCCGATCAGCTCGACATCTCGGCGCAGGAACTGGTCGACGGTTCCGAGGCGGGGTGGTTCGAGTTCTCCGGCGCGGGAGAGGTGGTCCCCGGCCTCACCCCGGACTGGCTCATCACGCGATACACGCTCGGGCTGTGCGCATTCCAGCTCGGCGTCACCGAACGCGCGTTGGAGCTGACGGCCGAGTACGCGCGGACCCGCGTGCAGTTCGACCGGCCGATCGGCAGCTTCCAGGCCGTGGCGCAACGGCTCGCTGATGCGTACATCGACGTCGCGGCGATCCGTTTGACGCTGTGGCAGGCCGCATGGAGGCTCGCAGAAGGCCTCGACGCGGCCGAGGAGGTGGCGACCGCGAAGTTCTGGGCCGCCGACGCCGGGCACCGCGTGGCGCACACCGCCGTCCACGTCCACGGCGGTACGGGCATCGACATGAGCCACGAGGTGCACCGCTACTTCACCGCGGCCAAGCGCTGCGAGTTCGAGCTGGGCGGTGCGACCGCCCAGCTCCTGAAACTCAGCGCAGCTTGGTGAGCCGTTCGACGGTCTCGTCGAACTCCCGGAGCAGCCCCGCCATCACGTCCGCGACCGGGCGCACCTCGTTCATCCGCCCGACGACCTGCCCGACCGGCATCGACACCACGGACGGGTCGTCGGAGCGGGCGATGCGCAGGTGCGCCTCGCTGACCAACAGGTTCTGCAACGGCATCGGCAGCGGCTCCGGTGCACCGGGCTCGGCCCACGCCTCGGTCCACCTGGTCTTCAGCAACCTGGCCGGTTTCCCGGTGTAGATCCGGGTGCGGACGGTGTCGCTCGAACTGGCCGCGAGCAACGCCTTCTGGGTCAAGGGACTCTGCGTGTACTCGGCCGTGGTCAGCCAATAGGAGCCCATCCACACCCCGGACGCACCGAGCGCCATCGCCGCGGCGGCCTGGCGTCCGGAGCCGATGCCACCCGCGGCGAGCACCGGAACGTCGACCGCGTCGACGATCTCCGGCACCAGCACCATCGTGGCGACCTCACCGGTGTGCCCGCCCGCCTCGTAGCCTTGCGCCACCACGATGTCGACGCCGTTGGCCACGTGCCGGCGGGCGTGCTCGGCCTTGCCCGCGAGCGCGGCGACCGGAACACCTGCCGCGTGCACCCTCTCGATGACGTCGGCGGGCGGCGAGCCCAGTGCGTTGGCGATGAGCCGGATCGGATGCTCCAGCGCGATGTCGACGTGCGACCGCGCCACCGAGTGCAGCCAGCCGAGCACGCCCTCGCCGCCCTCGCCCTCCGGCAGCGGCGGCACGCCGAGCTTCAGCAGGGTCTGCTGCACGAACTCCTTGTGGCTCTGCGGGATGAGCCCGGCGAGATCGACCTGCGTGCCCTCGGTCGGAACCTTGGCGGGCATCACGATGTCGACCCCGTACGGTTTGCCGTCGGTGTTCTCGTCCATCCACGTCAACGCACGGTCGAGGTCCTCCGCGTCGTTGAACCGCACGCACCCCAGCACCCCGAGACCACCGGCCCGGCTGATCGCCGCCGCCACGTGCTCGGACGGCGTGAAGCCGAAGATCGGGTGCTCGATGCCGAGCTCGTCACACAGGCTGGTGCGCATGTTCCTCCACGTGGCGGCGAGCCCACTGGTAGTCGGGTTTGCCGCTCGGGGTACGGCCGATCTCGTCGACCAGCCACAGCGACCGCGGCACCTTGTAGCCCGCGAGCGTCTCGCGCACGTGGGCGTCCAGTTCGGACAGTTGCGGGGTGGTTCCCTCGCGCGGCTGGACCAGAGCGCCGACGCGCTGGCCGAGCAGGTCGTCCGGCACGCCGATGACGAGCGCGTCGAACACGTCGGGGTGCGACTTCAGCGCCGCCTCGACCTCCTCGGGAAACACCTTCTCGCCGCCGGTGTTGACGCAGGTGTTGCCGCGCCCCAGCAACGTGACGTCGCCGTCCTCCTCGAACCGCGCGTAGTCGCCGGGCACCGTGAACCGCTTGCCGTCGACCTCGACGAACATCCGCGCGGTCTTCTCGGGGTCCTTGTAGTAGCCGAGCGGGATGTGCCCGCCGCGCGCCAGCTTGCCGATGACGCCGGGCACCGGTTCGAGCTTGTTGCCGTCGTCGTCGATGACGATGGTGTCCTCGTTGAGCTTCACCTTCGTGCCGTCGGTCTTCACGATCTCCTTGGGCACCGCGCCGATGCCCGTGGACCCGGTCTCGCTCGACCCGATCGACTCCAGCAGCGTCGTGTGCGGGAGAAGCTCCTGGTACTGCTTCTTCACGGTGTAGGAGAACAACGCGGCGCTGCTGTTGATGATGAACAGCGACGAGCCGTCGTACTCGCCGCGCTGGAACTCCTCGATCAGCGGCCGGCCCATGGCGTCCCCGGTGATCACGGCGACCTGGACCTTCTCCCTTTCGATCACCCGCCAGATCTCGGCGGGGTCGAACTTCGGCACCAGCACCACCGTGCTGCCGCAGAACAACGCGCCGAGCACGGCCCACTGCGCCGCGCCGTGGATCAGCGGCGGCATGCACAGCCGGACCAGCCCGTAGTCCTTGCCGGACCTGGCCTGCTGCCACTCGTCGGTGAGCCGTTCGCCGGTCACGAAGTCGATGCCGCCGCCGAGCGTGCGCCACACGTCCTCGTGGCGCCACATCACGCCCTTCGGCATGCCGGTCGTGCCGCCGGTGAAGAGGATGTAGAGGTCGTCGGGGCTGCGCGGGCCGAAGTCCCGTTCCCCCGACTCTTCCGCGAGTGCCGTTTCGTAGTCGGCGCCGGCGAAGTCCTCCTCGGACTCGTCGTCGATCACGACGGTGTGCCCAGGAGCACCGACCTCCGCGACCAACGGCGCGTACCGCCGTTCGTGTACGAGCGCGACCAGATCCGCTTCACCGAACAAGTACTGCAACTCGTTCTTGGTGTAGCGGTAGTTCACGTTGATGGCCACCGCACGCAGCTTGTAGACCGCGAGCATGGCCTCGACGAGCTCGATGGAGTTGCGCGCGTAGAGCCCGACGTGCGCACCCTGTGTCACGCCGTTCTTTGCCAGGTGATGAGCCAGTTTGTTGGCTCGCGCCTCAAGTTCGGCGTAGGTGACCCGCCGGTCGCCGCACACGAGGGCGGTCCGGTCGGGCACGGTGTCAGCGGCGTGTTCAACGAGGTCTGCGACGTTGAGGGCCATGGTAGGCAAAGTAGAACGTGTTACTGTTCTGGACAATCCCCCGTGCGGTCAGACTCGATCCAGGAGGCGCGCGAATGACGACCACGACGGAACCACACGCGTTGGTGGACTTGGTCGGGAACGTTCTGGTCGTCACGATGAACCGCCCAGAGGTCCGCAACGCCCTGTCGGGCCCGATGATGGCGATCATGCGCGAGGCGTGGGACCGCGTCGACACCGATCCGGACGTGCGGGTCTGCATCCTCACCGGCGCCGGCGGGTCGTTCTGCGCCGGCGCCGACCTGAAAGCCATGACGTCCAACCACCCCAGCGAATCGGCGGGAAAGTTCGACTTCTCGGTCATCGAACCGCTGCTGAAAGGTCGTCGATTGACGAAACCGCTCATCGCGGCGGTGGAAGGACCCGCGGTCGCCGGAGGCACGGAAATCCTTCAGGCAACGGACATCCGCGTGGCCGGTGAGAGCGCGCGGTTCGGCGTCTCCGAGGCGCGGTGGGGCCTGTTCCCGCTCGGCGGGTCGGCGGTGCGGCTGCCGCGCCAGATCCCGTACACCGTCGCGGCCGATCTGCTGCTGACCGGGCGGCACATCAAAGCCGCAGAGGCCAAGGAGATCGGGCTGATCGGCCACGTCGTGCCGGACGGTCAGGCGCTGGACAAGGCGATGGAGCTGGCCGCGCTGATCACGGCCAACGGACCGCTGGCGGTGCGGGCGATCCTGCGGACGATGCGGGAAACCGAGGCCATGCACGAGAACGAGGCGTTCACTGTGGACGCACGGCTCGGCATGGAGGTGTTCCGCAGCGAGGACGCGAAGGAAGGGCCTCGCGCGTTCGCCGAGAAGCGCAAGCCGGAGTTCAAGGGCCGCTAGAACCCGATTCGTTCGTACCCGTAACACCTGGCCCCAGGCCACCGATCTGCGTATCAACCAACCGCAGTCCGGGGGCAGGGGCCAGCCTTGAAACACTCCGACCAGTCGACCGACAACGAGATCGACGGCGATGTCCGCGGCACGTCGTTCCAGGCCGGGTCGATCGAGATCAACGTGGGCACGCCCCGCAAGCTCCGGCGGAGCAAGCGTCTTCGGTACCTGGTCGCGTTGGCGACAGCTGTCGTGAGTGCCTCCGCGCTGGTGTTGGTGAGACTGATGGGGCAGGACGAGCCGGGGAAGCAGCTGCCAGAGGCCGCCGGCGCAACGACACCCGCGGAGACCGTGACGACGTCGTCAGGTCCCTCCGCAGCCGGTGCACCGGTCACCTCGACAGCAGCCGGCGCCGCCCGTCCGGCGCCGGTCGGGCAGGCTCCTCGCACAGTCAGCGGCACCCCGATCGCAGGCACGCCCGCACCCACGACCACGGTCTCCACAGCACCTTCACCGGCGGGAACCGGTGTCCGGTTCAGCGGCGCGCTGCAGTTCGGCAGCTTCCACCTGGACCTCGCGGAACCACGGGACAAACCCGGCATGAACGTCTGGCCGCTCACCCCGAACCGCCTGCACGGCGACGACGGCTATTGGCTGACGGAGTGGCTCGGCGACGGCGTGCCGGGTCAGCCCGAGTGCGCAGCCGAACTCGGGAAGCGGGCGACGAGGGACGCGGAGAACCTCATCGTCGGCAGCCGGGTGTGCGGGAAGACGCCCGCCGGCCGGATCTTCCTGGTCGATGTCGCCGCGATGGACGGCACGACGATCACCGGCCAGGTCACCGTGTGGGAGTAGCAGGTCCTAGATGTCGTTGGCCGCGATGTACCCGAACGTCATGGCAGGGCCGATCGTCGACCCCGCTCCGGCGTAGCTGCGTCCCATCACGGCCGAGCTGACGTTGCCCGCGGCGTACAACCCCGGAATCACCGAGCCGTCGGGCCGCAGGACACGGGCACGAGCGTCGGTGACCATGCCGCCCTTGGTGCCGAGATCGCCCGGCACGATCTTGAACGCGTAGAACGGTGGCGCCCACAGCGGTGCGAGGCACGAGTTCGGGACGACCGCCGGGTCGGTGTAGTAGTGGTCGTAGGCGCTGTCGCCGCGCTTGAAGTCGGTGTCCCTGCCGGTGAAGGCCTGGTTGTTGAACCGGCTGACGGTCGCCTTCAGCGCGGCACCGGGAACTCCGATCGCGGACGCCAGCCCGTCCAGCGACCAGTTCTTCACGGCCGCGCCGGCCTGGTACCAGGCGTCCGGCAACGGCAGCGTGGGCGCGACGTCGGAGAACAGGTACCTGTTGCGGTAGTTCTGGTCCACGACCAACCAGGCCGGGATGCACGGCGAAGTCGGGTTCTTGTCGTACATGACGTGGACGACGTCGCTGTACGGCGCGGCCTCGTTGACGAACCGCTGTCCGGCCGCGTTGATCATCAGGCCGCCGGGCAAGGTGCGTTCGGCGAGGCAGAAGTACGGTGAGCCGGGTACCGGGATCGCCGGGCCCCACCAGGCGTCGTCCATCAGGTCGAACGCCGCGCCGACCCGCTGGCCCGCGCGGTGGCCGTCGCCGGTGTTCTCCTTGGCGCCCACGGTCCAGGCCGTG
>NZ_VSRL01000203.1 GCF_012184385.1 Lentzea indica
CGACGGCTCCGGCGGAGTGCACCTGCTCGCGGCGATGTCGCACACCGACTCGCTGGTACTGGCCCAGGTCCTGGTCGACACCAAGGTCAACGAGACCAAACGTTCCGCCGCGCTGCTCGACCAGCTCGACCTGAAGCGAACGTCGCCAGATCTACGTGGAGCTGCTCCAGACATGATCGACCTGGAGTGCGAGCCGCCGAGGGGCGTTCTGCAGCCCGCCAGGATCCTGTCGGACGAGACCAGTCTCGAACAGTTGGTCGCCCAGATCTGCGCAGAACTCGAAAACGCCGAGAACCCCATGATCTGGGTCGGCGTGGAGATCGATCGACTCGGACTGCAACAGCAGACCCTGAGGCTGATCCAGCGACTGAACGTCCCGTTCGTCACGGAACTCATGAGCAAGGCCGTTCTTCCCGAGGATCATCCGCTGTTCGTCGGCGCACTCGACGGCCAGGCGTCGTCGACCCCGGTAATGGATCTGGCCAGGGCGTCAGATTTCATACTCGTCCTCGGCGTGTGGCTGACCGACATCAACTCGTTGGGCTGGGAACCGGACTTCGACAAGACGGCGTTCGCGTCGTTGGACGCCGTCAAGTTCGGCACCTATTTCGGCGGACAGGTCGCGCTGGAGCACCTGATCGGCGGAATACTGGCAAAACCGCTCACACCCAGGGTCTGGAATCTTCCGGAGAAGCCGGCCCACAGCACACCAACCGTGAGCCCGGTCGACGGGATCACCTACCAGGGGGTCTACGACTTCATTCAAAGGTACGTCGACGAGAAGACCATCATCGGCAGCGATCCCAGCATGAACTACTTCGGCAGTCTGTTGCTCGACGTGCCCAGCCCAGGAAGGTTCGTCGGTCAGTCCTCCTATTCATCGATAGGTTACATCGCGCCGGCCGCGACGGGCATCTGCCTGGCGAAGAAGAGCGACCAGAGGGTTATGGTCTTCTCCGGTGACGGCGGCTTCCAAATGACCACCCAATGCCTCTCGACACAGACCCGCTTCGGGCTCGACCCCATCATCTTCGTCATCAACAACGGGGTCTACGGCGTCGAGCAGTGGCTTGCCGATTCAACGGTCTTCCACACCGACAAGCCGTTCTACACGTCCTGCACCCTGCACCCGTGGAACTACAGCAAGCTGTCAGGGGTGTTCGGATGCCAGGGATGGATGGCCGGCACGGGAACTCCTTCAGTCCTCGCGGCCGTACCTCCGGATCCTGCGCAGCACGCGCAATCAGCGCATTGGTCAGATCGCCTGTCTTGCGGAAGAGACCCAGCTGAGCGGCCAGCCTGCCGAGGGTCTTCTTCGGGTCGACCAGCGCGAACCGGTCCTGCTCCCAGCGCGCCCTGACGTCGTCCTCCTGCTGTTTCCGAGCAGCCGCCACAGCAGCTCCCCTGCTCTGCATAGCCTGTGCGCTTTCCAAGTAGTACGCGCGGAGTCACGTGCAGCGCGATCTGCCTGCTGTTGCTGGCCCCGCTGCTGGGCGTCTGGCTCCCGATCGGCTCCGTCCTGCTCGCGCTGCCGATACTCCTCGTCGTCGCGGTCAGCGCCTACGCCTTCGGCCTCACCGTCGGCTTGCTCGCGTTGCGGTTCATGCCCGCACGCAACCTCCTGGGCAGGCTCGCCAGCATCCTCCTCATGATCATCACAGGCGTGCAGGTCCCCGTCGCATTCTGACCAGACTGGATCCAGGTGATCAGCCAGGTGCTTCCGCTGACTCACGGACTCCGGGCCATCCGCGACGTGCTGGGCGGGCACCCACCCAGCAGGTGCTCACCGGGGTCGCACTCGAGATCGCCGTGTTCGCCGGCTGGATCCTCATCGCCGTGCTCGTCTGCCGCACGCTCTTCCAACTGGGCAGGAAGGACGGTTCCATCGAGTTCGGAGGCTGAACGCCGCAGTTCGGCATTCTCGACACACCGCACGATGATCGGTTCCCGGAGCCCGCTGGTGTTGCGCCGGCCTGACCGCCACCCGCCGCTCACCGGATCCAGAGTGATCCAGATGGGTTAGAACGCTACTACCCCCACTAGGATTCGATCTCCTCCTCGGCGAATGCGGCTGCGCTGCGCGCACGGGGTGGCCCGACGAGGTCTGGCTGTTCCAGCCCGACGGCGACACCTTCTCCGAGGCCGCCTCTGGCATATCAGACTCCGGCAACGCCGAAATGGGCGACCCATTCACGGTGAGTCGCCCACCCGACACAGGCGTCAGCCGTGCTTGGCCCGCCGCCCGGAACGGCGCGGCGGCAGCGGCGTGTCCCCGCGCAGGTCGAGCCGGCGCTGCTCGCCGTTGGCATCGAGGTGCGTCACCATGCGGCGCAGCATCTCGGCCAGCGACTGAGCCTCCGACGACTCGAGCGGGTCGGAGACGAAGACCTCTTCCTCGTTGAACTTGGGGAAGAGGTCGGCCATCAGCTCTTCACCCTCAGGGGTGAGCCGAAGGACCGCGAGGCGCCCGTCGGTCGGGTGACCGAGGCGCTCCAGAAGCCCCCGTGACTGCAGCGTCTTGGCGACGCCCGTCAGGGTGCCCTTGGAGATCCCGGCCTCCTCGGCCACGTAACGCGTCTCCATCTCGCCCCAGATCCACACGACCCAGAGCACGACGAAGCCGGTCCAGGTCAGATCGCTGGTGCGCAGCACCGAGTTCTCGAGGTGCTGGCGAATCGCGGTCGCGGCGCGGTGGATGTTCGACACCGCCGCCATCTGCTCGCGATGCAGCGGCACCGCACCGAGCTTCGCCTGTACGGCTTTCTCGGTCTCGGCAATCGTGTGGTGACCAGACAACTCAAAGTCTCCCGTGCTCGAGCTCAGGTGTTCCCGGCACAATACTTGCGGTTCCGAACTATGTCTGTGATGTGGTGCGAGTCGGTACACAACCACTTTGATCACGATCCCACATCGTGCATGATCTCGTGACGGTCGTCACCCGTCCAGTTACGGACTGTTGCCTCGTGGTGGACGATGAGTGTGGAGCACCACTGAGACCGATCGCGGTCTTTGCTCCACGGACGGATCGATAGCGTTTGTCCCTCAACGTTATCTCCTCCGCGCCAGCGACACACTGTGCCGGAAAGGTAGTTCGACGTGGTCGGTGAACAGGTGACACGGGAACTCGCGTCGAGACTCGGCGAGGACGGGATCGACGTGGTGCGCGTCGTCTTCCCGGACCTGCTGGGCACCGACCGGGGCCGTGACATCCTCGTGGAGCATCTACCTGCGGTTACGCAACGAGGGCTGTCGTTCTGCCGGGCCGTCTACAGCACCACGCCCGGCGGCAAGACCACCGAGAACGGGGGTGTGCTCGACGCCGGGCTGCCCGACGTGATCGTGGTCCCCGACCTCGACACCCTCCTCCCGATTCCCTGGGAGCCGGGGGTGGCGTGGTGCATCGGCGACGCGGTGAGCCCCGCTGACGAAAGACCTGTCGACGAATCGCCGCGGCAGGTGCTGCGCAGGGCCCTGGAAATATTCTCGGCGACGGGCCTGTCGCCGGTGGTCGGTCCCGAGTTGGAATATTTTCTCTGCGAGCCGGACGAAGATCGCCCGAACGGGTGGCGTCCCTACTGCGACGAGCCGGGCAACGTGTATGCGACCGGACGCCGAGGCGATTCGGACGGTCATCTGTTGAGAACTCTCCGCACTCTCAGCTCGGCGGGCCTGCAGACGACGGGCGGCAACCACGAGTACGCGGGCGGGCAGTTCGAAATCAACCTCGTCCATTCGCCCGCCATGGATGCCGCCGATCGCGCGTTCCGGTTCAAGACGAGCGTCAAGGAGCTGGCAAGACGCGAGGGCAGGCTGGCGACGTTCATGGCCAAGCCGTTCAACGACGGCGGTGGCAGCGGCTTCCACCTGCACCTGTCGTGCCACGAGAAGGACGGCCGCAACGCGTTCCAGGCGGCGGGCACCTCGCACGGCCTGTCGGACGAGGCCCGCTGGGCGATCGGCGGCATCCTCAAGCACGCCCCGGCGCTGGCCGCGCTGCTCAACCCGACGGTCAACTCGTACAAGCGGTTCGGCCCGGACTCGCTCGCGCCGTGGCTGATCGACTGGGGCCTCGACAACCGCAGCGCGATGCTCCGGGTGCCGGCCGAACGCGGCGAGACCACCCGTCTCGAGCTGCGGCTCGGTGACGCGAGCGCCAACCCCTACCTCGGCATCGCCGGCCTCATCGGGGCCACCTACCTGGGCATTCGCGACAGGATCGAGCCGCCGCGGCCGTCAGCCGGTTACGGGTACGACCCGTCGAAGGCTCCGACGCTGCCGGCCACGCTCCCCGACGCACTCGCCTATCTGGAGGAGGACACGGCGATGGTCGAGGTGCTGGGCAAGGACTTCGTACGGTCCTATGTGGACTTCAAGTGGGAGGAGGTGGCCCGCTTCCAGCGGTTCGTGACCGACTGGGAGTTCACCGAATACGCGTACCACCTATAGTTCACCTGCGATGACTGCACTCACGGACCGGCTCACCTCGATCGCCGACGAAGACGAACTGTTCGACACCTTCTCCCACTGGGCCGCCGAACGCGGCCTCGCGCTGTACCCGGCGCAGGAGGAGGCGGTCATCGAACTCGTTTCCGGGGCCAACGTCATCCTCAGCACGCCGACGGGGTCCGGCAAGAGCCTGGTGGCCATCGGCGCCCACCTCGTGGCCATGGCGGCCAACCAGCGCAGCTTCTACACCGCGCCGATCAAGGCGCTGGTCTCGGAGAAGTTCTTCGCGCTGTGCGAGGTGTTCGGTCCGGAGAACGTCGGCATGATGACCGGCGACGCCAGCGTCAACGACCAGGCGCCCATCATCTGCTGCACCGCGGAGATCCTCGCGAACATCGCGTTGCGCGACGGTGTCACGGCCGACGTCGGCCAGGTCGTGATGGACGAGTTCCACTTCTACAGCGAGCCCGACCGCGGCTGGGCGTGGCAGGTGCCGCTGATCGAGCTGCCGCAGGCGCAGTTCCTGCTGATGTCGGCGACGCTCGGCGACGTCACGTTCTTCGAGAAGGACCTGGCCCGGCGCACCGGCCGCCCGACGGCGGTGGTCCGCTCGGCCCAGCGCCCGGTGCCGTTGAACTTCCAGTACGTCTCCACGCCGTTGCACGAGACGATCGAAGACCTGTTGCACGGCCGTGAGGCGCCGATCTACGTCGTGCACTTCACCCAGGCCGCCGCGCTGGAGCGCGCGCAGTCGCTGATGAGCGTCAACGTCGCGACGAAGCCGGAGAAGGAAGCGATCGCCACGTTGATCGGCAACTTCCGCTTCTCCTCCGGGTTCGGCAAGACGCTGTCGCGGCTCGTTCGGCACGGCATCGGCGTGCACCACGCCGGCATGCTGCCCAAGTACCGCCGCCTGGTCGAGCAGCTGGCCCAGGCCGGTCTGCTCAAGGTCATCTGCGGCACGGACACGCTCGGCGTCGGCATCAACGTGCCGATCCGCACCGTCGTGTTCACCGCGCTCTCGAAGTACGACGGCACCCGCACGCGCATCCTGAAGGCCCGCGAGTTCCACCAGATCGCGGGACGGGCGGGCCGCGCGGGCTACGACACGGTGGGCACCGTCGTCGTGCAGGCGCCCGAGCACGAGGTCGAGAACATCAAGGCGCTCGCCAAGGCGGGCGACGACCCGAAGAAGCGCCGCAAGGTCGTGCGCAAGAAGGCTCCTGACGGGTTCGTCTCCTGGAGCGAGTCGACGTTCGACCGGCTCGTCGGCGCCGAACCCGAGCCGCTGACGTCCAGCTTCCAGGTCTCGCACGCCATGCTGCTCAACGTGATCGGCCGTCCCGCCGGCGGAGCGTTCGCGGCGATGCGGCACCTGCTGGAGGACAACCACGAGGACCGTCCGAAGCAGCTCAAGCACATCCGGCGCGCTCTGGCCATGTACCGGGCCCTGGTGGCGGCCGGTGTGGTGGAACGCGACGGTGACGACTTCCGGCTCACCGTCGACCTGCAGTTCAACTTCGCGCTGAACCAGCCGCTGTCGCCGTTCGCCCTGGCCGCGATCGAGCTCCTGGACCGCGAGGCGCCGGGCTACGAGCTGGACGTGCTGTCGGTGATCGAGTCCATTCTGGACGACCCGAGGCAGATCCTGGGCGCGCAGGAGCACAAGGCGCGCGGCGAGGCGATCGGCGCGATGAAGGCCGAGGGCATCGAGTACGACCAGCGGATGGAGCTGCTGGAGGAGGTCACGTACCCGAAGCCGCTCGCCGAGCTGCTGGAGGCGGCGTTCCTGACCTACCGCCGCGGCCACCCGTGGGTCGGCGACTACAACCTCTCCCCCAAGTCCGTCGTGCGCGACATGTACGAGCGCGCGATGACGTTCACGGAGTACGTGTCGTTCTACGGCCTGGCGCGCTCCGAGGGCCTGGTGCTGCGGTACCTGGCCGACGCCTACAAGGCGCTGTCGCAGACGGTGCCGGAGGAGGCGAAGACCGAGGAGCTCAACGACCTGACCTCGTGGCTGGGCGAGCTGGTCCGCCAGGTCGACTCGTCGCTGATCGACGAGTGGGAGAAGCTCACCAACCCGGACGCCCCTGTCGAAGAGGTCCGCGTCGACCTGCCGCCCGCGGTCACCCGCAACGTCCGCGCGTTCCGCGTGCTGGTCCGCAACGCGCTGTTCCGCCGCGTCGAGCTGGCCGCCAAGCGCGACTGGTACTCGCTGGGCGAGCTGGACCACGAGTCCGGCTGGACGGCCAAGGAGTGGATGGACGCCCTGGAGCCGTACTTCGAGGAGCACTCGGACATCGGCGCAGGCCCGAACGCGCGCGGCCCGGCGTTCCTGATCATCAACGTCGAGCGCGAGCGCTGGGTGTGCCGGCAGATCTTCGAGGACCCCGCCGGTGACAAGGACTGGGGCTTCAACGCGGAGATCGACCTGGCGGCGTCCGACGAGGTCGGCGAGGCCGTCGTGGTCATCACCGACGTCGGCCGCCTGTAGGCGCGGGTCAGAACTCCGGCGGTGCCTGCAGGTCGTGGGCGCGGAGCAGGACGGCGTGCTCGACGCCCATGGCCTCGCCGCTCATCGCGGTGAACTTCGGGATGAAGTCCGCGGGGGCGGGGTGGCCAGGAAGCGCGGCCAGATACGCGGCGTGCGCTTCGAGCGAGGCAACTCCGCGGCGCAGCGGCTCACCCGTGATGTCGACGCCGTGGGTCGCGCCGGAGCCGGGAAGCCCCGGGACGATGTACCAGCGCGCGGAGTGCGGTTCGAGGTCCTCGTCGTCGATCTGCTCGGGGAAGACCCAGCGGTTGCCCGCGTCGCGCACCGCGTCGAGCGTCGCGAGCCCGGCCGCCCGGTGATCGGCCTGGTCGAAGCCGAAGGGCGTCTCGATCTCGTACCCGGTGCCGAGCACGACGTCGGGCTTGAACCTGCGGATCTCCCGGCAGATGTCCCTGCGCAGGTCGAGGCCGTAGACGAGCACGCCGTCCGGATGTTCGAGGACCGTCAGGTGCTTGACGCCGACGACGGCGCAGGCGGCCTGCTGCTCGGCCACGCGCAGGCGAGCCGTCTCCTCTGGAGGGTTCGGCATGCCCGCCTCACCGCGGGTGAGCAGGAGATAACCGACCTCGATGCCGCGCGCGGTCCAGCGGGCGACGGCTGCGGACGTGCCGTACTCCATGTCGTCGGGGTGCGCGACGACGCAGAGCACGCGCTGGATGGACTCTTCGGGGAAGGCGGGCAATGTCATGCCGGCCATCCTTGCGCGTCCAGGGCCCGCCGTCCGGTATTTCGGACCTCCTCAGTCGACGAGCAGGTGCAGTGACTTGAGGCCGCGCAACGCCGGGTCGGGCCGGAACACCGGCTCCCCGGCGTCCGGATCGAGCCGCAGCCCCGGGAATCGCCGCGCCAGCATCGGGAACAGCACCTGGCCTTCCAACCGGCCGAGGAACGCGCCGATGCAGTAGTGGATGCCCGCTCCGAACGTCAGGTGCGTGACCGCCGACTCCCGCGTGAGGTCCAGCGTCTCGGGATCGGTGTACCTGGCCGGGTCGCGGTTGGCCGCGCCGAGCACGGGGAACAGCAGTTCGCCGGCCCTGATCCGCTGGCCGCCGATCTCCAGGTCCTCGCTCGCGAGCTGCGGGGTGATGATCGGCGCGGGCGAGTCGTACCGCAGCAGCTCCTCCGCCGCGGTCGCCGCGATGGGCTCGGTGCGCAGCAGGGCGAGCTGAGAAGGGTTGCGCAGCAAGGCGAGCACGCCGTTGCCGAGGTAGTTCGCCGTCGTCTCCAGGCCGGCGTTGATCAGCGAGATGACGTTGACGATCAGCTCGTCGTCGCCGTCCCATTCGCCGCGCTCGCCGAACAGATCGGCGTCGGACGCCCTCAGCTGTTCGGAGATCAGGTCGTCGCACGGACGTCGCCGGCGCTCGGCCACCAGGTCGCGCAGGTAGTCCATGAGCGAGTCCATCGCCGCGGAGGAGGCGTGCGCGACGGCGATCGGGTCCGTGCCGTATTGCCCCTCCCCCAGCGTTTTCATGACCTCGGTGCCCCACCGCGTGAGCTGCCGCTGGTCTTCTCGTGGCACGCCGACGAGATCCATCACGACGCGCGCCGGGAACGGGTAGGCGACCTCGGCGAGGAAGTCGCCGCCGGTGAAGTCGTCGAGCAACGAGCGGCAGGTCGCCTCCACGATCGCTCGGCGGTGCTCCATCGCACGCGGGGTGAAGCTGCGGTTCATCAGCTTGCGCAGCCGGGTGTGGCTGGGGCGGTTGCTGAACGGCAGCGACGAGTCCAGGCGCCGGACGAACGGGTTCATCTCCGCGAGGACGTCGCCGGGGAGCCTGGCCATCAGGGTCGCGGTGGACGGGCGGATCACCGTCGTGCGGCGCAGCACGTCGGTGACGTCCGCGTGCTCGTCAGCACCCAGCCGTCCAGCGCGTCGTCGTAGTGGACCGGCGCGAGGTCCCGCAGCAGCGCGTAGAACGGGTACGGGTCGGCGAGGAAGTCCGGGTGCATCGGGTTGATGTGGATGGACGACTCGACGTGCGCCGCCGGTGGCGGTGGAGGCGGCGGCACCTGGGCGATGGCGGTGCGAACGGCGTTGGCCAGCGTCGTGAGCGCGGGTGGGACCAGCATCGTGAAGTGGTCACCGGGGACGCTGACTACCTCCAGCGAGCCCATCGGGACGCGTTCCCAGCCGTTCGCGGGCGAGTCGGAGAACAGCTCGACGTGCCTGTCGTCCTTGAGCACCTCGGGGAAGCCGCCGGTGGCCTTGATCAGCGTGACGTCGAGGTCAGACGCGGGCGGCTCGTACCGCACGAGCGCCTCCACCTGGGCCTGGTAGACGCCCATGATCGTGGCGATGTGCTCCTCGACGGGCCGGGCGCCGGACGCGCCGAGGAACCGGCCGAGTTGCTCGCGTTGCTCGGCGGGCGTCAGCGACTGGTCGACGCGGCGGCGGGGTGCGCCGTTGTCCTGGAACGAGTGCTGCCGGATCGTCCACAGTTCCTCGATCACCGCGCGCTCGTCCCACGGCGGCTCCTGCTGTCCCGGCACCGCGGGGTACGCGTCGATCATGATCACGCGCGCGACCTCGTCGCCGCGCCGCCGCAGCTGCCTGCCGACCTCGTAGGCCACGATCCCGCCGAACGAGTGGCCGCCGACGAGGTACGGCCCGTACGGCTGGACCTGCTTGATCTCCGCGACGTACCGGGCGGCGAGCTCCGGGATGTCGTCCACGGGTTCCTCGGTGCCGTCGAAACCCGGTCCCTGCAGGCCGTAGAACGGCTGGCCCTGCCCGACCGCGCGGGCCAGCGGAAGCAGGTAGTACGCCGCTCCGACCGCGCCGCCGATGCAGAAGAACGGCCTCGGCGTGGTCAGCGCGAGGGCCAGCGAGCTGCTCGACTGCGGAACGTCCTGGCGCGCAAGGTTTTCCGCGACGGCGTCCACAGTGGGCAGTTCGAGGAACAACGTGTGCGGCACCCGGAACCCGAGCCAGTCGGAGAGTTCGCTCTGCAGTGTCGCCACCGACAGCGACTCCAGGCCGAGCGAGGTGAGCGGCGCCGACGGCGAGACCGCGAACTCGGGCACGTGCAGCTCGGCCGCGATGTGCTTGACCAGCCACTCGCGGATCGTCTGCGTCGTCGTGACGGCGCGGCTGCCCGTCGCGGCACCGAAGTGTTCTGCCACAAGGTCTTCGGCGTACACGATCGCGCACTCGACCAGTTCGAACGCCGGGAGGCTGCCGACGTGGAACGTGTTCAGCTCGCCCTGCAAGGCCTCGACGCGGTCGAGGACGCCGGTGGCCAGATCGTCGGACCCGAAGTGCGGCAGGAACTTCCAGTCCTTCCGCAGGTACGGCTTGCGAAGCAGGCCACCCAACACCGTGACATCTTCATCGAACGCATCGGCCCCGTACGCGTAGCAGGTGTAGACATCGCTGTCCTCGTAGCGGTGGTGGAACGACACGACGTTCCTCGGTTGCGCGACGAGCGAGAACGCCTCGCGCGGCAGCCCTTCGGCCGCGCACACCATCGTCGAGTAGTCGAGGTACCGCACCCGTGCGGCGATGCCGCGTTCCTCCGGCGTCGCGTCGAGTGCCGGAACCTGGTCGATCGGCACGGTCAGCACGATGGCGTCCGCCTCGATCCACTCCCCCGCCTTGACCCGCACCCCGTCGGCGTTGCGCACGATCTGCTCGATCTCGACGTTCAGCCGCACGTCGAGGTCCTGCGCGACGCGCTGCCAGAGCGAGCCGAAGCCGCCCTTGATCGTGAAGCTGCCCACGTGCCCGAGCAGGTCGCGGGTGCTCGACAGAAGTCCCGTCATCTCCGCGTACTTCAGGAAGTACAGCGCGGGAACCTCATCGAGCCGCCCGTAGCCCGCCGCCGTGTACCCGGTGCCGAACGACTCGGCCATCGCCTCCAGCCCTTGCTCGCGCAGCCACTGGCTCGCCGGGATGCTGAGCGCCTTGGCCGAGTGCGCCAGGCCGGGATCACCGAGGCGCGGGAACTCCGCCTCGCGAATCGCCGTGTACCGCTGGAAGTTCTCGTAGGTGAAGAACGCCGAACTCTGCGGCCGCGACTCGCCGTTCGCCGCGTCGAACACCCGATGCGGTGTCGTCGGCTCGGTTTCGAGGCCGAGCTCGGTGACCAATGCGGCCAGCCGCCGGTACTGCGTCGTGCAGACGTGACCGCCGAGATCGAACGCGTGACCGCCGATGTCGACCGACGCGCACTTGCCACCGACGTCCGCACCCCGTTCGAGGACGATCGCCCGGTGACCGGCCTGGCGCAACGCGCGGGCCGTCGTGAGACCACTGACACCCGCGCCGACGATCACCACGGTCTTCATGTCAGACCCGCTCGCTACTCTTGAAATTGGGGGAACCCGGCAGGAGTCGTGTGTGTGGTGCACGCCCATCACGCGCGCCCATCACACACGGCCTTCGAGGAACGCCTGACGGCATGCCCGCCGCCGCACCTTCCCACTGGTCGTCTTCAGCACCAGCCCCTGCGGCCGCACCACCACCTCGTCGACCGCCAGCCCGTGCGTCTCGAACACCCGTCGCCGCGCGGCCTCCGCGATCTCCGCGCACTCCGCGTCCGGCGCCTTGGAACGGGTCTCCACGAACAGCACGAGCCGTTCGCCCTCCTCACGCGGCACCCCGAACGCGACGACACCACCCGGCCGCACACCGGTGTGGCAGTCCCGCACGGAGTCCTCGATGTCCTGCGGGTAGTGGTTGCGGCCGTTGATGATGATCACGTCCTTGAGCCGTCCGGTGATGAACAGCTCGCTCTCGTGGAAGAACCCGAGGTCACCGGTGCGCAGGTAGAACCGCTCGTCGCCGGGGACCTGGGCCTCGAACACCCGCCGGCTCTCGCTCTCCATGCCGAAGTAGCCGGCGGCCTTCGTCCCCGAGGTCACCCAGATCTCGCCGACGCGGTCGCCCGCACACGGCAGGCAGGTCTCAGGGTCGACGATCAGCACGTGAGCCGAGGGCTTGGTGACGCGGCCGCAGCCCATGACGGGCAGGCCGTCCGGCGACGCGAGCACCTCGCCGCGTTGCAGCGCGGCGCGGTCCAAACGCAGCACCGCCTTGCCGCCCATCGACACGCTGACCGTGTGCTCGGCGAGACCGTAGGCCGGGTAGAACGAGGATCGGCGCAGGCCGGCCGACGCGAAGGCGGTGCAGAAGGCGTCCACTGTGGACGCGCGGACCGGTTCGGCCGCGGACATCACCACGCGCAGGGCGCTCAGGTCCCACGCGGCGCGTTGTTCGGCCGTGGTCTTGCGGACGGCCAGGTCGAAGGCGAAGTTCGGTGCGGCGGTGTGGGTGGCGCGGACGCGGGACATCACGTCGAACCACAGGGCCGGGCGGTGCAGGAACGACAGCGGCGACATCAGGTAGCTGTGCGAGTTCCCGGTCAGCGTGCTCAGGATGACGCTGATCAGGCCCAGGTCGTGGTACTGCGGCAGCCAGAACACGCCGACCGTGTCGTCACCGAGGCCCAGGTCCAGGGCGTTCGCGCTGATCTCGCAGGCCAGGTTGCCATGCGTGATCACGACGCCCTTGGGTGACGCGGTCGAGCCGGACGTGTACTGCAGCAAGGCCGGTTCGTCGACGGAGACGGGCGCGTGCCAGTCGAAGGACGAACCGGGCCGCACCCGGTCCGTGCGATGCCAGCGCAGGCGGGGCCACTCCGGCTTGGCGCGGTCGAAGAAGCCGGTGACCGCGCCGACGGTGCGGGCGCGTTCGTAGGCACCGTTGGTCAGCACCGCACGAGGCGCACAACTGTCCACGATGGACCGGAACCCGGCCATGTCGTGGCCCAGCCGCATCGGGTTCGGCGGATACACCGGCACCGGGACGACACCGGCGGTCAGGCAACCGACGAGCGCGCGCAGGAAGTCCGGGCCGGGAGGGTAGACCAGCAGCGCCCGGTCGCCAGGACGGAAGCCCCAGCCGCGCAGCGCGCTCCCCACAGCCGTCGCGGCTTCGCCCAAAGCCGAGACGGTGACCGTCTCCTCGTCGCGGCCGTGTTCGTCGACGAACGTGAACAGAAGCCGTTCGGGAGAGCGTTTCCGCAATGCCTGAAATGCGGAAACGACGGTGTCGGGAGAGGCGCTCGTTTTCATCGCGATGGACGGTATCCCTCCCACGTCGGCTGCGGAACCCTCCGTTACCCGAATAGCCGACACCAACTGACACATTGTTGTCACAACAAGACAAGCCACTTGACTCGAACCGGGCTTTGAGATTCCCTGTTTACTCCACGGTCAAGCACACTCAGGACTGTTGACCTGCGCAAACAGGTCATTTGCCCACGAATGCACCTGCTAGGTCAGCCGTTGTCACCGGTTTCCAAATGAGACGTGAAGCGACCCCGGAATGAGATGTCCTCCCTTTCTTCGCCCGCGCACGTGCTGCTGTCACTCCTGTCCGCGCGAACAGGACGTCCGGCCGCGACTCTCACACCCGAACTCGAACTGACAGCGGATCTGCACCTCGGCTCGCTCGCCCGCGTCGAACTGCTCATCGCGTTGCGCACCCGGCTGCCCGGCCTGCCGGCGATCACCGTCACCGAGGCCTGCGGGTTCCGCACCCTCGGCGAGTTGCAAGCGGCACTCGAAGGCGAACACCTCCGCGAACCGGTACCGGCGCCTCGCGACTTCAGCGTCGAAGTCACGACCGCCGAGTCGCGCAGCCCACTGGCGTGGATGATCGAATGCTTCGTCGCCGCCTCGGGCGCGACGACGTTGCGCGACGTCTCCCTGCTGCGCGATCCCGGCACCGGAACCGGCCCGATCACCGTGCGTGGTCAGGGAAAACTGCTCGCACTGGTCTCGAATGTCCTGCACGGACGTGCCAGAATCGCCGAGCCGAGTGCGCCGCACGAGCCCGCAGCACCGAAGATCGTCACTGTCCGTGGTCCCCACGCGCTCGACGAATGCTTCCGCGAAGCCGCGGACTGGGCGCACGACGAGTTCGGCGGCACCGCGACGGCGAAGAACGTGCGTGAGGTCCGCGTGCACCGCACCGGACTTCTGTCCACTCCCGGAAAGGTCGCCATCTCCGCCGGACGGGTGCGGGACGGGCGGGCCGAGTGCGATGTCCTCCTGATGGACGCGGACGGCTCCGCACGGATCGGGCTGCGCGGCGTCCTACTGCTCCGCCATCCGCGTTGAGACAACGGCGGGACTGCCGGAGAACCGTTCGATAATCCTGTATGAACCCGAACGACTGAACTCCGCACACGATCGCCCACATCAGCGGCATCTCACTGCAGCAAAAGAGTTAATACATCTGTCGAGAAGTCCCCGACCGGGAACGCAAAGCGGTGATTGATGCGGCGCAGGACACACCGATTCGGCCCAACACCCCCGGCGCCACCTGGCCTACCAGGCACGTAGAACCGACAGCGCGTCGGGAAACACCGACTAAACGTCGAAACCCGTTCATTTCAGCCGCCCGCCATAAGAACGCACCAGTTGAGACGAGCGCCTGTTGAGACGGAATGGAGGTGCGATTGACCGGGTGGTCCCGGTGGGGGAACATCATTGCGCTGGACCACAGCGGCCGAGATATGGTGTTGCTCAGCGGGGGAAATTTCCGAACTCGTCCTCTCGCGCAGCACGACGGGAGGATAGAAGTGGACCCGGCACTGGACGCGCTGCGCGACCGGCTGGCGGAGATCATCGCGTCGCCGCCGGACAACACCGACGACCTCGTCGACACGCTGAGCGGTCTCGCCAAGCTCTCGAACCAGTGGTCCGAGGCGATCCAGGCGCTGCGCGCGCCCACCCGCAGACTCATCGGCCCCGCCGCGGCCGCGTCGGTGAGCGTCGCCGCCCGCCGCGCGGAGGAGTCGTTCATCGAGCTGGAGATCACGCTCGGTGACGCTTTGGCGGCCCAGCCCAGGGCGGTCCGTCAGACCTGACGCTCCGGCCCGGCAGACGGCACAAGGCTGACAAAAACGACAACGAGGTGCCTGACCAGGCAACTGCACGCTGCGTGATAGCGGATTCCGTCTCGCATCCGAGACGCACCCGATCGGAGGGTTTCCGCACGTCCTCCCCCTGACGGATGATGCGCCGGACCAGGCTTCCGGGCGGGAGGGGGATGACGCATGCGCACGTTGCGCGGCCGGACCCCCGCGGCGGGTCACCCTCCGTGAGGGGGCATGATCGCGTATCCGACGCCCCTCGGCTCACCAGGCGCGCGATGACCGAGCGTGGTCTAATCGCCGCCACGTGAGGATCGGCCGTACACAGTTTGGACTCGATCTCGAATGACCTCAGGTCTGCCCTGCCCCGTCTGCGAGGGGCCGGATCGACGTGGCAGCCTCGAGCGATCCCTCCGGGTGCTCGCCGTCGACGACGAGGCACCCGCGCTGGAAGACCTCGTGTACCTGTTGCGCTCCGATCCGCGCATCGCTCACGTGGAAGCGGTCACCGACGCCACGAAGGCGCTTCGGGTGCTGCACCGCGCGATGGACGCCGGGCAGCCGCTGGACGCGGTGTTCCTCGACATCCGCATGCCGGGGCTCGACGGTCTCGACCTCGCCCGCGTGCTGTCGCGGTTCGCGCAGCCGCCGCCCGTGGTGTTCGTGACGGCGCACCAGCAGCCCGCGGTGGAGGCGTTCGAGCTCAAGGCGCTCGACTACCTGCTCAAGCCGGTGCGCCAGGAACGGCTCGCCGAGTCCGTGCACCGCATCGTTCACGAGGTCTGGGACTCCAAGACGGCCGCCGAACCCACCGCCCCTGCTCCCGCGCAGTCCGCGAACGCGACGCCGCCGGAGATGGGTGACGAGGTCATCCCCGTCGAGCTCGGTGGCGTCACCCGTTTCATCCGCCTCGCCGACATCCGGTACGTGGAGGCGCACGGCGACTACGCCCGCCTGCACACCGCGACCGGCAGCGGTCTCGTGCGCGCGGCGTTGAACGGGCTCGAAGAACGCTGGCGCAGCGCGGGATTCGTCCGCATCCACCGCAGCCACCTGGTGTCGCTGGGGCACATCGACGAGCTGCGGCTCGAAGACGGGCATCTGAGCGTCACGATCGGCGGCGCCGTGCTGCCGGTCAGCCGCCGTCACGCGAGACACCTGCGGCAGCTGCTGGTGCGGCGCGCCCGGCCGGCACCCGTGCC
>NZ_VSRL01000204.1 GCF_012184385.1 Lentzea indica
CACCAGCGGCAGGAACACCAGCTGTCCGGCCGCGCCACCTGCGGTCAGCACGCCCGTGACCAGGCCGCGGTGCCGCACGAACCACCGTCCGGTGATCGTCGCGACGAACGCCAGCGCCATCGAGCCGGTGCCCAGCCCGACGACGACACCCCAGAACAGGACCAGCTGCCAGGACGCGGTCATGAACACCGTCAGTCCGCTGCCGATCGCGACCATGGTCAACGCGTAGGTCACCACGACACGCACGCCGAACCTGTCCATCAGCGCGGCCGCGAACGGCGCGGTCAACCCGTACAGCAGCAGGTTGATCGAGATGGCGAGCGAGATCGTGCCGGTCGTCCAGCCGAACTCGGCGCGCAACGGCTCGATCAACGCGCCGGGTGCCGCGCGGAACGACGCGGCGCCCACCAGGGCGATGAAGGACACACCAGCGACAACCCAGGCCCAATGCAGTCTCACAGCGACAAGGTTCGGTGACGGTGGACCCGCCAACCAGTGGCCGGACAGCCAACATGTGAAAGAATCCGGCCATGCACCGGATCGCCGTTCTCGCGCTCGAACAGTCCGTCGCGTTCGACATCGGCAGCGCCACGCACATGTTCGCCCGGCTCGCGGACAGGTACGAGGTCGTCGTCTGTTCGCCGGACCGCCGCCCGATCCCCACCACCGGCGGCTTCACCATCGCGCCCGAGCACGGCCTGGAGGTGCTGAAAGACGCGGACACGGTGCTCGTGCCGGGTACCCACTACCCGCCTGCGCGGGAAGGCAGGCTCGAACCCGCCGTCGCGGAGGCGCTCACGACGACGAACGCGCCGCGGATCATGTCGATCTGCACCGGCGCGTTCGTGCTCGCCGCCGCCGGGCTGCTCGACGGCAGGCCCGCGACCACGCACTGGGGCACCACAGACCAGTTCCGCGCGCTGTATCCGAAGGTGCGGCTCAACCCGGACGTGCTGTTCATCGACGATGGCGACATTCTCACCTCGGCGGGCGTCGCCGCGGGCATCGACCTGTGCCTGCACGTCATCAGGTCCGACCACGGCAGCGAGGTGGCGAACTGGATCGCCCGCTACTGCGTCGTCCCGGCGTGGCGGCAGGGCGGCCAGTCCCAGTTCGTCGACCGCCCGGTGCCCAGCTACCCGGACACCTCCACCGCGCTCGCCCGTGAATGGGCCTTGGAACGCCTCCAAGAACCCCTCGACCTCGCTGCGATGGCCGCACAGGTGCGGATGAGCGTGCGCACCTTCACCCGCCGGTTCCGCGCCGAGACCGGCATGTCACCTGGCCAATGGCTGACCCAGCAGCGCGTCGACCGCGCCCGGCACCTGCTTGAGTCCACGGACCTGCCGATCGACCAGGTCGCCAGGCACGCGGGCTTCGGGACGGGCGCGGCGTTGCGGCAGCAGCTGGCGGCGTCGATCGGGGTGTCGCCGTCCGCCTACCGTCAGACGTTCCGCTCGGCTTGACCTTCCGCAGTGGACTCACCGACCAGGAACGGGCGCAACAGATCCGGCACCGCCTCGTCGGCCAGCGCCAGACCGTCGGACTCGCCGACGTCCGTCACGTGGTAGACGCCCGCACCCGCCGCGGTGGTCGCGCCGATCGTCATCAAACCGCTGCGGCGCTGGAAGAACGACCGCTGGATGCGCCAGCCGATGATGCCGGTGCGCTGCAACGCCACGGTGCTGCGGACCAGGGAGTTGTTGCGCGTCACCAGATAACGCTCGTCGAGGGCGTTGCCGAGCGAGCGGTAGTTGTCCCAGCCGACCAGCGCGGCGAACGGGATGATCGCGACGGGGATCGGCCACGCCCACGACGGTGCCCAGATCGCGAGGCCGACTGCGATCACGACCCACGGCACCACGTGCCGGAACAGGCTGCGGCGCAGGGCGGCGAACGGGTGCTTGCGCAGCCTGCGCGTCGTCGGGTCGTCGTCGACCTTCAGCACGTCGCGCGAGACCTGGTGCGCCACGGACAGCGGCGCCGGCGGCAGCAGCAGGTTGCTCTCGCCCTTCGACCCCAGGCCGGTCGTCACCGCGGCGGCTTTCGCGCCCTTGCCCAGACGGACCAGCAGCGGTTCCTGGATGTCGACGCCGCGCAACCGTTGCTCCTCCACCGAAACAGAGCGGGTGGTGAGCAGACCCCGTTGCACGCGCAGGGTTCCGTCGGGCTCGCGCGTCAGCTGGTAGTTCCAGAACTGGAGGATGTAGAGCGGCACCGACAGCACGAGGCCGGCCACGACCAACGCCACCAGGAACGCGCCGAACAGCGTGAAGCTCGGGTGCTCGAACAGCCACTCCCACAGGTCCTGCACCGGGTGCAGGCCGAGGTCGTCGGCGTAGTTGGACAGCACGCCGAACACGGCACCGATCGCGACCAGGCCCGAGAGCGAGAGCGGCGCGAACTTCAGCCACTTCAGGTCCAGCCTCGAGATGACCTCTGACTCCGGCAGCACCGGTTCCGCGTGCGGCTCGTCAGCGGAGGCGGTCTTCGGCGCGACTCCCTTCTGCAGCAACAACACCCGCAGCCGTTCGGCCTCCTCCTGCGTCACCGCGTCGAGCGTGAGGCCGTCCGTGCCGGGGACGTCCTGCTGGCCGGTGCCGATCCGCACGGCGGAGAGTCCGAAGACGCGGTGACCGGGCTTCGAGGTGAGGTCGACCGTCCTGATGCGATCGCGTGGCACCGCGAGCTGCTTGCGGGTCAGCAAACCCGTGTGCAGCTCGACCTGGTCGTCGGTGATGCGGTACTTCGTGGTGCGCCAGATGAGGTAGCTGAACGCGAGGATCGCCGCGACCGTGGCACCGCTGGCGATGAGACGCCACTTCTCGCCGTTGCCGGTGAACAGCAGGACGAGGATGGGCACCAGCATCGCGATGCTCTCGTTGAGCGGCCGCACGATCAGCATGCGCACGTGCAGGCGGTGCCACTCCGCCAGTGGTTCGGTGAACTCCGGCGCCGCGGGCAGGTCGGCGGGGGTGCTCACGTGGCATCACCCGGCGTCGCCTGCGTGGTATTCGTCAGCTCCACCACGAGCTGCTGCGCGACCTCGTGGTCCAGGCCCTCGATCTCGACGGGGCCTGCGGCCGACGCGGTCGTCACCGTGACCGTCGAGAGGCCGAGCATCTGCTGGAACGGCCCGCGCTTGGTGTCGATGGTCTGGATCCGCGACACGGGCGCGACTCGCCACTCCTGGTTCAGCCAGCCGGAGAGGGTGTACACGGCGTCCGGCGTGGTCTCCCAGCGGTGCACGCGGTACCGCCAGCTCGGCTCGACCGCGGTGTGCACGACTCCGACGACCAGCGTGGCGATCATGAGGGCCAGCTCCCACGTCGGCGGCTCGTTCACCAGCAGGAACACGATGAGCTGGGGAATGAAGAGCACCAGCCAGAACACGGCGGCCTGCATCGTCCACAGCAGGACCGACTTCGGACTCACCTGGTGACGAGGCGTGCGCAGTTGCAGAGTCACCCCACAAGGGTGCCTCACTCACAACTGGCGATGTGGCCAGGTGCGTCAATTGGTGTGTCGGTGGTGAGGTGGTCTTGCTTGCGAGGGAGGCAAGACCACCTCGACCGGGTATGACGATCAGGGCCGAACGCAGTACGGCGGGTGGAAGCCCGCATCGGGGTCGTCGGCGGAAGCTGCTCCACCCAGCGCGATCAGTGCGCTCAAACTGAGGATCACTGCGGCGATGGTTCGAGCGATAGTGTTCAACTTCATTGAGGTGCTCCGTTCGATAGGTGGCGGCCGTGGATGAGGGCAGGAAGTCGTTGACGAGGTTCGGTGCGCGTTTGCGCGCGGTCCGGCTGCAACGCGGTTTGTCGCAAAAGGACCTCGCGTGCCCCGGTGTGTCCATGAGCTACGTGTCGAGGCTGGAGTCCGGCGAACGGGTGCCGTCGCCCGCCGTCGTGCGCAGGCTCGCCGAGGTGCTGGACGTCGACCCGTCCGAGCTGATGGTCGACGAGGACCGCACCGCGATGCAGGACGAGGCGCTCGCGTGGTGCGAGGCGCTGCTCGCCTACCACGACGGTGATCTCGTGATGGCCGTCGACCTGCTGGAAACGCTGGGAAAGCGGTCGGACGAGGAGATGTTCGGCTGGTGCGTGCGGTGGACGCGCCTGGTGATGCTGGCGAGGCAGCGCGACCACGAGGGTCTGCTGCTGGCGGCGGCGAAGCTGCGCAAGTCGTGGTCTCCCGGTCCGGCGGTGGACGCGCTGGTGGAGATCCTGCGCGCATCCTCGTTGCGGCGCCTCGGCCGGACGGCCGAATCCGTGAAGGCGGCGAGCGAGGCCGTCGAGCTGGCCAGTGGTGACGGCGAACGGGTGCGGCGCGTCAACACCCGAGCGCTCATCTCGTTGTGCGCGGAGCTGACCGCCGCCGGACGTCTTGCCGACGCCGAACAGGTCGTCGACCAGCTTTCCGTGCGGCTGCCCGAACTCGGGCGCGACCGGCTCGCGATTTCCACGTGGTGGGCGCGGGCCAAGGTCGCGGACCGCCTGGGCGACCGCATGGAGGCCGCGCACTGCATTCGTGAGGCCGTCGAGATGCTCGACGACTTCGACGGCGATCCCGAGTACCGGTGCCGCGTTCGCCTGGCCGGCGCGTCCATCGGGCTGCGCACGCCGGGAGCGAACCTCGACGACGTCGTTGCGTTGCTGGACAAGGTGGAGACGACGGTCGCGGCGATGCGCAGCCAGGACGGTCTGCTCGCGCACGCCCGCGCGTTGCGGGCGGAACTGGCGTTGCGCGACGGCGAGGTCGACAGGGCGCGGGAGCTCGCGGAAGGCGCGATCGCGACCGGGCAGTTGGACGACGAGCAGCAGTTGCGGTGCCACCTGCTGCTCGTGCGGGCGGCGGACGAGGTCGACCCGGACGGCAGCGCCGGCGCGCGCACGGCGCTGGCCGCGGTGCTGGAGCACATCAACCCCGAGGGCGTCGATCCGCTCCTGTGGCGGGACGTGGCTCGCATAGCCCTTCGCAAACACTGAGGGCGCGAGCACTGAGGCTGGGCGGCGTTGCCCGGTCATGACCGCCCCTCGCTCGTTAACTGGACACCTTGTTAACGGAGCATGACACAGACCAGTTACCCGTCACATCACCTAATTTCACCGCGCCTGCGTGGGTAAATCACCCAAGAACCGGCAGTACCTCGTCAGCGACAAGCGACCGAACGGGCGATTGGACCCCGGTCTGGTCGGACCAGTTGTCAATTACTTGACAATAGATGACTCGCCGGTGGTCAGGTTCATCCACCAGACGACGGCCCCGGCGCGCCCGTTGACGTCAAGGGTGGCGTAGATCCGCTGGAGGTGGTTCTGCACGGTCTTGGGGGACAGGCCGAGCGTCTCCGCGATCACCTTCGTGGTCGCTCCCGCCGCCACGAGCCGGAGCACCTCGATGCCACGCTTGGTGAGCCCGGCCCTGAGCGCGCGGGCGATCCGGGTGTTCGTGTGCTCCGCGGTGCCGGTCTCGTGCAGCTCGCCGGCATGAGGGACGCGCACCACGGCGTCCTCGCGCTTGGGCTCGAAACGCCTGTGCGCCAACTGTTCCACGAGTCGCGACGACAGGTCGTGCTCGCGCATCCGCAGCAGGTCGCGGCCTTCCTGAAGTTCCCACAACCGGTACTGCTCCAACTGGAGCCGCGCGTGCCGCAACGCCAGTTTGAGATCGCCGGATCGTTCGTAGGCCTCACTGAGCTGTTGGTGCGCGTGCACCGCGACTTCCCGTGCCAGGCAGCTCATGGCGAGCTCGGCGGCCTGGATCAGCTGGGTGATCTGGTCCGGGTACCGCTTGCGCGCTCCACTCAGCCTGGCGCGTGCCATCAGCGCCTCCGCCCTCGCCACCGGGCGGTTCCTTCCGGCAAGCAACTGGTCAGCGCGCTGCCAGCTGCGGTTCGCGCGGTCAAGTTCACCCAGATCGATGCGCACGTGTGTCAGCAGAACGTTGACCATCGCCATCCGCACCGGGTCGCCGACCTGCTTCCACCTGTCTCGGACCTGTGCGCACAACGCCTCCGAGCGCCGGAGCTTGCGCACGCACGGTTCGCCGTCAAGGCTGCAGCGGCTCTCCTCGGTGCGGATCATGCAGTGCTCGTGGTACTGCATGCGCATCACTTTCGCCTGCTCGAACAGCACCGACCCGATCAGCTCGCTGTCGCCGGTGAGCTCGGCCAGCCCGAGCGCGCGGGCGAACGAGTTGAAGCTCCGCTCCCGCGAGTCGAGCCGCAGTTCCACCACAGCACGGGAAAAGCTGCACCGCGCCTGCAGTCCGATGTGGCGGTTCGCCGCCGCGATCTCCTGCACCCTGTCGATCGTGTCGAGCGCGCTGGGCCACAACCCGCGTTTGCCGAGCGCCACGGACTGCGTCAGCACGCCCTCGGCGACACCCTCGGCGTCGTCCAGCCAGGTGAACGCGGCAACCGCTTTCTCCGCGTACTCCAGCGCGTCGCCTGGCCTGCCCTCGTCCAGTGCGATGCGCGCCTCGCGCAGGTTGTGCACGGCGTTGGACCGCGGATCCGCCGTCCTGCCGGGAACCGTCATGATCGAGCCCCCTCTTCGGAGGCTGAGCCTAGCCCCGTTCGCGCAATTGACGTTTCAACACTTTTCCCGCTGCGTTGCGCGGCAACTCGTTGAGGAAGAAAACATCCCGGGGAACGGAGAACCGCGCGAGGTTCGCCTTCACGTGTTCACGTACGTGTTCGGCCGTCAGGGTTTCCGCGCCGACGACGAACGCGGCGAGACGCTGGCCGAACTCGTCGTCCGGCACGCCGAGCACCGCGACCTCCGTGACGCCGTCCAGCGTCGAAAGCAGGTCCTCGACCTCGCGCGGATACACGTTCTCGCCACCGGAGACGATCATCTCGTCGTCTCGGCCGGCCACGAACAGCAGGCCGTCCTTGAGATGGCCGAGGTCACCGGTGGACATCAGGCCGTTCAACGACTCCTTGCTGGTGCCGTTGGTGTAGCCGTCGAACAGCATCTCGTTGCCGACGAAGATCCGGCCCGTCTCGCCAGGCGCGACGGGCTTGCCCTGATCGTCCACAATGGCCAGCCGGGTGCCGAGCGGCGGTCGTCCCGCGGTGCCGGGCTCGGCGAGCAGCTCCTCGGGGGTGGCGATGCTCGCCCAGCTCACTTCCGTTGAGCCGTAGAGGTTGTAGAGCACCGGGCCGAACTCCTCGAGCGTGCGGGCGGCGACCCGCGGCGGCAGGGCGGACCCGCTGGAAGCGATGATCCGCAGCTTCGGCCGGTGCGGCGTCTCCAGCATGCGTTGCAGCGTCACGGGAACCACGAACATCGCCGTGCACTGCTCGGCGTCCTTCAGCGCTTGCGCGGGGTCGAACTTCCGGCGTAGCACCAGGGTGGCGCCGAGCACGAGCCCGAGCTGGAACGCGGCGAGGCCCCAGGCGTGGAAGAGCGGGGAGGTGATCGAGATGACGTCACCGTGCCTGAGCGGAATCCGTGACAGCAACGCGGCGGCGGGGGCGAGGCTCGCGGGTTCCGGGCGCCTGGCGCCCTTCGGCGTGCCGGTGGTGCCGGAGGTGAGGACGATCAGCCGGCCGCGCGGAGGCCTGCGAGGGAGTGACTTCTTCGGCCCGTTGATGATCAGCGACTCGAGTTCGTCGCTGAAGAACGTGGGAGTGTCGGGCAGCAGGTCGGCGAACTCGCGGTCGGCGATGATCCTGTCGAGCTTCTGGTCCTGCGCGACGTGGGCCAGTTGTCCTTTGCTCAGCCCGGTGTTGAGCAGGACGGCGTCGGCGCCGATCTTCGTGCAGGCCGTCATCGTCTCGATGAAGCCGCGGTGGTTGCGGCACAGCAGGCCGACGCGTTCCCCGGCTCGGAAGGCGTGCGCGAGCCGGCTGGTGCGCTCGTTGACTTCCGCGTACGTGAGCAGGCCGTCGTCGTCGATGATCGCCGCACGGTTCGGGTGTCGTCCTGCGCCTGTTTGATAACCCCACGCGAGTGTGATGTCCCACTGCAGATATCCGCGCACGGTGCCGGCGAGCCCTCGCGGGCCCAACGGCCGGATCACTCCGGCTTTGACCAGGGTCAGCAGCACTCGGGTCAGCATGTGGCCACTCTGCCACCTACCTACTTGCGAGTAGGTAACGCTGTGACAGCGGTCACATATCGGTGTCGGACGCGCTCACGACGGCGTCGCGCAGTGCGGCCCGCAGCCTGCCGACCTCCAGTGGTGTCAGAACAGCGGCTTCTCCCGGCGGCACGGTGACCACGATGTGCCCCTGGCTGACGAACACCGTCATGTCCCGTCGGCGCGAAGCGATGTCGCGGCAGCTCACCTGCCACTCCTCTTTGGCTCCCACGGGTTTCTTCCTCCAGCTGCTCGGCGCGCCGGCCCGGCGGTGCCGGCGCTCGCACAGATGAGACGCGCGTCACCGGGGGTCATGACGGAGGTTCCGGCTTCTCCGTCGAGCGACCGCGCCGAGCTGCGGATAGCGTCGCACGTGGGATGAGACTTGGTCACCTGGAGGGGTGAAAATGGCGGAACCGCAACGCATCGTGATCGTAGGAACGGGCCTCGCCGGTGCCTCCGCGGCAGGCGCGCTCCGAGACCGCGGCTACGGCGGCAAGATCACCATGTTCGGCACCGAGCACCACCGACCGTACGAACTTCCCGCGCTGTCCAAGGACGTGCTGCTGGGCAAGGCCGCCGAACCCGCGTGGGTGCACGAGCCGAGCTTCTACGCCGACAACGAGATCGACCTCCAGCTCGGCGTCTCGGTGCTGGAGCTGCGGCCCGGCGATCACTCGATCGTGGACTCCGATGGAGCAGTGCGTTCCTACGATCGGCTGTTGCTCGCGACCGGATCGCGTCCGCGCGTTCTGCCTGGCGCGCAAGGACATGTGCTGCGGACCCTGGACGACTCGCTGGCGTTGAAGTCGGCGTTGCGCGAGGGCAGGCACGTCGTGATCATCGGCGCGGGCTGGATCGGTTGCGAGGTGGCGTCCGCGGCCCGCACGCACGGCTGCCGCGTGACAGTGGTCGACCCGCTTTCCGAACCGCTGGTGCGTGTGCTCGGCACCGGGATGGGCCAGATGTTCCGCGGCCTGCACGAGGAACACGGCGTCGAGTTCAAGCTGGGCACCGGCGTGGCGGGCTTCTCGCCGTCCGGCGTGAGGCTGGACGACGGTACGGAGCTGCTGCCGGACGTGACGGTGCTGGCCGTGGGTGCGGCACCACGGCTCGAACTGGCCGAGGCGGCCGGGCTGGAACTGGCTGCCGGTGGTGTGGCGGTCGACGCCGCGTTGCGCACGTCCGCACCGGACGTGTTCGCGGCCGGCGACATCGCGGCGCACGACCACCCGCGCTACGGCGGGCGGATCCGGGTCGAGCACTGGGCGAACGCGAAGGACCAGGGCACGCACGTCGCCGGCCCGCTGATCGGGCTGGACGAGCCGTACCAGAAGTCGCCGTACTTCTTCACCGACCAGTACGACCTGGGCATGGAGTACCGCGGGCTCGCCGACCCCGACGACGAGCTGGTCGTGCGCGGCGACCTGGCCTCGCGCCAGTTCATCGCGTTCTGGCTGCGGGACGGGCGGCTGCGGGCGGCCATGAACGTCAACGTCTGGGACCACGGCACGGCGTTGCAGGCACTGGTGGACGCACAGGCGACGGTGACGCCGGCACAGCTGCGTGAAGCGGACCTGGACTCTCTTGCCTAGAGGCAGGACCCGTGCACGGGCGCATCACCGTCGGCGAGGTCGATCAGCGCCTTGCGGACGACCGCCATCTCCTCGTGGGTGAAGCGGGCGCGGAGGGAGCGTTCGATTTCGGCGAGCGCGTCGCCCGCCCGCTTCTGCAGGTCGCGGCCCTTGTCGGTGATCACCGGTGTGCGCACCCTGCGGTCCTTGGGATCGGGCACCCGCATGATCAGGCCGATCCGCTCCAGCTTGTCGAGCTCGCTCATCAGCGTGGTCTTGTCCAGGCCGAGCATCGCCCCGAGCTTGAGCTGGGTGCGCTGACCCTCCTCGTTGGTGAGGGCCTGCAGGACCAGCTGCCCGCGCGGGGAGATGCCGAACTTCGCGGCCTCGTCGGCGAACGCCGCTCCGACCCGCTGGGCCGCGCGGTGCAGCAGCCAGTTGAAGTCCCACTTCTCCACACATGCGGAGATCGGCTGCTGCTCCTCCATGTGGTCCATCCTACATCCTGGTGAGGATATTCTCGGCCCAGAACATCTTGACTCGGAAGTTCTTCACTCGTATGTTCTTGGTATGACCAACCTGCTGCACATCGACTCGAGCATTCGCCGCGAGGGGTCGGTGACCCGCGAGATCACCGGTGCGTTCGCCGACGTCTGGCGGTCCGCGAACCCCGAGGGCGCCTACACCTACCGGGACCTGAACGCGGCGCCGATCCCGCACGTGGACGGTTCCGTGTCCGGCATCAAGGCCGACCTGGTCGCCGAGGTGAGGGCCGCCGACGTGATCCTCATCGGCGCACCGATGTACAACTTCTCGATCCCGTCGACGTTGAAGGCGTGGATCGACCAGGTCGCGGGACAAGAGTTCTTCCCGCGTGAGGACGGCACCTTCGAACTGGGCGGCAAGCGCGTGGTCGTGGTGACCGCGCGGGGCGGTTCGTACAAGCCGGGCACGCCGCGGGAGGGTTTCGACTTCCAGGAGCCGTACCTGCGGGCCGTGCTGTCGATGATCGGGCTCGACCACAACCTGGAGTTCGTCCACGCCGAGCTGACCATGGCCGACGCCAACCCGCAGCTGCACCAGTTCCGCGAGCTGGCGGTCGAGTCACTGGCCGACGCGCACCGCGTGGTGAAGGAACTCGCCTCCGCCTAGCCTGGCGGCATGATCGACAAGATTGCGTGGATCCACCTGGAGGACCGCCGGGTGCTCGGCACCAGGTCGGCCGGCAAGGACACGTACTACCTGCCCGGTGGCAAGCGGGAGCCGGGCGAGTCCGACGTCGAGACGCTCGTGCGCGAGATCCGCGAGGAGCTGTCCGTCGAGATCGACGCGGCGTCGGCAGAGCACGTCGGGACGTTCGAAGCGCAGGCGCACGGCCGTTCGTCGGGGGTGACCGTGCGGATGACCTGCTACACCGCGTCGTTCACGGGGGAGCTCGCGGCGGCCAGCGAGATCGAGGAACTCGCGTGGCTCACCACCGCCGACGCGGACCGGATCTCGCCGGTCGATCGCATCATCTTCGCTCATCTGTACGAGGCAGGGCTGCTGTCCTAGGCTGGTAAGCGCTTTCCCAATCCTGTCCACCTACCGCCGCCACGCTGTAGGGAGTGACACGCATGGGGTTTCGCAACAGATCAGTGCTGCTGGTGGCGGTGTGTGCGACCGCCGCCGGCGCGCTGGCCGGCACAACTCCGGCCATCGCAGAGTCTGGAGAGTGGCGCGTCGCTGCGCCCGTTGGCAATCAATCCGTTGCACCAGAAGCACTTGTCCGGCTCGACAAGGGGAAGTTGAGCCTTTCGGTCCGGCACGGCGGCACCACGGTGCTGGAGCCGTCCGCGCTGGGCATCCGCACCGCCGACGCCGACCTGACATCAGGGCTGAAGTTCGTCGGGTCGTCGTCGCGGCTCGTCCAGGACTCGTACACGACCGTGTCCGGCAAGAAGCGCCAGCACACCTACGTCGGTACCGAGACGACCTTCCACCTCCAGCGGCTGGCTGAGCGGTTGGACGTCGTGGTGCGCACGTCCGCGGAAGGCGTGGCATACAGATACGTGCTGCCATCCGGCAAATGGGCGACCGTGCTCGGTGAGGCATCCGAGTTCGCGGTGCCTGCATCCGCCGACAAGTTCATGCTGCCGTACGACAACGGGCGCGGTGACTACGAGACCGCGCACGTCCGTGTTGCCGAGAAGGGCGTCGAGTACGGCTATCCGGCGCTGTTCAAGGTTTCGGACTCGTGGCTGCTGCTCGCGGAATCCGACGTTGACGGGCGTTACGGCGGTTCGCGGGTCGTCTACGACGGGTCGCGCTATCGGCTCGTTCTGCCTGACCCTGCCGAGACTTCCGCTGGTCCGCTGGCCACGCCGTGGCGTGTGCTCGGGGTCGGCTCGCTGGAGTCGCTGGTGGAGAGCTCGCTGATCACGTCACTGGCGCCGCCGTCGAAGATCTCCGACACCTCGTGGATCAAGCCCGGCACCGCGGTCTGGTCGTGGTGGGGTGACGGCACCGGCAATCTGGCTCTGCAGAAGCAGTACGCGGACTACGCGGCCAAGCAGGGGTACAGGTACAACCTCGTCGACTCCGGCTGGAGCGCCGACTGGATCCCCGAGCTGATCTCGTACTCGAAGGCACGCGGCGTCGAGACGTGGCTGTGGGTGCGTTGGCAGACCATCGACACCGACAGCGAACGAGAGCGTCTCTTCGCCCAGTACCGCTCGTGGGGCGCGGTGG
Organism: Lentzea indica; assembly: GCF_012184385.1. Taxonomy (GTDB): domain Bacteria; phylum Actinomycetota; class Actinomycetes; order Mycobacteriales; family Pseudonocardiaceae; genus Lentzea; species Lentzea indica. The sequence goes on from NZ_VSRL01000204.1 coordinate 12,393, forward strand.
GCCTCAAGATCGACTTCGTGGAGTCCGACGGCCAGGACCGCATGCGGTGGTACGACGCCGTGTACGCGGCGGCCGCGAAGTACCAGCTCATGCTGAACTTCCACGGCGCCCCGATCCCGCGCGGCACCGAACGCACCTGGCCGCACGTGCTGACGGTCGAGGCCGTCAAGGGCGCGGAGGGCACGAAGCCGCGTCCCGGCAGGGAGCCGTTCCCGATCGAGCACTACCTGACGTTGCCGTTCACCCGGAACCTGACCGGCCCGATGGACTTCACCCCGGTGACGTTCTCCGGTGTCCGTCCCAACTCGGACGCGGCCGAGCTGGCGCTGGGCGTGCTGTACGAGTCCGGTGTCCAGCACTTCGCGGACAAGATCTCCAGCTACGCGGCCTATCCGGTCGCTGAGCAGTTCCTGCGCACCGTGCCGGCCGCGTGGGACGAAACGCGGCTCGTGGCGGGAGATCCGGGCAAGCTCGCGGTGCTGGCGCGGCGGTCCGGCTCGACGTGGTTCCTCGGCGCGGGGGCCGCGGGTGATCCACGTGACCTTTCGGTCGGAACGGGATTCCTCGGCTCCGGTTCCTGGTTGGTCGAGCTGTACCACGACAGCCCGACGGGAAAGATCGCGTTCGACACCAAACGTGTTGTGGCGGGAGACTCCCTGACGGTGCCCGTGGCTCGCAACGGCGGTTACGCGGCCCGGCTCTGCCAGGTTCCGCCGGCCGCCACCACCTGCGGCTGATCACTCCATCTGGTCAGTCGCCCGCCACGCGGGGGCCCGGCGCGCAGTGAAGCGGCGCGTCCGGCCTCCGCGTGCCCAGATGGCCGTCACGGCCGTGATCACCGCGACGATCACGTAGATCCACTGGAAGCTCAGGTGTGCGACCAGCACGGCGCCGACCGCGAGCCCGGCGGGAACGCCACCGAAGGCGATGCTCGTCGCGGTCGCACTGACCCGGCCCAGCACGGCCTGAGGTGTGCGCCGCTGCACCAGCGTGGCCACCGCGATCACGGTCCAGGCGAGCCCGGCGCCATGCACGAACCCGGCCGCGAGCACTGCCGGCAGCCATGCTGTCGTGCGTGCCAACGCCGCCACCGCGATCAGGACGAGTCCGACGGCGACGTTCGCGCGTTTGCCGGCGAGGCCCGCGAGCACCGATCCGGCGCCTTGGACGGCCGTGAGCACGCCGAGGAACTCCGGGCTGTGGTGGAGGCCCTTCTCCACGAGCGGGAACGACGCCGCGGTGTGCAGCGAGGCCGCGAACAGCGCCGTAGCGGCGCCAGCGATCGGCCAGGTGAGCGCCTTGAGGTGGGGCAGGCTCGGTGTCTCGCGCGGTGCGGGAGGTGGCTCGTCGACCCTGACCATCGTCGTCGCCGCGGCAGCCAGCAGGAACGACAGCGCGTCGATCGACACCACGGGCCAGGCACCGTACGCGGCGAACAACGCCGCGCCCGCCAGAGGTGCCACGAGCTTCATGCCTTCTTGCAGCGACATGCGCAGGCCGTTGACCGCGGCGAGCCGGTCGGGTGGGAGAAGTGCCACCAGCAGCGCGGGTTCTGCCGCACTGACCAGCACCGACTTCGTGCCGTAGATCAGCAGGACCGCGAAGATCGCCCACAGCTCGTCGGTGAGGAGCAGCACCGCCAGCACCGGGACCATCGCGAGGTTGGTCCAGATCAGCAGCGGTCTTTTGCGGAACGAGTCCACGAACCGGCCCAACCACGGCGACAGCGCGCCCGGCGCGTACACGCACAGCAACGCCAGCGTGGCGAGGGCGTCGCTGCCGGTCAGCGACTTCACCCAGATCCCGGAGACCAGCAGCATCGCGCTCGTTCCGAAGAACGACAGCACCAGTCCAGCGAAGTACCACCGCACCACGTCGCACCCCCAGATACGACAAAAGGCGGGGAGCACAGCTCCCTGCCCCACTTGAACGTATATCGCACCCCTGCTCTTGCGGCAAGACCCCGTGCATGCTTCATCATTTCCCGGCCAACGAGATCTACCTGGGGAAATGGGGAATCCATGATCGACGTCATCATCGCCGGCGGCGGACCGACAGGCATGATGCTGGCTGGCGAGCTGCGGTTGCACGGCGTGCGGGTGGTGCTGCTGGAGAAGGACCTGGAGCCGACCAAGGTCGTCAGGGCGCTCGGTCTGCACGCGCGCAGCATCGAGATCCTGGATCAACGCGGCCTGGCGAACCGGTTCCTGGAGCCCGGCAAGACGCACCCGCTCGCCGGGTTCTTCGCCGGGATCGAGAGGCCCGCGCCGGAACGGCTGGACACGAAGTACCCGGTCGTCCTCGGCCTCCCGCAGCCGATCATCGAGCGCCTGCTGACCGAGCACGCCGTCGAGGCCGGTGCCGACATCCGGCGTGGCGGCACGGTGACGGGGCTGTCGCAGGACGACGAAGGGGTGACCGTCGAGCTGGCCGACGGCACGTCGTTGCGGGCGCGCTACCTGGTCGGCTGCGACGGCGGCCGCAGCACCGTGCGGAAGCTGGCAGGCATCGACTTCCCCGGCGAGCCCACGCGGGTGGAGACGCTGCTGGGCGAGATGGAGATCGGCATGCCGTGGGAGGACGCGATGCCGCTGATGCTGGAGGTCCGCAAGACGCAGAAGAGGTTCGGCATCGGCCCGTACGGAGACGGGGCGTACCGGGTCATCGTGCCCGCTGAGGGTGTGAACGAGGACCGCACTGTCATGCCGACGCTCGACGACTTCAAGCAGCAACTGGTCCGGATCGCAGGCACCGACTTCGGCGTGCACTCGCCGCGCTGGATGTCCCGCTTCGGCGACGCCACCCGGCAGGCAGAGCGCTACCGGTCCGGCCGCGTCTTCCTCGCGGGCGACGCGGCGCACATCCACCCGCCGACCGGCGGTCAGGGCCTCAACCTGGGCGTGCAGGACTCGTTCAACCTGGGCTGGAAGCTCGCCGCGGCGGTGCACGGCTGGGCACCTGAGGGATTGCTGGACTCCTACGAGGCCGAACGGCACCCGGTGGCAGAGGAGGTCCTGAACAACACCCGCGCGCAGATCGAGCTGATGAAGGTCGAGCCGGGGCCGCAGTCGGTGCGGCGGCTGTTGACGGAGCTGGTGGCGTTCGAGGAGGTCAACAGGTACCTGATCGAGAAGATCATCGCGGTCGCGATCCGGTACGACTTCGGTTCCGGCAACGACCTGGTGGGCAGGCGGATCGGGGACCTCGCGCTCAAGCGCGGCGGGCTGTACGAGCAGATGCACGCCGGTCACGGGATCCTGCTCGACCAGACCGGCCGGTTGTCCGTGGGCGGCTGGGCGGACCGGGTCGACCACGTCGTCGACGTGAGCGAGGACCTGGACGCACCTGCGGTGCTGCTGCGGCCGGACGGGCACGTGGCGTGGGTAGGCGAGGACCAGGAGGGGCTGGAAGCGGAGCTCGCTCGCTGGTTCGGCACCGCAGGCTGAGGTCACCCGTTCGGGGGCAGGGAGCGCGCTGTCACACTGTGCGGCGTGTCCGAGCCGACGACCGCGGTGCTGCTTCGCGCAGCCGAGCTCACCGCCTCGGGGAAGCCGCGGCAGGCGATCGACCTGCTGCGGCCCCTCGTGGCGGCGAACCCTCGGCACGCCGAGGCGTGGTGCAGGCTCGCGGCCGCCCACCTCGACCTCGGCGAGGCGGACCACGCGCTCGACTCGGCCAAGCGCGCGATGG
>NZ_VSRL01000205.1 GCF_012184385.1 Lentzea indica
CCTGCGCGGGGACACGCCGCTGCCGCCGCGCCGTTCCGGGCGGCGCGCCAAGCACGGCTGATCCGGCGCCTGCTGGGCGACTCACCGGGGTGAGTCGCCCATTTCGGCGTTGCTGAGGGTCAGAGCAGGTTGAGGACCCGCGCGTGCAGGGTGTCGAGGTAGTCCTCCGACTCCGGCTTCATCAGCACGCTGCGGAGCACCCTCGCACCGTCCACATCGGCCTCCACCTCGGGATGCCGAGCCGCGAACGCCTCCTTCGACGCCCGTGCCACGCTCAGGAAGATCGGGTCGACGGCCGCGTTCATGCCGGTCTCCATGACCCGGTGCGAGGCGGCGTCCACAGCGGACAGGGTCAACGGGGTCGTCCGGGGGAAGTAGGTGACGATGTCCAGCTCGGGCTCCTGGTAGAGCTCCAGCTCCTCGGACTCCCGGATGATCGACGCCCACCGCACGGCCGCCCGCCGACCGGCCGCCAGCACCTCACCCAGACCGTCGCGGGTCAACGGCAGCAGCCGCAGCGTCAGCCAGAGCCCGGCCGCGGCGGCACCGGCACGGGAGCACTCCAGGCTGATCTCGCCGAGGTGCAGCTCGTCGGACGTGAAGTAGGTGTAGGGGGAGTCGTGGAGGTAGAAGCGGCCCACGGACGGGTCGCGGAACAGCACGGCGCCGCAACCGTAGGGCTGTAGTCCGTGCTTGTGCGGGTCCACCACCACGGAGTCACACGAGGCGATGGCCTCCCAGGGCGCTGCTTCGAGGTCCGTGCCTGCCAGCAACGTGAAGAAGCCGCCGTACGCGCCGTCGACGTGCACCCGTGCGTCATAGCGGCGTGCGATGTCCAGCACGAGATGCACGGGTTCGATGGCGCCCAACGCGGTGGTACCTGGGGTGACCACGACCGTGCCGACCTTGCCGGTCTTCAGAAGCCCTTCGAGCGCGTCCAGGTCCATGCGCCCACGGCCGTCCACGGGAACAGGGAAACCCTCGATGGCGAGCACGCCGCACATGCGTGAGTGCGTGTAGTGCGCCTCGGAGGAGTACGCGACGCCACGACCCGGATGCAGCGAACGGGCGACGAACAACGCCTCCAGGTTGGCGATCGTGCCGCTGGAGGTCAGGTGGCCGAGGTGCTGGTCGCCGTAGCCGAACATGTGCGCCAGCCCGGACACGACCTCTCGCTCCATGGCGGCGGTCGCGGGACCGCCGTCCAGGGCGTGGTTGTTCGGGTTGATCAGCATCGCGGACAGGTAGCCCACGACCGCCGCCGGGTGCGGCGGCTTGAGCATCTGGCCGGCGTAGCGCGGGTGGAAGAACGGGTAGTTGTCGCGCAGGCGGTCCTGGAGCTCGGCCAGCGCCGAACCGAAGACCGCCGGGTCGACCTGGAGCGACGAGTGGGGTGTGTAGGCGCCGTACTCCGCGGTCCACTTCTCGTGGTTGGCCAGCGCCTCGTTGAGCCAGTGCTGAAGGTCCACCGCACACCCCACTCATCCACCGAATGTTCGAATTTGTACGTTACGGTAGTCCCCAACGCGAAGACGAGCCGTTCGGCGTCACGTCGCGTGGTGAGACGTCCGGACGTGTGCCGCGGCGTGCGATCACGGCCGTCTGACCTCGGCGCAACGGGATTTCGATCGCGGAACCGCGCGTCTTGTAGTCCAACCGGCGGCCCCGCCTGTCCCGGACGTCGATCTCGCCCGTGATTCCGTGGTCGAGGACCAGAGGCGCGCCGGCCTCGGAGTGGACCTGGACCCAGTCGGTGCGGCCACCGGAACGGGAAGCGTCCACGAGGAACGCGCCTTGAGTGCGCAACGACGAGATCGACGCGTCAGCCCAAGTGGACGAGACCGACGGGAACACGCGCACGACGTTGTTGTGCGACTGGACCATCATCTCCAGCACGGCCTGGCCGGACATCAGCGGCGACTCGATCGCGAGGTTGCCGCCCTCGCGGTAGAAGGTGTTCTCGGTCAGCACGGCGTTCGAGCCGACCTGCTTGCGGTCCAGGAAGTAACGCAGGAACGACAGGGCGTCCTCCGGGCGGCCCATCGCCGAGTACATCGCGGAGGCGGCACCGTAGCTGTAGCCCGCCCACGCCTCGCGCCGTGACGTCCAGAGATCGACCGTCTTGGTGATCAGGTCGCGGTGTTCCGGCATGTCCCACGTGAGCTCGCGCAGCGGGTAGAACCACAGCAGGTGCGAGAAGTGCCGGTGCGAGTCCTCCAGCGCCTTGTCCCGGCCGATCCGGACGCCACTCGCGTCCTGTGAGTAGGGCGTCAGGCGGTTGTGGACGTCCCGCCAGCGCGGGTTCTCCTCGATCGACAGCAGCGTCTTGACGCCCCAGCGGATCAGTGACAGGTCGTAGGTCGCGTCCACGCTGTTCGCGTACTCAGGTGAGCGCGTCTCCGGCAGGTGCAGCTTGCCGTCGGCTCCTTCGACCAGGAACCGCACGTAGTAGTTCACCGCCTTGGTCAGGATCGGGAACAGCACGTCCTTGAGGATGCGCTCGTCCATCGTGTGCCGGTAGCCCAGCCACACGTTGTGGCAGGCCCACAGAAGATTGCCCGTATGGTCGTTCGGCGCGACGCCGGGAACGCCGCAGTAGCGCGGGCCGGAGCGCAACGTGCGGTCGCCGGGGTGGCAGATCGCGTACGAGTTGCCGTCGCGGTAGGCCGGGTTCACGTTCAGTTCGAGGTGGTGCTCGAACCGCTTCAGCGTCGTGGTCACCGCGTCGAGCTCGTGGTGGTTGGAGCCGTTGATCAGCGGGTATGAGATCTGGACGTTGAGGTTCCACCACACGGCCGTCCAGCTGTTGCCCTGCTCGGGGAACCACGGGCCCCACTCGGTGATGACGGGCGCGTCGGCCCTCGTCGCCGCGGCCATCTTGTAGAGCTGCGCCCAGTAGAAGCGCTGCACCAGCTTGTCCGGCACGGACACCAGCGACTTCGCGAAGTAGGCGTTCCACCAGCGACGGTGCTGCAAGGTCAGCACCTCGAACGGGATCGCCAGCGCCTGACGCACCTCGTGGATCGCGTCGGACGTGTGCGTGTTCGCCGGGTGTGTGTACGCCACGTGGGCCGCAAAACGGCCGTTGCGGGTCTGCCAGGCCGTTGTGTAGCCACCGCCCGCGTGCAGCGGCTGTGCGGCGTAGGAGACGCCGTTGGCCGTGCCCAGGGTCGGGTCGGGGTTGGCCGTGTAGTCGGCCGGTCGGCGGATCTGACGGGTCGTCGACGACTGCAGCGGCTGGAAACCCCAGGTCACCTCGCCCTTGACGGAGGCGAGGAACGTGCTGCGCGCGTTGTGCACGAGCATCGTGAACGTCGCGCTGCCCTGCGTGGTGGTCACCGAGCCCGTGAGCTCGGCGTTCCACAGGTCCAGCGTCCAGTCAACGGCGGTGATCGCGCCGGCGAACTGCAGCGTCAGGTGGCCGATCGGCAGCCGGGAGAGGCCGATGGCGGCCTCCCAGTGTTCGCGCTGGTCCTGCACCTCGGAGTGGCTGAGCATGAGCTTCAGCTCGTTCGGCGTGCGCCCGGCGTAGACCTGGACGCCCAGGAAGCCGTTGGCGAGGAACGGGCTGTCGCCCCAGTTCTTCGGCAGCTGCTTCCACTCCATGCGGGCATCGCGGACCACGTCGCGATGCACGGTCGAGTGTCCCTGGTGACCCGATGTCTCTGGTGACGCGACCGCGGTGCCCGCACCTAGCGCAGAGGCCCCCACGGCCGCGCCTGTCCCGTACAGAAAGGTTCTACGCGACAGCTCTGTCACTGTTCGTCCCTCCGTGCCGTGGCGGCGGCGGGAGGGATCTTACGCAGAATTCATCGGATGACTAGGGACTGGTGAACCCGCCCGGCCTGTGCTGCGAACTCTGGGGTGTGACCATTGACGCCTTCTCACCCCAAAATTGTTGTTGCACACTGCTGGCCATAGCCGCCGCCTGGCAATTAGCGTGACCAGTCATGTCACCTGTTGCCATGCACATGAGCGACGGTCTGCTGAACGCGCCGACCTCGATCGCGTTCCTGGCCGTCGCGGCGGTGGGCGTCGGTTTCGCGCTGGTCAAGGCGCGCGCGGACCTCGACGACCGCACAGCTCCGATGGCGGGCCTGGTGGCCACGTTCATCTTCGCCGTCCAGATGATCAACTTCCCGATCCTGCCCGGTGCCTCTGGGCACCTGCTCGGCGGCGCCCTCGCGGCGATCCTGGTCGGCCCGTACGTCGGTGCGCTGTGCGTGACGATCGTGCTGGTGGTGCAGGCGTTGCTGTTCGCTGACGGCGGGCTCACCGCCATCGGCGCCAACGTCACCAACATGGCCCTGATCGGCACGGCGACCGGCTTCCTCGTCGCCGTCGCCCTGCGCAAGCTCGCCGAGCGGGGCAAGGGCGGGCTGGCCACCGTCGCGTTCATCTCCGCGTTCGTCAACACCGTGGTCGCCGCGACCGGTTTCATCGTCGAGTACGCGATCGGCGGTGCCGGTGGTGTGGAGATCGGCAAGGTCGCGTTGCTGATGTGGGGCCTGCACGCGTTGATCGGTATCGGCGAAGGCCTGATCACTGCCGTCACCGTCACGTCGGTCGCCTCGATCCGGCCTGATCTCGTCTACCTGCTGAAGGGCAACCGCAAGCCGCTGGAGGTTCGGTCGTGAAGAAGTTCTTCATCGGGTTCGCGGTGGTCTCCCTGCTGATCGCGGGCGTCCTGTCGTACTTCGCGTCCGGTGACCCCGACGGCCTCGACAAGACGGTCGAGGACACCGGCATCGCCGAGCACGCGCGCGAACATCCGTTCGCCGGCAGCACGTTCGCCGACTACGCGCTCGGCGGCGACGGCAAGTTCACCGGTCTCGCGGGTGTTCTCGGCGTGCTGGTGGTTCTGGCCTTGTCGTTCAGTCTGTTCTGGTTCCTGCGCAAGCGTTCTGACGTCTGATGGGTGGCAGCCACGACGTCCTGCACCACGCAGGCGACTCGCCGGTGCACCGCCTCGCACCGCACGTGAAGATCGTCGTCGCGTTCAGTGCGGTGCTGGGCGTCGTGGCGACCCCGCGCACGTTGTTTCCGCTCTTCGGCCTCTACCTGTTGCTGATCGTCGCGGTGTGGACGGTCGCTCGGGTTCCCGTGCAGTGGTTCGTGAAGCGCGCGGTGATCGAGGTGCCGTTCGTGGTGCTCGCGTTCCTGCTCCCGATCTTCGGCACGGACCCGCGCACCGACTTCCTCGGCCTCTCGGTGTCCGTCGAAGGTTCTTTGGCCGGCTGGAACATCCTGGCCAAGGGCACTCTGGGTGTGCTGATCAGCCTGACGCTGGCCGCCACGACGGCGCCCGGTGATCTGCTGAAGGGCTTGCAGTCGTTGAAGGTGCCGGCCCCGTTGATCATGATCGCCACGCTCATGCTCCGCTACGGCGAAGTCGTCGTGGGCGAGGCGAAACGCATGCGCGTCGCCCGCATTTCGCGCGGCGACGACCCCCGTTTCCTGTGGCAGGCGGGCGCGATGGCCCGCTCGGTCGGCACACTGTTCATCCGGTCCTACGAACGCGGAGAGAGGGTGCACCTCGCGATGGTGTCGCGCGGCTGGACGGGCAGCCCTGCAGGCTCGGCGGTGATCGTTCCGGAGACCCCGGCCGCTGCGGCCCTGGAGGTCTCCAAGCTCGCTTTCGCTTATCCGGACGGGCATCAGGCGTTGTTCGGCATCGACCTTCGCGTCGAGCGGGGTGAACGGGTCGCGGTGCTCGGCCCGAACGGCGCAGGCAAGACCACCTTCGCGTTGCACCTCAACGGAGTCCACTCCGGCGGCTCCGGCACGGTGTCGATCGCCGGGCTCGAGGTCGCCAGGAAGAACTTGCGCGAGATCCGGCGCCGCGTCGGCCTCGTCTTCCAAGATCCGGACGACCAGCTGTTCTGCCCGACGGTCGCCGAGGACGTGGCGTTCGGGCCGCGGAACTTCGGCATGTCCGATGTGGACGGTCGCGTCCTGAAGGCGTTGCGGTCCGTCGGCATGGAGTCGGTGGCCGATCGCTCACCGCTGCACCTTTCCGGCGGGCAGCGGCGCCGGGTCGCTTTGGCCTCCGTGCTCGCCTGCGACCCGGAGATCCTCGTCCTGGACGAACCGTCCGCGAACCTGGAACCCGTTGCCCGTCGCGAACTTGCCGAGCTCCTTCTGACGTTGGACCGCACGATGCTGATGGTCACGCACGACCTGCCGTTCGCGCTGCAGATCTGCCCCCGCAGCGTGCTGATCGACGACGGCGTGGTCGTCGCCGACGGCCCGACACGCGAGATCCTCGCCGACACCGCCCTGCTCGCCCGCCACCGCCTCGAACTGCCCTACGGCTTCCGGCTCGACTGAAGCCCGCTGAGCACGATCTCCAGCAACACAGCGGGGTTGGCGCCCTCGTGCATGCTCTGCAGCATCCCTTTCATCAACGCGACCAGGTCCTTGGTCGTGATGTCGGTTCTGACGGTTCCGGCCTGTTGGGCGCGTTGCAACAGGCCGCCGAGCGCGGTGTGCAGGCGGTCTCGCAGCTCTGACGGCACCGTGATCGCGTCGGACATGTCGCGCTTCGCCGCCGCCTCGTCCGCCATCCGGCTGAGGAACGCGAACAACGCCCGTCCGGGATCTTCGGCGGGTTCATCGGCCGACGCGATCATGGTGGCGACGCGTGCTTCCGTGACGGCCTGGAACAGCGCCTGCTTCGTGGGGAAGTGGCGGTAGACCGTGCCGGGCCCGACGCCGGCACGTGCCGCGATCTCGTCCAACGGCACGTCAAAGCCTTGCTCCGCGAACAGTTCCCGCGCCGCTACCAGCACCTTCTCGCGATTCCGCGCGGCATCGGCCCTCATCGTTGCCAACCGGGGCGTGCGTTCCGTATCGTCATAACCGGGGTCACCGTTCCGATTCTAGAGAGGGCACGACATGACACGCACACCGGCGGAGATCGTGGAGCACGTCCGCAGGCAGGTGGCGGGGGAGCAGAGCCACGACTCCTTCGCGGACCTGTTCACCGAGGACGGGGTGATGGCGTACCGGTTCCCGGCACCGTTCCAGCAGGAGGAGATCAAGGGACGCGAGGAGATCCGCGCCTACTTCGACAAGATGAGGGGAGCGCGGGTCCGGGAGAAGATCGAGGTTCAGCAGGTCGCCGCGATCACCAGGCTCACCGACGACCCGAACGTCGTCGTCTCGGAGATCACGCACCGCGGCTGGTCGAAGGTGAAGCAGGACTACTACACGTTCACCGCCATCGCGATCATCCACCTGCGCGACGGCGAGATCGTTCGCTACGACGACTACATGAACCCGCTGCTCTTGCAGGAACTGCTGGGAGCCTGACCGGCACAGATCAGTGGAAGTCGGCGTGCCGGCCGAGCGTCTCCACGGGGGTCGCGCCAGGGCGGCTCCACTGCGGTACGGGTCGGCTGGTCTCGCCCCAGGTGGCGTTCCCGTCCGCGTCCGTGCGCCAGTACCAGCACGGGACGTCGCCCTCGGGCCATCCTTCCGGCTTGTCCTCCCACGCCTCGCCGCGGCCGTACGGCGTCATGTCGAGCACGCCCATGGACCCGTTGAGCCGCTCGGTGCCACGGCCGGTGGTCGTGTAGGTGATGAACACGCGGTCGCCGTCGCGCAGCAAGCTGGTGAGGTGTCCCGGGCCCACGGGCGCGTCCGTGTCCCGCACCGAGTACCAGGGCTGGGTGTAGCCCATGAACTCGACGTAGGCGGCGACCTCGTCCCAGGCGCCCGTGGTCAGGACGGCGAACGCGACGCCGCGAACGTTGAGGTAGAGGGCGTCCTTCAGGTGCCAGACCGTGGTGGTGCAGCCCTCGCACTGCCCCTGCGGCGGCGCGCCGTCGTACCACATGTGCTGGTAGACCACGAGCTCGTCGCGGCCCTGGAACAGGTCGAGGAACGGCACGGGGCCGTCGGGTCCGGTCACCTCGACCTTCCCGTCGTACTCCACCATGGGCAGCCGGCGGCGGGCGGCGGCGATCGCGTCGCCCTCGCGGGTGTGGGCTTTCTCGCGGACCAGGAGCTCGTCGCGGGCCTTCTGCCAGGTGGCCATATCGACGATGGGCGGGCGGGTCGTCATGAGTCTCTCCGTTCCTGTCTCCTCGCACAGACGTCCGTCTGGCACAGTCGTCACCGTGGTGGACGATCTGCCGGACTGGCTGCCGAGCTGGTGCGTGGACCAGCTGGGGGACGAGCCGGTCGACGTGCTGTTCGAGGCGAGGTCGATCTCGGCGGTGTTCGGGCTGCGGCTGGCCGATGGGCGGGACGTCGTGGTGAAGGCCCGCGAGGACGACGGCCGTGCCGCGTCGTGTGTCGCCGCGCAGGCCCAGCTGGCGGAGCGGGGGTTCCCGTGCGCCCGGCCGCTCACACCTGTCACCGGTGTCGGCGCACTCGCCGTGCACGCCGAGGAGTCCCTGCCCGGCGGTTCGATGCTGCCCGGCTCCTCGCCTGACGTCGCACGGCGCTATGCGGCGGTGTTCGCCCGGCTGATGGCTTTGCTGGTTGATGTGTCGGTTGCGCCGCCGTTGCCTTCTCCGCGCTGGGCCCGGTGGGACCATACGGATCCCGGGCTGTGGCCGGCGATCGACTTCCTCGACTCTCGCGACCAGAGCGTGGTGCCGTCGTTCGTCGTCTCCATGGCCGAACGGGTGCGCAAGCGGTTGCTGGCCACTGATTTGCCGTGCGTGCTGGGGCACGCCGACTTCGAGGCGCAGAACCTGCGCTGGCAGGACGGCGAGGTTCTCGCCGTGCACGACTGGGACAGCCTGGCGCGGCAACCGGAGGCGGCACTGGTGGGCGCGGCTTCTGGGGCGTTCGCCAACGTTCCGCCGCCGTCCCTGGTCCCGGTCGAGAGTTCGGCCGCGTTCCTGGAGGTGTATCAGGAGCAACGTGGGCGTGAGTTCACGGCTGAGGAGCTGGAGATCGCATGGGCGGCGAGTCTGTGGACCGCGGTGCACAACGCCCGCTGGGAGGCTCTGCACGGCGATGCCCCGGTGTCTCTCGAAGCCGTCCGTGACCAGGCGGACGAACGCCTCCGTCTGGCGAACGCAACCTGACGGGCCGACGGGCGTCCTGAGTGGTTGAGACCATTACCGAACTCTGGGGGAGTTCCATGATCAAAACGTTGCTGTCCGCCACTGTCGCCGGGCTGGTCGCCTTTTCGGGCGCATCGACCGCGAGCGCCGCCGAGGGAGAAACGGCGCCGATCGACATCCGGATGACGCTGCACGAGTCGAGCATGATCCACGAGTACCCGGGGGAAGACGGACCGCTCTGGAGCGGCAGGGGGATGTTCGACTTCTCGGTGCTGCTCACCGACGTCGGCGAGGGGAACGAGCAGGGCGTCACCGTGTTCCTCTCCGTGCCGGACACGCTCGACGTCCGCTCGTGGGGCGACGGCTGGTCGTGTGAAGACACCGAGGGCGGCATCGACTGCTACCACCCCGACCTCGTCGTACCGGGTGAAGCGTGGCCGGAACTGCACTTCCGGGGATTCCCGAGCAACCACGTGCAGGACACGATCGACGTTTACGCCACCACGGGCGACTACGCGCCGGCGCACGAAGGCGTGCACTACTTCAACGACACCAGCACCTGACCGCCGAGAACCCGCCCGCCGGCAAAATCAAAGCAGGGTCCCTCTGGGGCCCTGCTTTTGTCATGCCCGAGAACCACGGGCTAGTCGGCCGCCCGACGCCTGCGTTCGGCCAGTACCGCGGCCAGGTAAGGATGAGGGTGCGTGTACTCGACGCGCGGCGAGCGGATAGCGGCACCGACGTCGTCCGACAGTCGTGCACCCAGCTCCCACCGCGTCTTCTCGCTCAGCTCGTGGTACCGGCTGAGGTACTGCCGCGACGCGAGCACCAGTTCGTCGGACAGCTGCGACAGGTCCAGGCCGCGCGCCCACTCCGCCAGCTGCGGCGGCATCTCGGCGAGCTCGACCTGCTGCTTCGGCACGCGCGTGTGGATCACCACCGTGCCCGCCAGGTAGTCGCCGACACGTTTGCCCTGCGGCGAGAACAGCGACACGAACAACGCCACCGCGCCGCCCAGGCCCAGCGCCCAAAAGTCCACGAAGAACCCGCCCAGCGCGCGCACCAGTGCGTGCCGGAACCTGATCGCGCCGCCGTCGTCGCGCACGACCCGCAGGCCCATGACGAGCTTGCCGAGCGAACGGCCCCGCGACAGCGACTCGACGGCTGTCGGGTAGCCGATCAGCACGAGCACGGTCAACGACAGCGCCAGGGCCGACTGCAGCGCGCCGTCGAACCCGATCGGCAGGATCAGGTACATGAGCACCAGCAGCCCGAACTGCACGGCGACGTCGAACGCGTAGGCCACCGCCCTGCTCGCGAGCTGAGCGACGCGCAGGTCCAGAACTACGGCTTCACCGGTGACGAGGTCCCCCACGCGGATAGTGTGACTCATCGTGGATCTGGACGTGTTCATCGATCGCCACTGCGCGTCGTGGCAGCGGCTCGAGCAGCTGGTCAAGCGCTCAGGAAAGCTCACGGGCCCCGAGGCGGACGAGCTGATCGAGCTCTACCAGCGCGTGACGACGCACCTGTCGATCGTGCGCAGCCAGACCCCGGACCCGGCGACCGTCGAACGGCTCTCGTCCCTGGTCGCGCAGGCCCGCTCGGCGCTGACCGGCACGCACACCCCGGCATGGCGCGTGGTCACCCGCTTCTTCACCCACCGCCTGCCCGCCGCGATCTACCTCGGCTGGCGCTGGTGGGTACCGGCGGGCCTGGCGTTCTACCTGGTCACCGGCCTCATCGCCGCGTGGATCGCCTCGAACCCCGACGTGCAGGCGACCATCGCCGCCCCGGATGAGCTCCGCGAGATGACCAAAGCCGGCGGCAGCTACGAGGCCTACTACTCCAGCGACCCGGCCGGTTCCTTCGCGGCGAAGGTGTGGACCAACAACGCCTGGATCTCCGCCGCCTGCCTGCTGCTCGGCGTGTTGTTCGCGATCCCGCCGATCTACCTGCTCTTCACCAACGCGGTGAACGTCGCCGTCGGCATCGGCCTGATGTTCGGCGCCGGACGTGGCGGGTTGTTCCTCGGCCTGCTCGCGCCGCACGGGTTGCTGGAGCTGACGGCGGTGTTCGTCGCGGCGGGCATCGGCATGCGGCTGGGGTGGCAGGTGATCGACCCCGGCAAGCGCACCCGTGGCGCTGCGTTGGCGGCCGAGGGGCGGTCGGTGGTGGCCGTGGCGCTCGGGCTCGTTGTGGTGCTGCTGGTCTCCGGTGTGCTGGAAGGGTTTGTGACGCCGTCCGGATGGCCCACGTGGGCACGCGTCGGCATCGGGGTCGTCGCCGAGGTGCTGTTCCTGCTGTACGTGTTCGTGGTCGGGCGGCGGGCGGCTGCGGAGGGGGAGACGGGCGACGTGGACGCCGACGAACGTGAGGACGTCGCGCCCGTCGCCGTTTAGGACTTCACACGGCGCAGGAACGCCGACCACGCGTCGGCGGACACGGGCAGGTGGGCGGCTGGCGCCTTGCTGTCCCGGATGCCGATCCCACGACCGACCTCAACGCAGTCGTTGACGGGACTGCGGCTGCTCTTGCGCCAGACCGACATACGGAACATCTCCTCAGATCAGGATGCTGGTGATCAGCTCCTCCGATTGTTCCGCATTCAACGCTTGCTGGTCGAGCAACTTCAGTGCCTTGGTGTAGGCGGTGAGTGACGTCTTGTCTTCGAGGAAGAGGACGGAGGTGTGGCTCTCGATGAAGACGACCGGCTCGAACTTCTCGTACTGGAGCTGCATGAACGAGCCCGTGAGGCCTGCGTGCGCGCCGATGGCGACGGGCACGACGCGGATCGTGATGTAGGAGCGCTGCGCCATCGCAAGGAGGTGGAGAAGTTGATCTTTCATCACGTCCGTACTCCCGACCGGTAGCCGCAGAGCCTGTTCGTGGATGAAGAACACGAACTCGCGACTCCAGTGGAAGAGTTCGCGCCGCGCGAGTCTCGCTGCGATGACCTCCTCGTAGTTGACCGACTGGTCACGAACCCCTGCCTCCACAACGGCTCGCATGTAGTCAGCTGTCTGGAGCCTCCCGGGGATGAGGTTCATCGACCAGACAGTGATGGCGTTGGCGAGGCGTTCCTGGTCGATCAGGCTGCGCACCTGGTCGGGCAGCCCGTTCTCGGGGATCTTCAAGTACCCGGTCTCACGCGTCTCGCGGAACAGCGCGAGCAGGTGGCGGACCTCGGCGGGCGGAACGCGGCAGAAGGCGAGCAGCTGCAGCACGTCGGCCTCACTGACACCGCCCTTGCCCCGGATCAGGTCGGACAGTTTGGACTCGTCCCAGTCCAGCATTTCGGCGATCTTGCGGTGGGTCATCTGGGTCTGCTTGATGGCGTCGCGGACGCCGTTGCCGAACTCCCGGCCCACCACGCTGGAGTTTCGTCGTGGCATGGCAAGAAACTAGGAGCAGCAAGGCCTTCCGCTCCATCGTTTCCGCCCGAATAGCCCCGAAGGAAGTACTTTTTGGAGCCGGTACAAGTTCAGAGTTTGCCTGCGGCCTTCAACGACAGGTAGCGGTCCGCGAGAGCGCGTGGCAGATCATCCGGCAGTGCGTCGACAACGTCAACACCGTGCCGTGCAAGCAAAGCGGTCAAATGGCGTCGTTCGGCCAGAACACGTTCCGCAGCAGCAGCGGCGTAGACCGACTCCAGGTCACCCCGCCCGGCCGCCATCGCGTGCACGGCAGGATCGGACACCGAAGCGATCAGCAACCGGTGCCGTGAAGCCAAAGCCGGCAGCAACGGCAGCAACCCGTGTTCGATCGACGGTTCCAACGACGTCAGCAGCACGACCAGAGAACGGCGACCGGCTCGGCGCAGCACCTCGACGACCACGCCACGGGCGTCGAACTCCACCAGTTCGGCTTCCAACGGGGCCATGGCCTGCACCAGAACAGGCAACGTGGCGCGCGGTACCGAGGCGCGCACCTTGTGGCTGAAAGCCAGGAAGTCGACCTGGTCGCGGGCGTGCGATGCCAAGGCGGACAACAACAACGCGGCGTCCATCGACGTGTCCAGGCGCGGCAGGCCACCCAGCGCGCCATGCACCCTGCCCGCCGAGGTGCGGGCGGTGTCGAGCACGATCGTCACCTGGCGGTCGCGTTCTGGGCGCCAGGTGCGCACCACGACGTCCGACGAGCGGGCCGAGGCGCGCCAGTCGATGGAGCGGACGTCGTCGCCGATGACGTAGGCGCGCAACGAGTCGAACTCCGTGCCGGCGCCGCGGATCAGCGAGGCGCGGCGGCCGTCCAGTTCGCGCAGGCGCTCCAGCAGCGGGGGCAGGTGGCGGCGGCTGTGGAACGGCGGCAGCGCGCGCACGGTCCATGGTACGACGTGCGAGCCCTGTCGTGCGGCAATGCCCAACGGCCCGAGAGAACGCACGGTCACGCGGTCCGAAACGCGATCACCGCGGCGCACCGGACGCAACTCAAAAGAAACCGTGCGCGAGCCACCGGCAGGCACCTCAACAGGCACCCGGTCAGAGACCACACCGGCAGAAGGCGCCCATGCGTCACGAAGAACGCCACGCAACCGACGTCCGGGGTTGTGCACGGTCAGCTCGACAACACACACCTCGCCCGTGCGCACTGAGGTGGCCCCTGCGCGCGTGAACGTCAATCGCCGGACACCGGCGGCCAACAACAAGTCGAGGACAACGCACGCCAGCAACACCGCGAGCACAAGAAGAATCCCTTGCCACGAAGGCAAGAGCAGTCCGACGACGAGTACCCCGATGAGCGCGAGCAGGCCCGCGCGGCCCGTGAGTGCCACGTCAGCGCGGCACCTGGACCGCGCCGAGCACGCCGTCCAGCACGCCGTCCGCCGTCACGCCCTCCAGCTCGGCCTCCGGGCGCAGCTCCAGGCGGTGCCGCAGAGCGGGGCGGGCGAGGGCCTTCACGTCGTCCGGCGTCACGTAGTCACGGCCGGACAGCCACGCCCACGCGCGCGCGACAGCCAGCAAAGCCGTTGCGCCACGCGGGGAAACGCCCAGACGAACGGCCGGAGACTGACGGGTCGCGCGGCAGACGTCGACGACGTACGCGATCACCTCGGGCGCCACGGTCAGAGAGCGCACAGCAGCCGCACCAGCGTCCAAATGCGCCGCACCGGCCACCGGAGAAAGCCCGGAAAGGTCGCGCGGATCGAAGCCGGAAGCGTGCCGGGTGAGCACGTCGATCTCGTGCTCGCGTGCGGGAATCGGCATGGTCACCTTCAACAGGAACCGGTCCAGCTGGGCTTCCGGCAACGGGTAGGTGCCCTCGTACTCCACCGGGTTCTGGGTCGCCACGACGATGAACGGCGACGGCAGCGGCCGCGTCTTGCCGTCCGCGGACACCTGCCGTTCCTCCATCGCCTCCAGCAGCGCGGACTGCGTCTTCGGCGGCGTCCGGTTGATCTCGTCGGCGAGCAGCAGGTGGGTGAAGACTGGGCCCTCGCGGAACGAGAACGCCGCGTTGTGCGAGTCGTAGACCAGCGAGCCGGTCAGGTCGCCGGGCATCAGGTCCGGCGTGAACTGCACGCGCGTGGTCGACAGGTCCAAAGCTCGGGCCATCGCGCGCACCAGCAGCGTCTTCGCGACGCCCGGCACGCCCTCCAACAGCACGTGTCCCTTGCACAGCAACGCGAGGATCAGCGACGTCACGGCGGCGTCGTTGCCCACCACGGCCTTGCCGATCTCCGCGCGCAACGCCACCAGCGCCGTGCGGGCTTCCTCGGTGGTGACCACTGCCGTCATGCCTTGCGCACCTCGTTCTCCACAGCGTCCAGCTCGTCAGCCAGCGCGACCAGCCCCCGGTCGTCCACCGGCTCCTCGGAATAAAGCAAAGCCCGCACATCCCCAACGGACCGCGAAGTCCTGCGGGCGATCTCGAACGACGGATCCTCGCCCGGCGGCAGCCCCAGCAGGGGTGTCAGCCGGTCGCGGGTCGCCTGCCGCAGCACAGAAGCCGCGTGCGCAGACGCGTGCGAACGGCGATACAGGCGTGCCCGGCCCTCCACGGTCTCGGCGGCGCGCACGATCACCGGCAGCGGTTCCGGTACCACTCGGCCCAGCCGTCGGGCCCGCCACAGGGCGATCACGACGGCCGCGATGCCGAGCTGCACCGCGCCGAACTTCCAGCCGTCGGGGATCAGGTCCGTCAGCGACTTCTGCTGGGACCGGTCCGCGGCCGACGGCAGGTACCAGACCAGCCGTTCGTGCTGGCCCAGCAACGACAGCGCGAGCGCCGCGTTGCCCTCTTCGTCCAGGGAACGGTTCGTGAAGATCCCGCCGTGCCCGATCATCGTCACCGTGCCGGTGCGCACCAGCGTCGAGTCGTAGCAACGCTGTTCGCCCTCGTACACGAAGCCACCGGCGGTCGCCGCACCCGCCTTCGAGGCCAGCGGGCAGCCCGGCTGGCGGGTCTCGACCTCCGCCTTGGCCGTCGCACCGGCGGGAGCCAGGAGCACCGTCGCGGCAGCCCGGCGGCTCAGGTCGGAAAGCCGCGCAGGGTCGATCAGGTTCGGTTGCGCCACGAACAGCGTCGCACCGTCCACAGCGGACGGGTTGTCGGTGAGCTCGACGCGCACACCGTTCTGCTCCAGCAACCGGGCGACCGCGTGGCTGCCTTCCGGGCGGAACGAGCGCGGGTCGAGCGAACCGCCCTCGCCGCTGCCGCGCAGCAACGTGATCACGACGGCCGTGAACAGGATGATCACGCCGATCAGCAGGGGACCGCGCGCGGCCGTCCAGATCCGCCCGGCGTCGGGGGAGACAGCCGTCATCCGCGCACCCTGCCGTCCACGGACACCAGTTGCTGGTATCCCTCCACGGTCGCGGGCCTGCCGCCGTACCAGACGTCGTCGAACTGCACAGCCGCGCCGCGCAGGTCGTCCGCCAGCGCAGGAAGTGCTTTGCCCGCCTCGAAAGCCACCTCGTCGACGGTGCGGCCGGCCCGTGCGTCGAGCACGCCGCGTTGCTCCAGCTCCCGCACCACCGCGCGGAAGCGTTCGCGCACGGCCTCGGCCAGG
>NZ_VSRL01000206.1 GCF_012184385.1 Lentzea indica
GTGAACTGCCAGTCGACTCCGCGCTGGTTGGCGTTGGTGGTGTGTTGCCAGGCGGTGAGTTCGGTGTTGAGGGTGTCGAGGTCGCTGATGCGGCGGTCGCCGCCTCAGGCACCGACCTCGCACTACAGGGCCTGAACGTGGCACTGGCCACCGGCTCGCCGCAGCTGGTGTTCTCCTGGACGGAACGCTGCCGTGCCCAGTCGTTCCGCCTGACCCCCGTCCGGCCGCCCGCCGACCCCACCGTCCGCGACGCGCTGGCCGAGCTCCGTCAGCTGAGCCACAACCTGAGGGAAGACGGGCTCCGCGCGCGTCGTGACCCCGTGACCCGTGCACGGTGCAGGGATCTCGAACGGCTCATCCAGCAGCGGACCTGGCAACTGGACGGCGGCGGCTCGCCGCGCCAGGTGGTGAGCCTGCCCGCGATCCAGGCCCAGCTCGCCGCAGCGAACCGGGTGATGGTCAGCTTCTTCGACCACGACGACCACCTCTGGGCGTTGGTGGCCGACCAGCGCCAGGTGCGGCTCATCCAGCTCGGCAGCACCAGCCTGGTGGTCGAGACGGTCACCCGGTTGCTCAACGACCTCGACGCGTTGTGCGGCAGGTGCCTGCCCGCGCGGCTCGAAGCGGTCATCACGGGGTCGATCAACCACCACGTGAACCTGCTGAGCACCGGCGTCGTGGCGCCATTGCGCGGCCTGCTGCGTAACGCGGACATCGTGATCGTCCCGACGAAACACCTCAGCGCCATCCCGTGGGGGCTCCTGCCGGAGTTCCGCGGCCGGCCGGTGACGGTGGCGTTGTCCGCGTCGATGTGGTCGTTCGGCAGGCAGGCCGCCCACTCGCCGACGCGGGCCGGCGGCCTGCTCGTGGGTGGTCCCCGGCTTCGCCACGCGGAGAAGGAGATCATCGGGATCAGCGCGGTCCACCCGGAGGCACGGTGCCTCACCGGTGCCGCCGCAACCGTCGAGGCTGTGCTGCACGCGCTCGACGGAGCCGACTTCGCACATCTGGTCGCACACGGACACCACGAACCGGACAACGTGCTGTTCTCGTGCCTCGACCTGGCCGACGGTCCCCTCATGGCCTACGACCTGGTCCAGCTGAAGGACGCGCCACGGCACGTCGTCCTGTCCGCGTGTGATGTCGGACAGGCGAACGTGCGAGCCGGTGACGAGGCACTCGGGTTCACCGCGGCCTTGCTCCACTCGGGCACCAGCACGGTGATCGCCAGCGTCGCCCGCGTGCCCGACGACCTGGCGGTGGACGTCATGAGCTCCTACCACCGCGCGCTAGCTGCGGGAGCGGAGCCCGCCAGAGCCCTGGCGGACGCCGCCACCGCGGAGAGCCGAATCCCGCTGGTGTGCTTCGGCGCGGGATGAAGCCCTCCTACCGCAACTCGGTGAGCCAGCTGTACCAATCGGCGTCGTACCGGCTGCCGATCACGCGCGTCACGTGGTCACGGGCACCCGTCCAGTCACCGACCCGGTATCGCGCCAGCACCGCCGCGACGTCCTCTGGATGCTTCTCCAGCAGGTACCTCACCGCGAGATAACCCCAGTGGTAGACCCGCTTGGTGTCATGGTCGTAGGTCGTGTCGAACAGCGTGCTCAACGCGTACGTGCGCAGTTTCGCCTCGGCGAGCGCCCGGTCGTAGGTCACGCCGCGGTAGTGGTACGAGACGTACTCCGCGAAGCCCTCGACCCACCACACCGTCGGCGTCTTCATGTTCTCCGCGAAGTCGCCGTACATGTCGAACCGGCCGTCGAGGTAGTGGGTGTACTCGTGGTTGAGGTTCCAGATCTGGAAATCCGGACGCAGCCACTCGGCCTCGTACGCGATGAACCTCGGCTGGTTGCCTGCCTTCGCCGGGTCGCCTTCGAGATACATGCCGCCGTTGTTGGTGTCGATGTCGAACAGCACCCCGGCGTACGTGCGGTAGTCGGCGCTGGAGTCGAACACGACCACCTCGAGGGTCGTGTTGAGGTCGTCGGCGACCGGGCCGGGATCCCGTGCGATCCCGTGGAAGGCCGCGTCCTGACCGGCGAGGCTGGTGCACGTCCGGCCGAGTTCCTCCGTTGTCAGCTGCTGGGCGCGGATGCGCACCGTGGCACTGCAGGTGTGCCGGACGGAGAGCACGCGACGGTTGATCTTCTCGCGGAAGTCGCAGGTGCGGTACTGGCGGCAGTTCGCCTTGTCGTACCAGTCGACCATCTCGGCGACGCCCACCCACAGCGGCGCGAGCCGGCCGACGACGTCGCCGCGCTTGACCAGGTCGGCCAGGAGCGGGCGGACACGCGGAGCCAGGTCGCGATGCTGCAGGAACCTGCCGAGCTCGCGGGTCGCGTTGTGGACCAGGTAGGCGCGAGCGGTGCCGAAGAAGTCGAGGTGCCGCACCACGAACCGGCGCAACGCTCGCAGGATCTCGGGCTGGGCCTTCACAGCGGCCAGGAACTCCGGTGTGCCGTGACCCTGGTAGAGCATGATCATGCCGGCGTGCACGGTGGCGTCGTCGGCGCTGGTGTAGTTGTCCAGCAGGTGGGTCAACGCGCGCAGCTCCGCCGGGTAGTCGGCGACGGCGGCGTAGATCGTGTTTCGGGGCGCCGGGTGGTGGATGTTCCTGGCGACCTCGGGTGGCAGCAAGGGACTGGCCGGCGAGGCCTGCGCTGACGCGAGCAGGCCGCGATCGTGCTCAGGGATCGCTTGGGCGTGGGCGGGAGCCAGCAAGCCGGCCACCAGGGCCAGGGCGAGCGCGGGTAATCGCATCGGGTCCTCCGCAGGGGTCTGAGGTGCCCCAGAGCGTCACATCCGGTGCGCGCCCGCGATCATCCCTTCCGCTCATAGCCCGCAGCTATGGGACCGCACGCGACAACCTTGTCATCTTGTCCTGCTTGTCATCTTGACCCCGAAAGGATCGATCACCAAAGCTGTCGGTGGGCGCCCGATCGCATGGAGAGTTGATGTCGCACGAGCTGTCCCGTCGTGTCTTCCTCACCGCGAACGCCGGCCTTCTGGCCGGCGTCGCACTGTCCCCCGGAGCATCCGCCAGCCAGGAGAAGGCAGCCCCCGCGGTGACCGATCTCGCCCTCAACCGTCCCGTCTCCGCCTCCTCGAGCGCCTACGCCGCCACTCCCCCGCAGTTCGTCACGGACGGGTTGCAGCAGGTCGGCGTGCGCGGATCGGGCTGGCGGGCGGCAGGCGGCGACCCCCAGTGGGTGGTCGTCGACCTGCAGGCGGTCTGCAGGGTCTCCTCGTTCGTCCTGGTCTTCGAGGCGAAGCTGGGCGATCCGACGTTCGTCCCGGCGCCGAGCTACCAGCCGCGCACCGACACGACCGGCGCGGAGATCCTTTCCGCCGCCGCGCTGTCGTTCCGGGTCGACGTGAGCACGGACAACCACACGTGGCGCGACGTCTACCGCACCGAAGACGGCATGGGCGCGGAAACGCGGATCGTGCTGGACAACCCGGTCGACGCGCGGTGGGTCCGGCTGGTGGCGACGCGCCGGTCGAACGACAACCCGTTGGGGCTCAACGGTTTTCAAATCTACGGCACGTCCGACAAGCGCCGGCCGGACGTGAAGGGTTGGACGGACTGGCGCAGCTCGGGCAAGGTCCCCGCGTTGAAGCCCGGCCCGGACAACACCGTCGAGCTGAGCTCCGGCTGGCACCTCACGATGGACGACTTCGCCGGCACCGCGGACGGCGCCGCGCTGGCCAAGCCCGGCGTCGACACCGCGAAGTGGCTGGACGCGACGGTCCCGGGCACGGTGCTGACCTCGCTGGTCGACCAAGGCCACTTCCCGGACCCGGTGTCCGGCATGCACAACATGAAGATCCCCGAGGCGCTGTCGCGGCACGCCTGGTGGTACCGACGCACGTTCCCGTTGCCCAAGGCCTTCGCCGGGCGCAAGGTGTGGCTGGAGCTCGACGGCGTCATGCAGCACGCCGAGATCTGGCTCAACGGCACCAAGATCGGCGATGTCACCAACCCGTTCATCCGCGGCGCGTTCGACATCACGCCGGCGCTGAAGGCCTCCGGCGACCAGGTGCTGGCCCTGCGGCTCAACCCGATGGCACACCCCGGCAGCCCGACGGACAAGGGCAGCGACGGCGGCGCGTTCCCCAACTCCGGCAAGCTCTACCTCGACTCCCCCACCTACCTGTCGATCTCCGGCTGGGACTGGATGCCCGCCGTGCGCGACCGCGGCACCGGCATCTGGGACCACATCCGGCTGCGCGCCACCGGTGATGCGGTCATGGGCGACACGCGTGTCGTGACAACGTTGTCCAACGACCACAAGTCGGCCGACATCGCGATCAGCGTGCCCGTGCGCAACACCGGCACCGCTCCGCTGCCGGTCACGGTGCAGGCGTCGTTCTCCGGCGTGAAGCTCGCCAAGGCGGTCACCATCGCGCCCGGCGCCACCACGGAGGTCGCGCTCGGCACCCACAAGATGGCCGACCCCAAACTGTGGTGGCCCAACGGGTACGGCGACCCGTACCTGCACGAACTGGTGTTGAGCGTCGTCGCGAACGGCTCCGAGAGCGACACGCGGACCACCCACTTCGGCATTCGCGAGTTCCAGTACGAGCACGAGCTGCCGATCGAGTTCCTGCCCGGCCAGAACGCCGTCACCCAGACCGTCGACCTCGGCGCCCAGACCGCCCAGCACGTGCGCGTCCAGGCTCAGCGCAGGGCCACGGGCTGGGGCGTGTCGATGTGGTCACTGTCCATCATGGACGGTGAGACGGACCTGGCGCGCGGCAAGGTGGCCACCGCGTCGTCGTTCGACAACGAGTGGAACAAGGCGCCGAACGTCGTCGACGGCGACCCCGGCACCCGCTGGGCGTCGGAGTACCGCGACAACGAGTGGATCCAGGTCGACCTCGGCGCCAAGGTGTCGTTCAGCAAGCTCGTGATCTCCTGGGAACGCGCCTACGCCCTGCTCTACAAGGTGCAGGTGTCCGACGACGGTTCGACGTGGCGCGACGTCCAGACGGTCAGCAACGCGCCCAAACCGTTGAAGATCCGCGTGAACGGCGTCCCGATCTTCTGCCGCGGCGGCAACTGGGGCTTCGACGAGCTCCTGCGCCGCATGCCGGCCGAG
Source organism: Lentzea indica (assembly GCF_012184385.1). Classification (GTDB taxonomy): domain Bacteria; phylum Actinomycetota; class Actinomycetes; order Mycobacteriales; family Pseudonocardiaceae; genus Lentzea; species Lentzea indica. Next base: position 5,106 of record NZ_VSRL01000206.1, read on the forward strand.
CGCATGGACAACGTGATCGCGCTGCACCGCGACATGAACTTCACGATGATCCGCAACTGGATCGGCAGCAGCAACCGCGACGAGTTCTTCGCGGCCTGCGACCGGCACGGCATCCTGGTGTGGAACGACTTCTGGGTCGTCGGCTACTTCCCCGACGACATCCCCGGCTACCTCGACACCGCCCGCGACACCGTCACCCGCTACCGCCACCACCCGAGCATCGTGGTGTGGTGCGGCGCCAACGAGGCCTCCCCGCCGCCGAACACCGACGCCGGCCTGCGCAAGATCGTCGCCGAGCAACACACCGACGTCTACTACCAGAGCCACTCCGCGGACGGCAGCGTCTCCGGCCACGGCCCCTACTACTGGGTCGAGCCCGCGAAGTACTTCGACGCCAACACCTACGACACCTACAACTTCGGCTTCCACACCGAGATCGGCATGCCGACCGTGCCGGTCGCCGAGACCATGCGCAATCTCGTCGGAAGCGAGGTCGCCTGGCCGATCGGCGACGTCTGGTACGCGCACGACTGGTGCACCAACGGCAACCAGCGCCCGCAGCTCTACCAGGCAGCGATCGACGCCAGGCTCGGCGCGTCGACCGGGCTCGACGAGTTCTGCCGCAAAGCGCAGTTCGTGAACTACGAGAACATGCGGGCGATGTTCGAGGCGTGGAACGCCAACCTGTGGGACGACGCCTCGGCGCTGCTGCTGTGGATGTCACACCCCGCCTGGCACTCCACTGTCTGGCAGACCTACGACTACGACATGGACGTCAACGGCACGTACTTCGGCGCGAAGAAGGCGTGCGAGCCGCACCACGTCCAGGCCTCTTTGGACACTTGGCAGGTGACGGTTCTCAACCACACCACCGGCATCTTGCGCGGCCGCGTCGAGGCCACCGTCTATTCGCTGACCGGAGCCGTGCTGAGCACGCAGAAAGCCGACGTGGAGGTCGGCCCTTCCGGGAAGACCGGTCTGTTCACCGTCACCCCGCACGAGTCGCCGCTGCACCTCGTGCGGCTGCGGTTGCTCGACGGGAACCGGGTGCTGTCGGAGAACACCTACTGGCGCTACCGCGCGCCGTCGGACATGCAGGGCCTGAACTCGCTGGGCCGCACCAGGATCTCGTTGGACGTCGGCAACACCCGCCGCGACGGCGACCGGCGGAAGCTGACCGCGACCGTCCGCAACACCGGCAAGGTCGTCGCGGCGATGACCAGGATCGGCCTGCGGGACAGGCGTTCTGGTGATCGTGTCCTGCCGACGACGTACAGCGACAACTACCTGTGGCTGTTGCCCGGCGAGACCCGCGAGATCACGCTGTCGTGGCACAAGCGGGAGCTCACGTCCGAACAACCTCGCGTAACAGTTGAGGCCTACAACGCCTAGTCGGGCTTCTTGGGTTCAGCGAACAGCAGGTGCCGCACGTGCGGGGCTTCCTTGGCCAGCGCACGTGCGGCTTCCTGGTTCTGCTGGTCCACGACGGTGCCGCGTTCGAGGTGCTGGCGCAGGTGCTCCTGCCAGGTCGCCACGGTGAAGGTCTCCAGGAACGTCTCCGGCGTCTCGGTGTCCCGGAACAGCCCCCACATCGTGGCGCCCGTCCGCCGCCGCGCCCGGCCGACCCGTTGCATGGCGTCGATGAACGCGTCCTCGTTCTCCTTCGCCACCGGCCACTCCACCGTCACGAGCACCGGCCCGGCGTCGGTGTCGTCGATCTCCGGCGGCGAGTCCCAGTAGGTAGCCGGACTCACGTCGAGCGGGCGGTCGAGCAACGGCAACCACTTCGTCGCCAGCACCACCAGCACCGCCATCGCCACCGCGGGCACGATCATGGCCGTTCTCAGGCTGTACGCGTCCGCGATGGCACCCCACACGACCGCGCCCAGCGCCTGACCACCCATCAGGATCAGCTGGTAGTAGGCGAGCGCCCGAGCCCTCGTCCACGACGGCAGCAACACCTGAGCCGTGGCGTTGAAGGTCGACAGCGTGGCGATCCAGCAGGCGCCAGTGAGCAGCATCGCCACGATCACCAGCGCGAAGTTCTCCGTCAGCACGGCGGTGCTGGTAGCCGCAGCGTAGAGCCACGTTGCGAACAGGACCATGCGGTTCTTGCTCATGCGCTGCAACAGCTTCGGCACCACGAACGCGCCACCGATCGCCCCGGCGCCAACGCTGCCGAGCAACACGCCGTAACCACTGGCGTCGAGCCGCAACGGCCCGCGAGCGATGGCCGGCAGCAACGCCCACAACCCGCTGCCGAACACGATGAACAACGACAGCCGTGCCAGCACCCGCCGGAAGAGCGGCGAACTCGCGACGTACCGCGCGCCTGTCCGCATCGCGGTGGTGATGTGCTCCGTGCCAAGTGGACGGTGATCCGACGGCCTGCGCCACCTGGCGAGCACGATCAGCACCCCGAGGTACGACACGGTGTTGAACGCGAACGTGGCCTCGGACCCCGCCAGCGCGATCAGCAGACCACCGAGCGCCGGCCCGATCGCGCGGCCGACGTTCATGTTGACGCCGTTGAGCAACGCCGCCTGCGGAATCTCCTCACGCGACACCAGCTCCGGCTGAATCGCCTGGAACGACGGCATCGACAACGCCTGCCCGATGGCCATCAACGCCAGCAGCCCGAGCAGGCTCGACGGCGTCGCCTTGTCCGTACCGGCCAGCAGCATGAGACCGCCGGCGCCCACCAGCATCAGGGCCTGGCCGGAGATCAGGACGTGACGGCGGTCGAGGATGTCGCCGAGCGCCCCGGACGGCACGACGAGCAGGAACACCGGCAGCGTCGTGGCCGTCTGGACCAGCGCGACCTGCAGTGCGCTGCCGCCGAGGTCACCCATGAGCCACTGGGCGCCGACGGTCTGCGCCCACGTGCCGATGTTGGAAGCGAACTGGGCGAGCCACAGCGCGCGGAAGGCACTGCGGCGCAGGGGCGCCCACGCGGAGACAGTCACCAGCCGATCTTCACACCTGCGGGAGTGCTCTGCCGAACGCCACAACAGCGTGAGTATTCATTTTTGTCGACACTGAAGCTATTGAGAGCATGAAGGATCAGACCACCGTGACCGGGTGCTTGACCACGGCCCCGAACAGGTATCCCTGCGTGTTGTAAGGCGACTCGTCCGGCTGACCATCCGCGCGCACCCGCAACACGTGCGACCCCGGAGTCGCCTGCCACGGGACCTGCCACCGGGTCCACCCGCCACGCGACACCGGAGTGGCCCGCCGCCAGGTCCGCCCGTCCGTCGACACCTCGACGCGGCGCTCGCCGTCCGGTGACCACGACCGCCCGGTCAGCACCTGCCGCCCCGCCGGCACCGTGGCGCCCCAGCCCAGTTCGAAGGCGCTCTTGGCCACCTGCGTGGTCACCAGCGTCCCCTCGGCGGGATACGCCGGCCCGAACAGCCGGTAGTACTGCGTGCCCCAAGGCGAGTGCAGCGCCGAGGCCGACACCTCCAGCGACCCCAGCCACTTGATGCTCGCGATCCCGACCCACCCCGGCACCACCAGCCGCGCGGGAAACCCGTGATCGACAGGCAGCTCGGCACCGTTCATCTCGTAGGCCACCAGCACGTCGTCCAACGCCTTGGCAACCGGCAGCGGCCGGCGCACGCGTCCCAGGTTCACGCCACCGGTGACGTACTCCGCGTCCAGCCCGACCGGCAGCACGTCGACCGCGGAGGAACGCAACCCGGCCAGCCGCAACAACAACCCGAGCGACACCCCGCGCCACCGCGCGTTGCCGACCGCCCCGAGCTGCCAAGGCGTGCCCGAAACCGACTGCCCCTGCTGCGAAATGAAGAAGCTCCGCCCGTTGCCCGCACACTCGATCACCGCCTCCACCGAGCAGGACGGCAACGCCCGAAGATCGCGCAACGACAGCGACAAGGGCCGCGAAACCCCGGAGCCGTGGATCCGCAGGCGCCACGACGACGCGTCGAGCAGCGGCGTGGAGGTGTGGTTGCGGACGAAGAACTTCGAGACCGGCGTCAGCGAGCCGGTATCACGCAGGGCTTCCCAGCGCGTCTCGGCGTTGGTGCCGTGCATGATGAAATCCGTGGCGGGCAACGGCTTCACGATCGAAGGGGCCGCCACAGCCCGAGACGGTATCAGTGTCAGTCCTGCCGCGAGCAGGACGCCGCGCCGAGAGATCATGCATTCGAACCTAGCCACCGTCCCACAGAGCGAGACGAACGAAGGCCGTGCGCGGAATCGGACCGCGCACGACCTTCCCCCTCCGAACGAACGGGCTGGGGGACCCGCTCGCCCCACCCGGCTCCGCCGACTCCCCTTCAGACGGAACCGGTCGACCTCACGGGCACGGCGTCGGCGGCCGCTCCCCGATCGACAGCGTGACCGCCGTGCCCACCGCGACCTCCGTACCGGCGGACGGGTTGCTGCTCAGCACGCGGTCGATGTTTTCGCAGGTGCGGTCGGGCACACCGCGGATCGAGCCGACCCGCAGACCCTCCGCGGCCAGCCGCGTCACGGCCTGGTCGTACAACAGCCCTCGCAGGGAAGGCACGATCGCGACCTCCGGTCCACCGCCGAACCCGCCCGACCCGTTCGACAGGCCCACGAACACGCCGGCGTTGCCGAAGCCGACGACGTCCGCCCAGCCCTCACCGGTGACGTCGGCGAGCAGACGCGGGTGCTGGGCGACGGTCCAGCCGCGGCCGGAGCCGAAGTCGGCGTTCACGCGACGAGCCGGCGCGAACGTGCCGTCGCCGCGCGACACGGCGGACATGACGCCCGACGAGCTGAAGCCCACGATGTCGGCGCGGTTGTCGTTGCTGATGTTGCCCAGGGACGGCGAGGGCTGGGTCGCGGTGCCGTAGCCAGTTCCGTTGTTGTAGCCGAAGTGCGCGACGCCCACGCCGAACGTGGTGAACGTACCGGCGCCGATCGCGCGGCCCGTGTAGGTGTTGACGTCGTTGCCGAAGCGGACCGCGTCGGCGTAGCCGTCACCGGTGACGTCGGCGACGCGGAAGATCGCGTTGCCGGACTGGTCGGGGTTGCTCGTCGACGTCTGCGAGGTGCCGTAGGTGCCGTCAGCACGGGCGATCGTCGACATCGGCGCGATGCCGGGAAGATGGCGGATGGACAGGATGTCCGGCCGCGCGTCGCCGCCGATGTTCGCGAGCTTGAAGTGGTTGAAGTCGAAGCGGTCCGAGGTGAACTCGGTCGACGCGAGGTACGGCGCCGAGTAGTTGCCTGCGCCAGATGCCAATGCCACATCGACACGGCCGTTGGAGAACGCGTAGATGTCGGTGCGGCCGTCCAGGTTCGCGTCGGCCACGTGCAGGCTCATCGGGCTCGGCCTACCCGTGGAACCGAAGGCCGCCAGCACGTAGCTGAACGTGCCGAAGGTGCCGTCACCGTTGCCCACCGCGGTCCACACGCCGTCGGAACCGATGCCGACCAGGTCCGCGAGGCCGTCGTTCGTGATGTCCGTGACCCAGCGCGGATGCGTGCCGATGCGCCATCCGGAGTTGTAGCCGTAGGCCGTCAGGACGCGTCGAGGTTGGGTGAAGTTGCCGTCTCCCAAGGCGATCGACGTCCATACACCGTCCTCGCCGAACCCGACGATGTCCGCCTTGCCGTCGCGGGTGACGTCGGTGAGCGTGCGGATGTGCCTTTCGGTGCGCCAGCCCTGGTCGTGACCGAACGCGGCCAGCGCGTACTTCGCGGTCGGAATCGGCGCCGCCGCCGCGGGCATCGCCGGCAGCAGAGCCGCCAGTGCGACGGCCCCCGCGACGCATCTCAATCCATTGCGTCTCAAAGCATTGCCCCCTGAAGCATTCTGTGTTCGACGTTCACGACCTGAGGCGTTCCACCCCGTTCCATCCCCGTTCCACCCGTCTGCTTGGGTGTGCGGCGTGACGCCCGAGTCGTTGTTGGAAGCAGGCACGCGAGCGCTGGCGCGGAACGGGGACCTGCGCACCAGCAGGGAACGTTTCGCCGAGGCCTACGAGGCCGCCCAACGCACCGGGGACGTGCACACCCTTGTCGCGGCGGCACTCGGCGCCGGTGGCGTGTGGGTGCACGAGCACCGCACCGCGGCCGAAGCGGAACTGGTCCGCTCACGGATCAAGCACGCGCTGACGCTCGTGGAACCGAAGTCCGACATCGCGTTGCGGCTGAAGCTCAGGCTCACCGCGGAAAGCGACTACCAGGCCAACACGAACGCCGACATCCTCAAGCTCCTCGACGAGGCCCGGCAGGTCGTCGACCCGGTCGTCCGCGTGGAGGCGCTGAGCCTCGCGCACCACTGCGTGCTCGGACCGGACCACGTGGAGCTGCGCAAGGAACTCGCCACGGAGATGATCAGCGAGGCCCTCAGGAGCAGACACAGCGGGCGGCACGGCGACCTGATGATGGCGCTGATGTGGCAGGTGGTCGACCACTTCCTCGACGCGGACCCGCACGCCGTCCGCCGCCTGACGGATTTGCGGGAACGGCTCGAACAGGAGGACCACCTCGCCGTGCGGTTCGTGGTGAGCGCGGTCGAGGTGATGCTCGCGATCCGGGACGGACGGTTCGAGGAAGCCGAGCGGCTGGCAGGGGCGAGCGCCCAGCTCGGTGCCGAGGTCGGCGACGTGGACGCCACCGCCTGGTACGGCGCGCAGATCTGCGCGATCCGCTGGTACCAGGGGCGTACGGCGGAGCTGTTCCCGTTGCTCGACAGCCTGGTGCACTCGCCGACGCTGAGCACCGTCGACAACTCGTTCTTCAGCGCGCTCGCCGTGGCCGCCGCGCTGTCCGGTGACCGGCGCAAGGCCCAGGGCGCGCTCGCGATGCTGTGCCGGCGCGGGCTGGACGCACTTCCCCGCTCCAGCACGTGGCTCGTCACGATGAGCGGTGTCGCGGACGCCGCGCACCTGCTCGACGACGTCGAGGTCGCCCGCGAGGTCCACGCGATCCTGCTGCCGTTCGCCCGGCTGCCGTTGATGGCGAGCCTCGCGGTCACGTGCTTCGGCTCGGCGCGGCACCCGCTCGGGCTGGCCGCGCTGACGTTCGGCGACGTCGGCCTGGCGGTGACTCACCTGCGTGCCGCGGTGCGCGACAACCTCGCGCTCGGACACTGGCCCGCGGTGCTGTCGTCACGACGGAAGTACGCCGAGGCGCTGGAACGGGCGGGCGACGTCGAAGAGGCCCGTCGCCAGCTCGCGACGTGCGCGCAGGAAGCCGCCGCACTGGGGGTCGGCCCGCCCGATGCCGACCTGTCCGTGCGGCGAGAGGGCAAGAAGTGGCTCGTCCGGCTCGGCGGCCGCAGTGTCCTGGTGGACGGCGGAATCGGGATGGCCCATCTCGCGGTGCTCGTCGCGAACCCCGGCAGGGAGATCGACGCCGCCGAGCTCGTCGCCGGCACGAACGCGTTGACCGAGGAAGTGACCACACAGGACCAGCTGGATCCAGAAGCGTTGCGGCAGTATCGGAACAGGCTCGCGGAGCTGCGCGGCCGCGAACTGTCCTGCGCCGAGCGGGCCGAGCACGACTGGCTCGCCGGTGAGATCGCGGCGGCCACCGGACTGGGTGGGCGGACCAGGACGTTCTCGGACTCGGGCGAGCGCGCCAGGATCGCCGTCGGGAAGGCGATCCGCCGTGCCGTGAACGCACTCTCGTCGGCCGATCCGGTGATCGGGAACCACGTGCGCGATCACGTCAGGACAGGCCGCCGCTGCAGCTACTCACCCCAGTGAGTTGGGTCACAACCGACCGGTGAACGTGTCCGTTTCCGACATGTGAACAGGCCTTCGCCGCCCGCTCGGGCCGCTGTTGAGAGCGCTTCCAGAACCTGGGAAAACAGCGGTTCGAGCAGCTCGCGTTCATCCGGAAGCGGCCCGGTTCGACCCTTCACGTCGGAGTGTGAACATCAGTCCCGACCGGGTACGTATCCGATCAATCGTGAACGGGCATCCCGATTCTGCTCGATACTGCGCGCAGAACAGGCAGCGCAGAAAGGTTCCGAGCAATCGTGATCACGCCCGAGTACCTCTTGTCGACGCGGGAGTTCGACGTCCTGTGGCAGACGCTGCGGCTGGGCCGGATCCCGTACCCGCTCGACGTGCCCAGCGAGGGCGACACCGAATCGGAGCGCAAAGCGCTGCAGGACAGGACGCTCGCGGGACTGCGCGAGCGCGGCCTCGCCGACGACGTGCGGCTCGAGGACCTGATGCGGCTGCTCGACGACCACGAGGTGTCCGTGGACGCCGTCGCGGGGCTGGACCGGACCGTGCGGGCGCTGGCCGCGTCCAACGGCACCCAGGCGGTGCTGGCGATCATCGACGGCGACCACGTCGGCCTCGCGGAGATCAGGCCGACCGGACTGGCTCGCGAGATCGTCAGGGTGCTGCCCGACGGCGAGGCCGGTCCCGGGAACTCGCTGTCGGTGCGGCTGGAGACCTTGCAGCAGGCCGTCGCGCTCCAGGAGGCCGAGCAGGAGGACGACTCCGAGGACCCGTGGGGCGCGGCCGACGACGAGCTCGACGACCGGCAGGCACTGCAGAAGGCCGGACTGTCCGCACAGGACGCGAGACAGATGGACGAGCTCGCGGCCGGCCGCGTGGCCGGTGGCCAGTTCGGTGTGACGCACGGACGGCACAGGGCCGACGTGGTGATCAACTGGTTCGACACCCATCAGGGCCGCTACCTGATGGTCCGCTCCGACGGCTGGCTCAGCCTGTCACCCACCGACAACGACCGAATCGCAACACGAATCGACGCCGTACTGGCGTGAGGGGGAATCCGTGGATCCGTTGGCTCCCATAGACGGACGCCAGATGGCCGGGGTAGACCCCGACCGCTGGCTGCAGGACATGCAGGCGAAGGTCGACGACCTCTCGGCGAAGTCGGCACAGCTGCGCGAGGACATGGCGAACTCGTCCGCCACCGTGCTGTCCAAGGACCACGCGGTGCAGGTGACGATCGCGCCGACCGGTGCGCTGCAGAACATCCAGATCACCGACCACGCCGTGGGGATGAGCCCGCAGCGGCTGCAGGCGTCGATCATGGAGGCCGTCGCGAAGGGACAGCGCGCCGCCTCGGAGAAGATGATCGAGGCCTTCGCCCCGATCGGCGTGGGCACCGAGTCGATGGACCTCGTGATGTCGTACCTCCCGCCCGCCGTGGAGGACGAGGACGACGCCGAGCAGCACGGGTATGACGACGACGGGTACGCCGTGGAGCACCAGGAGCCCGCCGCTCCCCCGCCCGCGCCCACGCGGCAGCCGCGTCCCGCGCACGACGACGATGACGAGGACGGGCAGCCCTGGTGAGCGCGTTCGAGGTAGATCCCGCCGACCTCAAGACGTTCGCCACGAACCTCGACACTCTCGTGAGCGAGCTTGAGACGTCGAAGAACGTGCTCGGCAACGTGCACTTCGACCCGCTGGTGTTCGGCATCGTCGGGCAGATCTTCGCCGCCGCCGCGCGCGTCGAGGTGAAGAAGGCCGAGGACTGCATCGCCAAGTACGAGGCCGGTCTGCGCGAGGCGGCGAAGAACACCCGCCTGACCGCGGACACCTACAGCGGCACGGACGAGGGCAACAGCAACACGTTCGGGGGCAAAGCCTGATGGTGCAGGGCCTGACGTGGACCCCCGGCTTCGGCGAGGGCACGGAGCTCAACGACAAGTTCGCCGGCGCCGGCATGGTCGACACCGTGGCCGGCCTGGTGAAAGCGGTCAACGACAAGGACAACGCCGCGATCGCCGCGTACAGCGTCGGTCTCGCGTTCGACGTCGTCGGCTTCGCTCTCAACCCGCTCGGCGCGGTCATCGGTGCCGGTGTCGGCTGGCTGATCGACCACATCGCGTTCCTCCGCGAGCCGCTGGACCTGCTGGTGGGCGACAACATCGCCATCCGGCAGGAGACCGAGAAGGTCAAGGAGGACGCCAAGAAGTACGAGGGCATCGCGTCGAGCCACCTCGAAGCGCTGAAGAAGCTCGACGGCTGGATGGGTGAGGCAGCCGACCGCTTCCGCGCGACCATGGCGCAGGTGGCCAAGGAGATCGAGGCCATCGGCTCGGCGATCAACGCCTCCGCCAAGCTGATGGCGACGATGGGCGCCTGCGTGACCGCGGTGCGGTCGTTGGTGCGCGACATCATCGCGATGGTGATCGGCAACCTCATCGGCGGCGCGCTCATCGCCGCCGGCCTGGCCCCGATCACGTTCGGCGCGTCGATCGTGGCGTTCGTCGGCACCGCGGTGGCGACCGCGCTCGAGGCGCTGTCCCGGATCATGCGGCACGTCACCGCGCTCAAGTCGCTGCTGTCGTCGTCCGCGAAGTCCGCCGACGACCTCGGCACGGCGCTGGTGAAGATGTCCGACGACGCGGCCCGCTTCGGCAAGGGCGGCGGCTCGTCGAGCGTCACGGCGCCGCCTCCCGTGAAGCCTCCTGCCGGGGACGCGCCCACGATCACCGGTGGCTCCGGTGCCGGTGGTGCCAAGCCGCCCGCAGGGGACGCGCCTCCCGTGCAGAAACCGCCAGAGGTCACTGGTGGCGCAGGTGCATCCGGCGGCGGCAAAGCCGACACACCAGAGACCCCGCCAGTGCAGAAACCACCGGAGGCACCGGCGGCGCAGGTGCATCCGGCGGCG
>NZ_VSRL01000207.1 GCF_012184385.1 Lentzea indica
CGCGGCTTCGACCCGTCGGCCGATCCGGCCGATCCGGCGGAAGTGCTCGCCGGGTTCCTCGGTGCGTTCGGCGTGTCCGGAGGCAGGGTGCCTCTGGACCTGCCGGAACGCGCGGCGCTCTACCGCAGCGTCGTCGCAGACCGCCGCGTGCTGGTGCTGCTCGACAACGCCCGCGACGTCGAACAGGTCCGCCCGCTGCTGCCGGCCGGCAGGGGCTGCCTGGCCGTGATCACCAGCCGCAACCGGTTCACCGGGCTCGTCGTCCGCGAGGGCGCGGTCCCGGTGACGCTCGACGTGCTGGACGACGAGGACGCCGTCGCGCTCCTCACCGCGCGCCTCGGCGACGAACGCGTGGCGGCTGAACCGGACGCCGTCGCCGAACTGGTGGCGTTCTGCGGTGGACTGCCGCTCGCGCTCGCCTTGGCCGCTTCCAGGGCCGCCGACGATCCTGGTCTCACCCTGCGCTCGCTCGCCGATGAGCTGGCCGCGTCCAGCGGGCTGATGAGCAGCGTTGAGGCGGTCTTCTCCGCTTCCTACGGCCTGCTCGACGACGACACGGCCCGGTTGTTGCGGCTGCTCGGACTGACGACCGGCCCGGACATCCCGCTGGACGCCGCCACCGCGCTCGACGGCCGCCGTCGCGTTGATGTGCGCAGATCGCTGCAAACGTTGACGCGCATGCACCTCATCAACGAACGCACCCCTGGCAGGTACACGTTCCACGACCTGCTGCGCGCGTATTCGCGGTCCATGGCGGAGCAGGACGCAGACGTGGCGGTGCGCCGGTTGCTCGAGTTCTACCTGCACTCGGTGGACAGCGCCGATCAGCTGCTGCGCCGCGGCAGGGCCGAGATCACGCTGTGCCCGCTCTCCGACGGGGTTCAGCCGGTGCTGTTCGAGGACCCGGCGGTCGCGGCAGCCTGGTGCGAGACCGAGCACGAGAACCTGCTGGCAGCCGTCCGTCTCGCCAGTGAGCACGGTCTGCACCAGCACGCCTGGCAGCTCGCGACAGTCATGTTCGGCTATCTCCACCTGCGGCAGCGCCCGTCCGAACGGATCGAGCTGTACCGCGTCGCGCTCGCGGCCGCCCGCGCGAGCGGAGACAGGTACGCCGAGGGCGTCACCCTGCACTCACTGGGCAACGCGCATTGCTCGCACGGCGCTTTCGCCGATGCCGACGAGTGCTACGCCGAGGCCCTGCGGGTGCGCGAGGAGATCGGCCACCTGCACGGCATCGCGGTCACCCTCGACCAGTGGGCCATCAACCACGCGCTGAACGGTGACCCCGAGTCGGCGAAAGCCCTGCACGAACGCGCCATCGCGAAGCGCCGCGAGCAGGGCTCGCCCGTCGGCCTGGCCACCGCGCTGAACAACTACTCGATGACACTGGTGAGCCTGAAGGAGTTCGACGCCGCGCTGGCCGCGAACGACGAGGCTTACGAGGCCGTCGTCGGGGCGGGGATGACCGAGCTCGCTGCGTCCACTTTGGACACACGAGGCCTGCTGCACCTGGAACGCGGCCACCTCGCCGAGGCCATCGCGACCTTCCACCGGGTGCTCGCACTGCCCGGTGACCAACTGCCGAACGAGGTCAAGACCGTCACGCTGGAAAACCTCGCCAACGCGCACGCACGCACAGGACGTGCGGAAGACGCCGCGGCCGCGTTGAAGGAGGCGTTGCTCCTCCGTGAGGAACTGGGCAACGAGGCAGCGGCGGCACGGCTGCGTGCCCGGATCGCGGAACTCTCCTAACCCTCTTCGAGGTCCCGCACGAACTGCCGGATGCCGGTCGCCATCGCCAGGCGACCGGACTCGGCGCGCGCCAACGCCTCACGGGCGTGTGCCAGGGCAGCCTGCCGATCACCGACGCGGTCGAGGAGCTGGGCACCGTGGAACAGGATCTCGACCTTGGGCCTGGCACTCAGGTGGTCGAGCGATCCGGAGGAGAAGATGCCGCGGTAGATCTGCACCGCCTTGTCGAGGTCTCCCAACCCTGCGTGTGCCTGGGCAAGCGTGTCCTTCGCCGATGGAGTGGCGTCGTAAGCGGAATCCATCGCTTCGAGTGCCTCGTTCGCGACCGAGATCGCCTCGGCGAAGTCGCCTTTGTGGACGAGCGTGTAAGCGAGGCTGTTCATCGACGAGGCCCATCCCTGGACGTTGCCGGTGAGCCGCCACTGCTCGACGGACTCGCGGTAGTGCAGCAGCGCCTCGTCGTGATGTCCTTGCCAGAGACACGTGCTCGCGAGCTCGGCTTCGGTGATGGCGATTCCACGTGTGTAGCCGATCTCCCGCCGGATGCGGAGTGCCTCGCGCAGCGTGCGTTCGGCTTCTTCGAAGTGATGACTGTTCTTGTGCGCGATCCCGGTCGAGTGCAGCGCAACGGCTTCTGCGAATCGATCACCCAACTGCCTGGCGGCCTCGAGCGCGGTGCCGAAGACGCGGAGGCGGTCGTCGTTGGAGCCGAGGACCCCCAGGTGACCGATCAGCGAGTAGGGCAGTTTCCACGCGTGTTCGAGGTGTCCTTCGGTCAGCGCGAACTCGCAGAGTTCGAGGAGCAGGTCGTATTCACGCCGGCTCCACTCGACAGCCGCGCCCGTGTCGCTGAACTCGATCGTCTCCACCACCGGGTCGCGCTCGGTCAGCGGCTTCTGGGCGCGATGCGAGAGGATCACGCTTTCGGCGTTGTCGACCGTGTGCAGGTAGTGGTCCAGGAAGCGCACGGCCGCCGCTCGACGGTCCTCGGCGGACTCCTCAGCGGCCGCGCGTTCGCGAGCGTGCAGCCAGAGCAGGTCGTGCTGTGAAAACCGTTGGGGCGCGCGCTCTTCGACGAGGTGCGCCCGTGTCAGCGTGCGAAGGAGCTTCAACGCCCGGCCGCTCGGCACACCGAGCAGCGCACCGGCGGACATCGGTGTGAAGTCGGCGCGCGACGCCAGTCCGAGCATCCGGAACATTCGCCGTTCCTCCGGCGCGAGCGCCAGGTACGAGAGGTCGAACGCCGCTCGGACCGCCGCTTCCCCGTCGTCACCGATCTCGAGCTCTGCCAGTCGATCTCCGGTGCTGAGCTGGTCCACCAGGTCCTGCACGCTGAGGTGTGGTTCGCCTGCGAGCAACGACGCGGCGATGCGCAACGCCAGTGGCAGACACGCGCACAGCCGCGCGAGTTCGGCGGTGGCTTCGGGTTCCGCCTGCGTGCGGTCCGCGCCGATCACCTTCGCCAGCAGCTGGATCGCCTCGTCCAGCGGCAGCACACCCAGCTTCAGCACCTTGGCGTCGTTCAACGCCACCAATCCGCGCAGATCGGACCGGCTCGTGATCACGACGACCGATCGGCCACCCGCCGGCAGCAGCGCTCGCACCTGCTCCGCCGTGCAGGCGTTGTCCAACAGCACCAGCACACGGCGGTTCGCGAGCAACGACCGGTACACACCGATGCGCTGGTCGGTCTGGTCGGGAATCTCCTTCGACGGGTGACCGAGCCCGCGCAGCAGCTGGCCGAGCGCGTCGTGCGGGGTCAGCGGCTCCTCACGGTCGTAGCCGCGGAGGTTCACCGCGAGCTGCCCGTCGGGGAACCGGTCCCGCACCCGATGCGCCCAGTGCACCGCGAGCGCGGTCTTGCCGACACCGGCCGAACCTGCGATGGCCGAGATGACCACCGCCTGTCCAGCTGTGCCGGAAGGCAGGAGCTGGTCGAGCCGCGCGAGATCGCCGAGGCGGCCCGTGAAGCTCGCGAGGCCGGTCGGCAGCTGCCGCGGGACCACGGCCTCCCGTCGCGTGTCCAGCTTCGGCTCTGCTCGCAGGATCGACTGGTGCAGCTCTCGCAGGCCCGGCCCGGGGTCGATTCCCAGCTCGTCCGCCAGCAGGCTGCTGACCTGCCGAAACGCCTCCAGCGCCGCCGCCTGCTGGTCCGAACGGTAGAGCGCGATCATCAGCTGCGCCCAGAACCGTTCCCGCAGTGGATGTTCCGCGGTCAGCGCGCGAAGTTCGGGCACGAGGTCGGCGGTACGACCACCGTCGAGGTCCAGTTCGACGCGTCGTTCCAGGGTGGCGAGCCGTTCCGCGACGAGCTGCGGAACGTCGTCGCGGTGCAGAGCGGTCGAGGCGACGTTCCTGAGCACCGGGCCGCGCCACAGCGCCAGTGCCGCGTGCGGGTCGTTGTCGGACAGCGCGCGGAACCGGAGAAGGTCGAGATTCTCGACCTCGGCCAGATAGCCGTTCGTGGTGGTGGAGACGCAGTTCGCCGGACCGAGCGCCCGCCGCAACCGTGTCACGGTCATGTGCAGCGTCTTCGTCGCCCGGTCGAGGGACGGCGGCGAGCCGTCCCACAGGCGGTCCACGAGTTCGTCGACGGACACGAACTGGTTGGGCCGCAAGAGCAAGGTCGCGAGCAGCGCGCGGCCGTTGCCGGCAGGGACGACGACCGGTTCGCCGTTGAAGAGCACCTCCAACGGTCCCAGCACTCGGTACTCAGCCCCCAGCACGTGGGAAGTCTATGACGCTTTTGTCCCTTACCAGGACTTCGGCAACCCCGTGGACGAGCGGTTCGCCGTGCTGAAGAGCTTGCGACGAAGCTTGGCCCTGGTGCGTGGACCCGCCCCCGAGTGAGCGACCTTTGCCATCCGTGTCGTCCAGGCGTGCCGCATCGGGTAAGCATGTGCGCGAAAGAGGGGAAGGTGCATGAGCCTGCACGTCGCGGTCGACTTCGGCACGTCGAGCACCTGCGTCGCCATCTCGGTCAACGGGCGGGAGCCGCAGGTCGTCGTGTTCGACGGCCAGCCGCTGGTGCCGTCCGCCGTGTTCGCCGCTGCCGACGGCACGTTGTTCGTCGGTCAGGAGGCCGAGCGTCAGGCCGCGGTCGACCCTGCCCGGTATGAGCCGCACCCGAAGCGCCGCGTCGACGAGGGCGAGTTGCTGCTCGGCAGCACTGTGCTGCCCGTTGTGGACGTTGTGCGCGCGGTGCTGACTCGTGCCGTGGGAGAAGCACGACGCGTTGGTGGCGGAGCGCCGGTCGACCTTCTTGTACTCACTCATCCCGCGGACTGGGGCACGGTCCGCACCCGCGTGCTGCTCCAGGCGGCGCGGGGACTCGGCCGTGAGCTGGTGCTGGTGCCGGAGCCCGTCGCGGCCGCCGTCTTCCACTCCGCTAGTCACTCCATTCCGGACGGTGCCGCGCTCGCCGTGCTCGACCTCGGCGGTGGAACGGTCGACGCGAGCGTGGTGGCGCGCGCGGGCAAGAGCTTCCGGGTCCTGTCGGCCAAGGGTGATCCGAGTTTCGGTGGCGCCGACATCGACCAGGCGTTGCTGGAGCACGTCGGTGGGCTGGTGGCGGCCAAGGACCCCGAGGCGTGGCGGCAGCTCGTCGAGGGGCGCGAGATGGCCGACCGGCGCAAACGGCGGGTGCTGCGGCAGGACGTGCGGGGCGCCAAGGAGACGCTGTCCCGGCACGCCTACACCGACGTGCCGATGCCGCCGCCGTTCCCCGACGCGCACGTGACGCGCTCGGACCTGGAGCAGCTGATCACCTCGCCGCTCAGCAGGGCTGCCGCACTGGCCGGCGCCGCCGTCCGTGACGCCGGCCTCGCGCCTCAGCAGCTCGCCGGCGTGTTTCTCGTCGGTGGGTCGAGCCGGATCCCCCTCGTCGCACGGCTGGTGCACGAGCACACCCGTGTGGTGCCCACGAGCATCGACCAGCCGGAGACCGTCGTCGCCCGCGGCGCGCTGCGGGCGGTCAGCCTCGACCCGGAACGGACCGGCGGGGTGGCCCAGCAGCAGACGCCGCCGAAGGGCGGTCCGGGTGACGTGACCCACAACCTGCGGGTGACCGACGACGCCACCCGCAAGATCACCCGCCGGATCACGCCGCCGCCCGCCGGGCAGTTCCCGTCCGCGTTCCCCACGGCACCTCAGCCCAAGAGGAAGAGCAAGGCACCGCTGTTCATCGCGATCGGTGTCGTGGTCGTGCTCGCCGCGGCCGGTGTCGGTGGTTACCTCTGGCTGAACCGCGAGAAAACGCAGCAGCAACAGAATCCGTCGGCCAATCAGATCGCCGTGTACGACTACAGCTTCACGCGGCCGGACGGCTGGGAGCAGACGGGCGGCGCGGCCAATGATCGACAGGTGCTTTTGCAACCGATTGAGCGCAAGAATTCCGAAGGCAAACAGCCGGAAGCGCGTATTGCTGTGCAGGAGCAAACTCTCACCTACAACAGTGATCAGGATCGCGTTCGCGCGCTGACGGAGCTGCGGAACAAGTATCAGGATCGCAAGGGGAACGGTGACAACGTCGCCGACTTCACCGACAACACGACATTCGCGGGGAAGTCTGTTGTTCACTATCGCGAAGTGGTCGAGGCGACCGGGGTCGACTGGTACATCCAGTTCGCCGGCGAGGTCCAGGTGAGCGTGGGCTGCCAGGCGACGACGGCCACGCAGGACCGCGTTCGGACCGCCTGCGAGCAGATCGTCCGCTCGCTGGTCATCAAGTCGTAGCCGCACCATCAGGGAGTCGTGGATGTCCGCCACCGAGGTTCTCGCCCGGTTCCGCGCCGAGGTCGGAGCCGCCGTCACCCGCGCCCGTCGCGCGTCCGGTGAGATCGGGGAACGCAACGCCAAGCTGCGGGAACGCACCCGCGACCTGGCCGCGCAGGCGCGTGAGCGCAAGGTCGAACCCGGTGCTCGGGTCACCTCTGCCGACGTCAGGGAGGCCGCCACCGGGTTCCGTGGCGATCGCGGGCTGCCCGTCGAGCAGGTGCCGGACGCCGCGGAACTCACCGCTCCGGGGACCCCTGCTCCAGTTGAGACGGAGCAGGCGACCACTCTCGGTTCCGCCGCTGTCGCCGGTCCGAGTGGTCAGCTTCCCCGTGTGAGTGACGATGACGAGGACTTTTCGCAGTCGCGAATCCTCTACTGACTCGTGGTTTCACCCGGTGCCGTTTACTAGAGCAACTACTTCGAAAGAAGTCGCGACAGGGCGGAACCGACGTGGCAGGGTCCTCGTCGTAAGAGGCGTACGAACCAAGAAGTACGACCTGAAGTTCTAGAACAGGGGGCATCTCCCAATGGGTACTTTCTCACTTACGCCTGAGGACCTCGACGCACTGGCGAAGCACATCGCCAACGTCAACGACTCGACGCAGGGCACCCTCCGTCAGGTCCGCAGCTCGGTCGAGGGTGTGCAGAGCAGCTGGCAGGGCACGGCGGCCACCGCCTTCCAGAACCTGATGACGCGGTTCGACGAGGACGCCCGCAAGGTGCAGGAAGCGCTGATGTCCATCTGCGAGCAGATCTCGAGCTCGTCGGAGGTCTACAAGCAGCAGGAAGCCGAGTCGGAGCAGAGCGTCAGCACCATCGCCAACCGCCTCTGACCTTTGTTTTTCGCGTTCGAGCTCGCTTTCTTCAAATCAGACTTCAGCAGACTTTTCTAGGGGAGATCAGCAATGGGCGGATACATGAAGGTCGGCTTCGCGGAGATCGCGAACGCCGCTTCGTCGATCACCAGCGGTGCCTCGCAGGTGCAGGGCCAGCTGGACGACCTGCAGCAGCAGGTCACCAAGACGCTCGCCGCGTGGGAGGGTGCCACGCAGGGCGCCTACCAGGAGGCTCAGGCCAAGTGGACCCAGGCCGCCACCGACCTGCAGGAGGTCCTCGCGGCCATCGGCATCGCCGTGCAGCAGGCCGGCGAGGCGTACCAGGCCGCTGAGCAGAAGAACACCGCGCGCTGGTAAGTCCGCCGCGGTACCGCTAGACCCTCGCGAGCCCCGGAACCACGTGGTCCGGGGCTCGCGTACGTCCGGGGGTGGCAGCTTCGGAGGGGTCGTTTTGGTCCCCGCACCACCCATCCGGTATCTTCTTACGTTGTTGTGCGGTAGCTGGCGCCCGTGTGTGCCGCGCCTGTCTCGGAACCACCGCTTGGTTCGTCCAAGATCGGTCTGGGGCAACCGCCGCAGTGACCCCAGACGCAAGTGACGACGAGGTAGATCCGTGCGCACGTACAGCCCGAAGCCCGGTGAGGTGACCCGAACCTGGCACGTGATCGACGCCCAGGACGTGGTGCTCGGCCGGCTCGCCACCCAGGCCGCGACGCTGCTGCGCGGCAAGCACAAGCCGACCTACGCCCCGCACGTTGACACTGGTGACTTCGTGGTCATCATCAACGCGGACAAGGTCGCCCTGACCGGCGCCAAGCGTGACCAGGCGTTCCAGTACCGCCACTCCGGTTTCCCCGGTGGTCTGCGCAAGCAGTCCTTCGGCGAGGTCCTGGACACCCGTCCGGACCGCCTGGTGGAGAAGGCGATCAAGGGCATGCTGCCCAAGAACCGCCTGGGCCGTCAGATCGCGAACAAGCTGAAGGTCTACAGCGGACCGAACCACCCGCACGCGGCGCAGCAGCCGCAGGCCTTCGAGATCAAGAAGATCGCCCAGTGAGCGACGAGTACACCGAGGAAGTTCCTGTGACCACCCCTGAGAACGAGACCCCCGAAGCCGTCGAGGCTGAGGTTGTCGAGGCCGAGGTCGTCGAGGCTGCTCCCGAGGCCGAGGCCACTGAGGCTGAGGTCGTCGAGGAAGAAGCCTCCGCACCGGTGGTCGTCGCGCCCTCGCTGAACGGCGCCGCGCACCTCGCGCAGACCGTCGGCCGCCGCAAGGAGGCCGTCGTCCGCGTCCGCCTCGTGCCCGGCACCGGCAAGTTCACGCTGAACGGCAAGGCCCTCGAGGACTACTTCCCGAACAAGGTGCACCAGCAGCTCATCAAGGAGCCGCTCGTCACCACGGAGAAGCCCGAGACCTTCGACGTGATCGCCAACCTGCGTGGCGGCGGCATCACCGGCCAGGCCGGTGCGCTGCGTCTCGCCATCGCGCGTGCGCTGATCGCCGTCGACTCCGAGGACCGCCCGGCGCTGAAGAAGGCCGGCTTCCTCACCCGTGACCCGAGGGTCAAGGAGCGCAAGAAGTACGGTCTGAAGAAGGCCCGCAAGGCGCCTCAGTACTCCAAGCGTTGATGTAACGACGCAGCTGTACCTGCGGGAGCAGCAGTTCACCTCGAACTGCTGCTCCCGCAGTGTTTTCCGGGTCCTTCCCGCCGCCTCGCAGTGTCCATATCGGAGGATTCATGGCCCGCCTGTTCGGCACCGACGGTGTGCGCGGTCTCGCCAACGCCGATCTCACCCCTGAGCTCGCGATGTCCGTCGCGGCCGCAGCGGCACGCGTGCTCGCCGAGCACGACCGCTCCCACCGCCCGGTCGCCGTCGTCGGCCGCGACCCCAGGGCGAGCAGCGAGATGCTCGACGCCGCCGTCACCGCAGGCCTCACCTCGGCCGGCGCGGACGTGCTGCGCGTCGGTGCCTTGCCCACGCCCGCCGTCGCACATCTCGTCGCCGCGCTCGGCGCCGACATCGGCGTGATGATCTCCGCATCGCACAACGCGATGCCGGACAACGGGATCAAGCTCTTCGCCGCCGGTGGCCACAAGCTGCCCGACGAGGTCGAGGACGAGATCGAGCAGCACATGGGCGCCGGCTTCGAGCGCCCCACGGGTGCCGCCATCGGCCGGGTGCGTGACGTTCCCGACGCCGAGACCCAGTACGTCGAGCACCTGCTCAAGGTCACCCCGTACCGCCTCGACGGCCTCAAGGTCGTGGTGGACTGCGCGAACGGTGCCGCGTCCGTGGCCGCACCGGACGCGTACCGCCGCGCCGGGGCCGAGGTGATCGCGATCAACGCGACCCCGGACGGCCTCAACATCAACGACGGTTGTGGTTCCACGCACATCGACGTCGTGGCCGCGGCCGTTCGTGAGCACGGCGCCGACCTCGGCATCGCGCACGACGGTGACGCCGACCGCTGCCTCGCCGTGGACGCCGAGGGCAACCCCGTCGACGGCGACCAGATCCTCGCGGTCCTCGCGCTCGCCATGCGCGACGCGGGCGAGCTGTACGAGGACACCCTCGTCGCCACCGTGATGAGCAACCTCGGCCTGCACCTCGCCATGAGGGACGCCAAGATCCAGCTGCGCACCACCGCCGTCGGCGACCGCTACGTGCTGCAGGAGCTCAAGGCCGGCGGCTACTCGCTCGGCGGCGAGCAGTCCGGCCACGTGGTGCTGCCCGCGCACGCCACCACCGGCGACGGCCTGCTCACCGCGCTGCGCCTGATGGCCCGCATGGCCGAGACGGGCAAGTCGCTCGCCGACCTCGCTTCCGTGATGCGCCGCCTGCCGCAGGTCCTGATCAACGTGAAGGTCTCCGACAAGGCCGCGGTCGCCAAGGCCGCCTCGGTCAGCGAGGCCGTCGCCGCCGTCGAAGCCGAGCTGGGCGACACCGGCCGCGTGCTGCTGCGCCCGTCGGGAACCGAGCAGCTCGTGCGGGTGATGGTCGAGGCCACCAGCCACGAACAGGCGGAGTCGGCCGCGCAACGTCTGGCGGGTGTGGTTTCCTCGGTGCACTGAGGATCTCGGAGGAATCGTGGCGATCTGGTTGGTGCTGTTCGTTCTGCTGGTGCTGGTGGTCGGCGGCGTGATCCTGGTGGTCGCGCTGGCCACCAGGAAGAAGCCCGTGCATCCCCCTCAGCAGGGATACCCGTACCAGCAGCAACCACCGCCTCCAGGGCCGCCGGGGTACCCGCAGCAGCCCGCGCCCGGTCACCAGCCGCCCACGCAGAACGGCTGGTGATCCGTGGTGCGCATCGGACCGATCGAGCTGCTGATCATCCTGTTCGTCCTGGCTCTCATCGTGGCCGCGGTCGTCATCGTGATCGTCGTGAAGAACCAGAAGAAGCGGCCGCAGCACCCGCCGCAGTTCCCGCCGAACCAGCCCTACCCGCCCCAGCAGCAGCCTCCCTTCCCGCCTGGTCAACAGCCCTACCCACCTGGGCAGCAGGGTCCTCCTCCCGGCGGGCAGTGGCCTGGGCAACCTCCTGGTCAGCAGCCGCCGCCACCCAATCAGTGGTGATCGTCGGCGTGCTGCGCCGAATGGCTGTTTACTAAGGCAACCGACCTTGCGGAGCTCAGGTCAGCGTGTGATCTGAGCTGGCACTGTATGGCGGAACCCCACTGAGCCGAACTGCGTCAGATCGGGGACTAGGGGAGGCAGGAGCACATGTCTGGCTATCAGGCGAACGCCGGCGAAATGATGTCGTCCGCGACGACCATTCAGGGCATCGCGACCGAGATCGAGAACTACAAGGCCAAGATCACCGCCAGTGCCGTGAGCGAGAAGGACTTCGGTCGCGCGCACACCGCAGGTGGTGCCAAGTACAAGGCCGGCCTGCCGAAGATAGCCGAGGCGATCGGTGCCTACTCCGCGGCGATGAAGGGCCTTTCGGACAAGCTGCGCGAGTCCGCGAACGGCTACGAATGGTCCGAAGAGGCGAATGCCGCCAAGATCAACAAGCAGGGAAGGTAGTCGCGGATGCCCAGCTGGGAAGAAGTAAAGAAGCTCTGCGACAACCCCGAGGTCCCGCCGGACCAGAAGAAAGCCCTTCTCGAGGCGTACTACGCCACCGAGGCGCACGACAACCCGATGGGCACGTTCAACGACGAGCTCGAGACCTACCTGGACAACTATGACGTCTCCTGGGGAGATGGTCAGTGGCAGGCGTTCAAGAACACGATGCCGTGGGCGGACAGTTCGGAAGACCGCCTGAACAAGGCCTACGACGAGGCCAAGAAGTCGGGCGAGGCCGGGCAGAAGAAGGTCGACGAGCACAACAAAGCGAAGACTGACGGCCAGAACACGCTGGACCAGTCCGAGCAGCGCGCGGCTGACGGCGGTGCGGGCGTCGGCAACTCCAACTTCCTGCTCGACGCGGGTGCGCCCGGTCTCAAGTACTTCGAGAACTTCCTCCCGGTCTACGCGGAGGCGAAGTCGGTCATCGGTGTCGGCGCGGACGTCAACACCGACTACAAGAACGTCAAGACGCTCTACGAAGAGCAGCGCGACATCGACTTCCACAAGATCGACGAAGACATCAAGGAGATGCGGACCATCTCCGGTGAGCTGCGCACGCAGCAGGCCGACTCCGAGAAGTCGATGTCGAAGCTCTGGTCGAGCTGGGACGGCAAGGCCGCGGACAACTCCCGCACCTTCGTCGCCGACTTCTCGAAGAAGGCGGCCGCTGTCGCGGACGGCGTCAACCACATCGCCGACGCGACGCGCCTGGCGTGCCACACGGTCTCGCAGCTGGTGAACGACAAGGCGAACACCGTGCTGAACGGTGTGGGCAGCCCGTTCGACATCGCCGGCAAGACGCCGCCGCAGATCCGCGAGGTGGTCCAGGCCGCGGACAGCGAGGACGAGGGCCTGCTCAAGCGCGCGGCCGGGCACGTCGGGATCAAGATCGACGACGAGGCCTGCGACGACGACGTGTGGAAGGGCGAGGTCCGCAAGGGCTGCCGCGAGTGGCTGCAGGGCACGTTCCACAAGGACGTCAGCGAGAAGTACAAGAACTTCGTGGAGCTCTGCAAGAACACGAAGAAGTCGGTCGACGAGGCGTGGAACGCGCTCGGCGCGGAGATCGACAAGATCAACACCAAGCCGTTCGAGCCCGCCAAGGAGGAGAAGCCCGCCGACAAGCCCGGTGACAACACCGGTGGCGGTGGCGACAAGAAGGGCACCGGCGGTGGCGGCGGTGGTGGCGGCGGCGGCTCGAACGGTGGCGGTGGCGGCGGGGGCGGCGGCATGCCGGAGGTCCCGAAGCCGGAGAACCCGCTCGACAAGAACGGCGACGGCAAGCCGGACGTGCCGGGTGACACCGATGGCGACGGCAAGGTCGACGACCTCGATGGTGACGGCAAGCCGGACAACCAGCAGCAGCCGAAGCCCGAGGAGAACCTCGAGTCCGTCACGGTCAAGGCCGGCGACAACACGATCAAGGTCACGGAGCCCGACTCGAACGGGCACGTGAAGATGACGATCGACACGCCGAAGGGTGAGCCGAAGACCTACGACCTGGACTTCAGCAAGAACCCGGAGGCCGCCAAGGCTCTGATGGGCCAGAACGGCACCCAGGCCATCACGGCCATGGCCAACCAGCTCACCGGCACGGCGACCCAAGGCTCGCGCCGGCCGCGCGCGACCGGCAACACGCCGACGCCCGGCGGCGGCGCGCCCGGTGGCACCGGCATGGGTGCGCCCGGCTCCGAGTCGAACCCGATCCCGGTCGAGGTCGGCGCCGACGGCAAGATCCACATCGAGCAGGACGGCGTCAACTTCACCGCCGAGGTCAACGCCGACACCGGCGAGATCAACCTGACCGCGGACAACGGCGACGGCACTCCCGACCAGATCGGCGTGAGCTTCGGCGAGGACGAGAACCCCGCCGCGGGCACCGATCCGGCCGGTGTCGGCGCCGGTGGCGGCGGTGGCATGACCGGCGACCTGCGGCTCGACCAGCCGCTGAACATCCCGGAACAGGACTTCCCGCGGCCCGTCGAGGGCGAGTTCCAGCCCATGCCGGCGCCCGCTCAGGGCGAGTTCCAGACGATGCCTGCTCAGGGCGAGTTCCAAGCGATGCCTGCGCCTGCCCAGGGTGAGTTCCAGACGATGCCCGCGCCCGCTCAGGGCGAGTTCCAGACCATGCCCGCCCAGGGCGAGCAGATCTGGAGCCCGCCTGGCCAGGAGGGCCCGAGCGTGGGCGAGCGGTTCCAGGAGTCGATGGGCCGCAGCTACATCGAGGACAACGGCTTCATGCCGAACGTCGGCGAGCCCAGGATCTCCGGCGAGGGCCCGCTCCACGCCCAGACCGCGTCCGTGGACAGCACGATGACGTCCGGCGTCTCGTTCACCGGTGGCGGTTCCTCCGGCAACGAGTCCGTGCTCGGCGGTTCGTCGCCGGCGGACAGCGCCTGGAGCACTCCGTCCCAGAGCGACAACGGCGGCTCGTTCAACACGAACGCCTCCGAGGCCGGTCAGGCGGGCTCGGCGAACCTGCCGTCCATGCAGGACGCCCACGGCCAGGCGACGTCCGGTCCCGCGTCCGGCGGCATGATGGGCGGCGGGATGATGGGCGGTGGCGGCATGATGGGTGGTGGTGCCGGCGCCGGTGGTCAGCAGGGCGGCGACACCGAGCGCGGCGCGAGCCAGTGGCGCACCACCGGTTCGCTGTTCGACGAGGACAACAACAACCCGCTGAGCAGCGCCCAGGGCGTGCTCAGCGGCGACGAGGGCAACCGGGGTGGTAGCTGGTGAGCGATCTCGACCTCGCCGCGTTCAAGGCGAAGCTCTCGGGCATCGAGTCGGAGCACTCCACGCGCATGGCCGACGTCCGGCAGAAGTTCGACGAGTCGACCAAGGCGACGCAGGAGAGCCACGACAAGTTCGCCGACCGCAAGCAGCGGCTCACCGAACGCCTCCGCGAGATGGCCCGCAACCAGCGCGGAGAGGGCCAGAACAAGGACCGCAGCAAGGAGCTGTCGTTCGGGCTCGAGGACGAGACCGCGGCTCCGCACGACGACCTCGCCGAGGAGCTCGCGCAGATCGAGAAGGAACGGCAGGAGCGCGAGCTGCGCGCCCAGTCGGAGGCCTTCATGCGCGGGCCGAACCAGGCGCCGCAGCAGCCGGTGCGGCAGCCTCCGGTCGTCCAGCCCCCGGTGACGCCTCCTCCGCCGATCCGCCAGGCGCGCCACCCAGGCGGCCGCAGCGCCCGCCCGTCGACGATGACGACGACCTCAGCAACCAGAGCTGGTTGTCCTGACCGACGAACGCCCCCGGGTCCGACGACCTGGGGGCGTTCTCGTTTGGTCAGCGCGGCGGGCCGTAGCCGGGCGGCGGCGGGCCCTGAGGTGGGCCGTAGCCGGGCTGCGGGGCTGCTGGGGCTGTCCGTAGCCGGGAGGTGGCGGCCCCTGCTGCGGGAACGGGGGCTGACCTCCCTGAGGGTGGCCGGCCTTAGGTTGGGCGGCGGGTCGCAGCGCCTTGGTCACCGGCGGCAGGATCGCCAGCACCCCGACGACGAGCGTGAGCCCGGCGACGATGTACGTGTCGCTGGTACCGCTCCAGCCGAGCTGTTGGTAGTAGACGAAGTGACAGGCACCGGCGAGCAACCCCACCACCGCGGTACCGGCAACGAGGAATGCACCGGGCATCTTGCGCAGAATGATCAGCAACGCGCCGAACACCAGCAACGCTGCCGCGAGCAGCTTGAGCACCAGGTCGGCGATGCTCAGCGGCGCCAGCAGGTCGCCGTTGCCACCGGTCTTCGCCAGCAGGAGCGCGACGACTTCCGGTTCCGACTCGTGCGGGCGTTTGACGGTGAGCCTGATGATTCCGAGGATCGCCCAGTACACGGCGACCCCGAGCGCGCTGACGGCGACGACGATCGCCATCGCGAAGCTGCCGCCCCTCGGCGGCGGTGGTGGCGGACCCCACTGCTGTTGCGGTTGTTGCTGCTGCCAACCCTGATTCGGCATCACGCCGAGCAACCTAGCGGCTGCGCAGCGCTTCCCGCTGGAAGACGAGGTTCGCGTTCTTCAGGTCACTGTCCAGCAGCTCGTCGTACGTCCGCTCACCGGTCAGCACCCTCAGCAGGAACGCGGTCACGAACGCGCGGCCGAGCTTGTGCGATCCGCGCTCGGCGTGGCCGTCCAGCAGGAGCTCGCTCCAGTGCCGTCCCTCGGTGAAACCGAGGTGCGAGGCCTTGGGCAGCAACCGCAGCTGCACCGGTCCGCCCCAGGCCTGGGCGATCGCCTCGGCGTGCCGACCGGCGGCGCGATGCGGTCCTCG
>NZ_VSRL01000208.1 GCF_012184385.1 Lentzea indica
CGTCCGGTCGCCGGGCCCCGGCTCGACCAGCTGCGGCACACCTGCCGCCAGCGCGCCCAGCAACGTCCCGGCGCCACCGTGGTGCACGATCCCGTCGCAAAACGGCAGCACGCGCGGGATAGGCACCCACCCGACCGTCCTGACGTTGTCCGGCAAGCCCTCCGTCTTCTCCGGCCGCACCAGCACGAACTCCGCGTCCACGTGCTCCGCCGCCCTGGTGACGGCCGCCATCATCCGGCCGGCTCCAGGACCGGGCGCGGTGCTGCGGCTGACCAGGATGCGCGGCTTGCCCGCGGGTTCGGCGAGCCACTGCGGCACCTCGCCGTCACCGCTGTACGCGACGAACCTCATCGGCTGCCCCACCCGGAACTCCATGATGGACCGCGGCGCGGTACGCAGAACCGTTGCGGGAGAACGCACCTCGGCCTTCATTCGTGCGCCAACCGCGGCCGTGAGCTCCAGCCCGTCGAACAACGACACGTCGTGGACGATCGAAGGCACACCGAGCGCCGACCCTGCGGCGGCGAGCGGTTCGTGCACTACGACGTCCGGGCGCCACTTCCCGGCAAGCGCCTGCAGCGGTGCTGTCATGGCGTCGCCGACCCTGCCGAACAGCCGGGACACGAAGTCGAGCCTGCCGCTGCCCCGCATCTCCCTCTTGGCCACCAACGGATGCGTCAGCATGATGCGCAACGCGATCGGTCCGAAGCGGACGTTCGCGGGAACCACGTCCTCGACGTGCAGTCCGGACTCGCGAACCCTGAGTGCTTCGCCACCGGTCGCGACCACGACGTCGTGCCCCGCGTCGCGCAACGCCAACGCCAGCGGCATCAACGGAAAGACGTGACCCAGCAAGGGCGCGGCAACCACGAGAACACGCATACGACCAGGTTACGGCTCGATCAGCCGTCGCACGGCGTCCTCGACGGTTCGCCGCCGCACCAGGTGGTCCGAGCCGTCGGCCGGTGCGTTCGACCACATCGACGCGATGGCCAGTACCAGCACCAGCACCTGCTCGGCGGAGAACCGCGTGGACACCAGCCCTCGCGACTGGGCCTCCCGGATCGCCTCGATCTCGGCGGCCCGGCTGACCCTGCCCGGCCGCTCCAGCCGGTGCCAGGTCGCGAGCCGGTCGAACTCCGGGTGCTCGTGCCGCCGGTCGTACAGCTTGGCCGCGTACGCGGGCAGGTCGGCGGCGTCGAACTCCACGAACGCGGCCTCCGCCACCTCGGACTGCACGGCGTCGAACAGCTCGTCCTTGCCGCCGTAGTAGGTGTAGGCGAGTCCTGCGGAACACCCGGCGATGCGTGCGATCCGCTCCATCCGCGCGCCGGCGATCCCGTAGGCCGCGAACTCCACCAGCGCGGCGTCCAGCAACCGGCGGCGGGTCTGTTCCCGATCGCGGCCGACCATGGCGTTCAGGCTATGGCGAAGGGCCGCACTCCCTGAAGAGTGCGGCCCCTGCTGGTTCAAGATTCACTTGGCCATGTCGAACCAGTTGAAGCCCTCGACCATCTGGCGGGTCGTGTCGCTGAGGTAGCGCGAGCCGGTGAGCTCCCAGCGCGTCACCCACACGACGCGACCCTCACCACAGGTGGCTGCGTCGAGAGCTTCACGAATGTGCGCGATCTCGGAATCTCGTTCAAGGGGCTCGCGCACAAGTTGATCGTAGCGGCCATTCGGCGGGCTACATGCTGGTCATCGACACCGCATACGGGCGACTTGATGCTCCATCGGGGTGAACGTCAGCGCACACACCCGTCCTGGGGGCGTGCCTTGCCCGCGAACTGGTACTCGACGAACTGCTTCGCCTGCTCCGGGTCGGCCACCAGGCCGGCCCCGTTCGTGACGACGGCGGGGTCGCTGACCGGCAGCGTCGCTGTGAGGATCTTGACCGGGCCCTGGAACCGTTGTGCGAACTCCAGCACGTCCCACCCGGCGTCGACCTTGATCGTCGTGCTGATCTCGCGGGCGAGGGGCAGCGCGTTGCTCTTGGTGATCTTGGCGGCGAGCCCGGTGAGGAACGCCTGGTGCCGCTTGACCCGGTCGAAATCACCCATCTCCAGGCCCTTGCGCTGACGAAGGAACGCGAGCGCCTGGTCACCGGTGAGCGTCTGCCGCCCGGAGGGGAAGAAGGCCTCGGTCTCGAGGTCCTTGGTCGCGGCGACCACGCAGACCTCGACACCGCCGACAACCTCCGCGATCCGGCCGAACTCGGCCATCTTGATCGCGGCGTAGTGGTCGACCTTCGTGGCGGTCAGCCGCTCGACGGCTGTGGTCAGCTTCTTCGGGTCCTCCCGGAAGAGTGCGTTGATCCTGTCGTTGCCGATCTGGATGTCGCGTGGCAACGACACGGCGTTGACGGACCCATCGCCCCCGAAGCGCGCGAACACGAGCGCGTCGGTGTTGTTGTTGTCGTCGATGCCGATGAGCAGCACGTTTTGCGGGGAGGCCGGTGGCGGCGGTGCCGCTGGCGCAGCGTCGGTCTTCTTGATGGCCGTCGGGATGATCACGGCCGCGGCGGCGGCGGCCGCGGTCAGCGTCGCCACACCGACGATCAGGCCGAGCGGCTTGCGGCGCTTCTTGCGCTTGTGCAGTTCGGCCAGCACGGTCCGGGAGTCGACACGCTCCTCGGCCTCCGCGGCGATGGCCTGGCGGATCAGGTCGTTCATGAGTGCACCCCCAGGGTGGCGGACCGGGCGATTTCGTGGGCACGCAACGTCTGCAACGCGCGAGAGAGTTGGCTGCGCACGGTGGATTCCGTGCAACCAAGCACCTGAGCGATCTCTGTGTCACTGCAGTCCTCGTAGAACCGCAGCACCAACGCGGCGCGTTGTTTGCGCGGCAGCACGGCGATCCGTGCGCGCATGGCCTCCCGTTCGGCGTGCGCGTCGGCGGGATCGGCCATCGACGGCACGTGCCTGGCGAGCTCACCGCGTTCCACCGCAATCTCTCGCGCTGCCTTGCGGTGCCGCCACGACAGGTAGTCGTTGGTCACCATGCGCTTCACGTAGAGATAGGGCGCATCCATCGCTCCGATGCGATCCCACTTGCTCTGCGCGCGCAGAAGCACGTTCTGCACGATGTCCTGCGCCAGGTGTTTGTCGCAGGTGATCGCGGTGGCGTACCTCAGCAGCCGGTCGAGCCGATCAGTGACGAACTGGTCGAACCCCACACCGCCCCCTTCGTGTCCGTGGTCTGTTGCGGCTCGGGAAACCTCCTCACTGCCCTCATCCGCTGCATCGGGTTTTGTGGTCCGGACCACAGATGTCTCGGTTTGGACGGATTTCGGTGTGAAGTCTTTTCACGTTCGCGTCCATCCGTGAGCCTTCACCCCATGCGCATCATTCCTGCACTCGCGCTGTTGTCGCTGCTGCTCGTCCCCGTCGACGCTGCCGCGGCACCCAACGGCAACTACTACCTGCAAAGCGCCGTGACCGGCCAGAACGCCGCCGTGTCCGGCTCGTCCGTGGTCCAGCACCGCCCGAAGGGCAACGAGGATCGCCAGCAGTTCACCTGGAACGGCAGCACGCTGTCGGAAGGCGGCCAGTGCCTCGGCCGCTCCGGCGACGCCGTCCAGATGGTCAGCTGCTCCAGCGCGGACGCACAGTGGGTCGCCACCCTCGATGACCAGGACCGTTACCGGTTCAAGGATCCGGGCTCGTCGCGGTACCTGATCGCGTCCGGCACCGACCAGGTCCGCGTCGGCACCGGCGACGACACGTGGTTCCTCACACCCGTCAACCCGGTCCGAGTCCAGGTTCCGAACGACCCACGCCTGGACGAGATGACGTTCCTGACCTCCCACAACGCCTACGCGAACGGCGTCGACGGCGGCTTCACGTTCGGCAACATCGCCCCGAACCAGTCCCGCGGCATCGTGCAGCAGCTCAACGACGGCGTGCGCGGCTTCATGCTCGACATCCACCAGACCGCCGACGGCGCGATCCTCTGCCACAACAGCTGCACGCTCGTCAGCAAGCCCGTGGCGCTCAACGTCGACATCCAGCGCATCGTCGACTTCCTCAAGGCACGCCCGACGGAGATCGTCACGGTCTTCCTGGAGGACTACGTCTCCGCGGAGGTCCTGCGCGCCGAGCTGGCCCGCGTCAACGGCCTGAACGACGTCCTCCACAGAGCAGAGGGCGTGCGGGAGAACGGCTGGCCGACGTTGTCGCAGATGAGGGCCAGCGGCAAGCGTTTGCTCATCTTCACCGACCACAGCCCCGACGGCCGCGAGAACTCCGGCGTCCTCTACCAGCGCGACTGGACCGTCGAGAACTACTGGTCGATGGGCTCGGGCACGGGCACGTCCGACTGGTCGTGCTACTCCCGCTGGAGCAAGCCGCTCACCGCGACGGAAAGCAACTTCCGCCCGTTGTTCGTGATGAACCACTTCCGCGACGTCCCGATGCAGGGCACCGTCGCGACGGACAACTCGAAGGCCGTCAACCGCGCCCAGCGCTTCTGCGAGCCAGCGGCCCGCAAGACCCCGAACTACCTTGCCGTCGACTTCTACCACCTGAACACGCCGTCGCTCCCGGCCGAGCGCCACCCGAACGGCTCCGGTTCCGTCGCACTGTCGGCAGCTTCGACGCTGTGCCTGGACAACAACGCCGGCGGCACCGCCAACGGCAACCCGGTGCAGATCTGGACGTGCAACAACTCCTACGCGCAGAAGTGGCGCGTCGTCGCGGACGGCACCATCGCCATCTCCGGCAAGTGCCTCGACGTGAACGGCAGTGGCACCACCAACGGCACGATCGTCCAGCTGTGGGAGTGCAACGGCACCGGCGCGCAACAGTGGCGCGTGCGGTCGGACGGTTCGGTGCAGAACCCGCAGTCGGGGCTGTGCCTGGACAACCCCGGTGCGTCGACGACTCCTGGCACGCGCCTGAACATCTGGACGTGCAACGGGTCCGCGGCTCAGGCCTGGAGGTTCCGCTAGGGCTTGCGAGCGACGCCGACGTAGACGTCCTCCGGGCCGCCTTCTCCGGCCGGGCCGAGTTCCGGGTGCCACTTCGGTGCTGGGACGACGCCCGGCTGGAGCACCTCCATGCCCGCGAACACGGGCTCGAACTCCGTGAGGGCACGGAAGTACATGGGGTCGCGGCTGTGTTGCATGGCCTCGACGACGGCGCCCATCTCCTGCGGCTTGAAGTCGGCGGTCAGGTGCGAGAGCGCGATCAGGCTGCCGGACGGCACGGCGTCGCGGTAGCGGGCGACGACCTCGGCGGGGCCCTTCTCGTCCGAGACGAAGTGCAGCACGGCGACCATGAGCAGGCCGACGGGCTTGGAGAAGTCGATCAGGTTCGTCACGACCGGGTCGGAGAGGACCTGATCCGGCTGGCACATGTCCGCCTGCACGACGTCCGCGTTGTCGTTGCCCTCCAGGATGAGCTGGCTGTGGGAGACCGCGACCTCGTCGTAGTCCACGTAGACCACGCGTGCGTCCGGGTTTTCCTGCTGCACGATCTCGTGGACGTTGCCGACGGTCGGGATGCCCGAGCCGAGGTCGAGGAACTGGTCGATGCCCTGCTCCATCATCAGCAGGACGGCGCGGCGCATGAACGAGCGGTTCGAGGACGCGATCGCGCGGCCGTCGTGCAGGATCTGCAGCACCTTCTCGCCAACCATGCGGTCCGACGCGAAGTTGTGGCCACCTCCCAACAGGTAGTCGTAGACGCGCGCCGCGCTGGGCACGTCCGTGTTGATTCCTGCGGGCACCCAGGAGAAAGGCTCGGCCATGCCGCAGAACTTACCTGTTTGCGCGCACGCGTGTATCGAACCGGATCGGGTGAAAACGTCAACCACAGCGCGCGAAACGGGCCGAGATCTGCTCCACCAGCACGGATGCGCCGGCACCCCGGGCTTCCTGGGCCAGCCATCGCAGTTGGTCGTCGGCGCGCGCGGAACGCAGGTTCGTGGCGGCTGCCACCGCTTCTCCCGCGAACTCACCGGCGGCGGCTGTGTCGCCGATCGCGAGATGGTTGCGGGCCAACGCTGTCAACGCGATCACGCGGGCGCGGACGTGCTCCGCGCCGTACGTGTCGACCTTTGTCGTGAGCGAAGCGATCGCCTGCGAGGGATCGCTCAGGTCCCTTCGGTCGGCCCACGAGTTGTGCGCCGCCACGAACCCGAGCTGGAACGCCTTCAAAGCGTCATCAGGTGCGTTGTGGTGGAGGAACATCCGGCCTGCCCGCGTCAGCACCGAGGCGATCAGCGACTCGTTCTCCGCCTGCCGCGCCAGCGTCAGCGCGCGTTCGAAGTGCGGCAGCGCCACGCCGGGCAGCCCGCTGTCGAACGCGGTCCAGCCCGCCAGCTCGTGCACCTCCGCGACGGCCGTCCACATCTCCTCGTCCCCCACGAGGATCATCGGTTCGACGGCGGTGAGATGCTCCAACACCGAGGCGTGGCAGGCGATCCCGCCGTACTGCTGGTCCAACGCGCGCAACGCCCGTGTGCGGGCCTGAACGTTCTCCGGCGCGACGCGTTCCGCCGGTGCGGCGGAAGGCAGCCAGTCGAAGGTCGGCGCGCCCACCATGATCCGCGCCGCGTGCTCCAGGAACCGTTGCCGCGCGGTGGAATTCTCCTGGATCAGCTCCGCGGCCTCGGTGAAGCCGTCCGCTACGGCGACCTTGCACCAGCGCGTGGCCTCCTCGGTCTCGCCGAGCGCGAACAACGCCCGCGCCAGCCGCACCGCCGCGTCACCGAGGTGCTGGTCGGCGGCGACCCGGAAGTGCACGGCGGCCTCACGCGGGTTCCCGGCCCGTTCCGCGGTCTCACCGAGGCGGTAGAGCCGTTCGACTGCCTCGTCGAGCTCGTGCTGGGCCAGCAGCCTCTCACTCATCACTGCCTCCGAGAATCCGCCGCAGCTCGGCCCGGCCGCGGGTGAGGTGCGTCCGCACGGTCGACTCGCTGACCAGGAGCACCGAGGCGATCTCGCTGACCGAGTAGCCGAGCAGGTGGTGCAACGCCACCGTCTCGCGGTGCCTGGGGGAGAGCTCGCGCAGGGCAGCGTGCAGCGCCTCCACCTCGTGCACCTGTTCGGCGACATCAGGCACCGTGACCAGTGGAGTTTCGTGTTGGTGGCGTTGCTGCCATCGCCGCATCAGCCGTATCGCCACCTTCAGCACCCACGCCTCGGGCTTGTCGTACGCGTGGATGTCGTCCCAACGGTGCCGGGCGATCAGCAACGCGTCCTGCGCCACGTCCTCGACCACGCGGGTGTCGCCGGTGAGCGCGGTCAGCGTCCTGGTCACCACGGGCAGGCAGGTGCGGAAGAACTCGGCGAAGCCCTGATCCGGCTCCGGTGTGCTCAACGGCCTTCCCTTCAGCGTCCGCTCGTGTCCTTCACCGCCAGAAGGCGACCTTCACCCGTTACAGGCGCTGAAGCCAGGAAAGGCTGAGTCGAACACGCGTATTCACCCGTTCAGACCCATAAGTCGTGTGGTCAAGCCGTGACATCCACACACACGTGTGACAAGCGGCTCTCGGTAGCTGGGCGGGCCTGCGGAAACGTTGGCACTTTCCAGATTCCCGCAGTGTGCCCCCGACCTCTGCCGCCTAGGAGCGATTTCGTGAAACGTCCGCTCGCCGCGTTGACGGCCGCCTCGTTCGCCGTAGTGACACCTCCCGCGCACGCTGGTCCAGGCGACGGCAGGTTGACCGTGAAGGTCATTCGTGACGTCAACGCGAACGGCATGTACGAGGCCGCGCTCGAAGTCGGGTGGCGGGTGCCTCCGTCCTCGTGACCGACCCGGCGGGCAAGACCGCGACCGGCACGACCGGTGCGGACGGCAACGTCGCCGTGGGCCTCGGCTCGGTGAGCGGTGGCAAGTACCGCGTGCAGGTGAACCCTCCCGCGGGTAGCCCGCTGGTGCCCGCCCCCGCGGGCACCGGCATTGAGAGCAACATGATGTTCGTCGACGTGGCGGGGCAAGGACACCAGCGTCACCACAGCGTTGTGGAACCCGGCCGACTACTGCCAGTCGAGCGCGAACCTCGCCACGGCGTGCCAGCGGGCGACGCGTGACCGCGACGGCAAGAGCATGGTGAACGGCTCAGCGCGCTCGCTGGTCACCTTGCCGTTCACCGCGCGTGGCACGAACGCCGCGCCGGCACAGGTCGCGAACCAGGGTGCTACCGGGACGGTGTTCGGTCTCGCCTACCTGCTAGGGAAGCAGGTGGCGGAAGGCGGCGACCAGCAGCATGCGTTGCTGGTCGACGTCGAGCCCTTCGTCGAGCTCCTCGTCCTGACGGAACTCCTTGGTGTTGTACGAGCCGCGCGGGCCGAACGACTCGACGCGGACCGCGATGTCGACGAGGTCGGAGACCAGTTCCACAGTGGACTGGTCGTCCGGGATCGGTTCGTTCTGCTGGAACAGCTCGTAGGAGAACCGCATCCCGATCGTGCCGTCGAACGTGGCCTGCTCGGTGGGCAGCTGCATGGCGTCGAACACGGCTCGGTAGAGCGCGGCGCCGGTCAGGTGCAGCGGGGTCATTACGACGTGCGTGACGCCGAGGTCGTGGCTGCGCACCGAGATCGCGACGGTCGGGCCGTCCAGCGCGGGCGGTACGGGTTGCGGGAACACGGGAAGCTCCGACTTGCGGTCTGCGCGCCACGTCGCGACCAGGCGGTCGGCCGCGTCCACCAGGTCGATGTGCTTGCGGGGCGCGAGCAGGGGCGGCAGCGGTTCCTCGTCGAGCCGCACGATGAACAGGAAGGCGCGGCGGCGCGTCATCTCGAGGGTGAACGCCGCCGTCCACTCCTTGGTGACCCACTCGCGCTGCGGGGTGTTCGCCGACCACAGCAGGACGTAGTAGTCGGAGGTCGCCAGCGCTTCGTCGATGGCGGCGATCACGTTGTCACCGGGCGCTATCTCGTTCTCGTCGAGGTAGGCGTTGACGTTGCGCTCCTCCAGCTCGGCACGCAGCTGCTCGGCGTGCGGGCGGTCCTTGCCGGCGAACGACAGGAACACCTTGGGGCGGGTTTCGAGCGGCACGGGTTCTCCGTTCTTCCTGAGTCTTCTGCGGAGCGGGCCCGCTTTGGTCTGGATGCCCGCGTCGCCGTGCAGGGACCAGCACGCCCAGTCGGCCGGGTGCCGGTCGGCGACTTCTCTCAGTGCGTGCTGAAGTGCGCGGTCGCGGGGCAGCTTGGCCAGGTGGCGGTCGAACGCGTCGAGCACCTTCTGCGCGGCGTCGTCCTCGGCCTTCCACCGGGCTGCGACGACTGCTCCCGCGCCCGCGGTGATGGCCGCGCGGACGAAGCCGACCTTCTCGTCGCGGCCCCGCTGCTGGGCCATGCCGGACTCGCAGGCGCCCAGCACGACCGTGCCGCACGCGCTGAAGTCCATGTTGGCCAATGCTTCCGCGGAAACCCGTTCATCGCCGAACCTCAGCCACGACTGATCGGGGTCGATGCGGTCGTGGGTGCCGTGGGCGTCGATGCGGATCCGTTGGAATCGATGTCCTTTGAGGACGTCCTCCAGTTGCGAGGCTTTGGTGAACTTCTCGCCCGTTGCCGTGGCTCTGCGAAGCCTCGGGTCAGGGCTGAAGATGGCCGTCTCGTCGCCTCTCTGCTTGCGGGAGCGGCGTTGGAGCTGAGGCAGCGCGGACAGGCACGGCAGGCTGGACAGCGCGTGCGTGAGGCCCAGGTAGTAGGTGGTGCCGGGGACGGGAAGGCCGGCTAGCGGGACGTCCGAGAGGACGTCACCCGCCACCACGGCGATCCGGGTGATCCCCGGCGGCAGGGCTTTGACGACGTCTTCCAGCGCGATCAGCCTGGTGAGCTCGACGAGCAGCGCGCCGAGGATCGCGGGGTCGTAGTGGGGTTTCCACGCCTTGAGCTTGCGGATCGTGTCGGTGAGCTCGCTGATGTGGACGTCGGTCGTCAGGTGGACGATCCTGCGGCCGATGATCACGTGGTGGAGCTGGTCCGGCGTCGCGTGCATCATCCACACGACCTGGTCGCGGGGCAAATGCCTGGTCTTGTGGATGAGCCAGCGCCTGGCCGCCGACACGTCGGTGAACCTCGGGAGGTTGCGGGGCTCGGTGAGAATCGTGGCGCCACGGGCCGCCTCGACGGCGACCACAAGTCCTGCCAACGCCTTCCTGCCGTCGCGCTGGACGCGGCGGACCGCGGCGAGCACGCGGCCGTCGTGTTCGTCGGGGGCGGCACGCAGCATCCGGAGTTTGACTTTGGGGCTGTACTGGTGGTCGGCGATGTCTTCTTCGACGTGGTGCGAGTCGGTCCAGTGTTGTGCTGCCTGGTCCTCGTCGCCGGCGTCGGCGTACGTGTCGCCGAGTTTGCGCAGCGCCAGCGCTTTCGGCTCGGCGTGGTTCGAGCGCGTCGCGGCCTCGTGGAAGTGGTGGAGGGCCTGGTCGAGCCGCCCTTTCGCGTAGGCGAGCTCGGCCGCGGTCAGGTGCCAGAGAGCGGAGTTCCCTTTGCCCAGCAGGCCTTCCGCCGTGGTCAGTTCGTCGTCGGCGATCAGGCGGCGGACGTGGTCCAGACGGCGTTCGAGGCTCAGCGTCCTGGTGGCGTCCGGGAGCTTCGAGATCACCTCCGGGCCGGCCGCGGCGACCAGCAGCGGGAACAGTTTGCGTGCCGCGCCCGGCTGCCTGGTCAGAACGAGCAGAACGGTCAGCTCGTACAGGACGGCGAACCTCAGTGCGGGTTCGATCTGGAAGCTGGTGACGCACCTCGTCATCAGCGCCAGTGCTTCCTCGTACCGGACTTCTCTTCTTAGCGCCGCGGCCCGTTGCAGGAACTCGGCGGGAGTGCGCGGAGTCCGGTCGTCGATCTTCGGGACGTGGGAGCCCCTGCGCACGTCGAGCAGGAGCCGGTCCCTGCCGACGTGCTCGAGGTGCTCGGTGCGTCCGGCGCGGCGGAAGTGACGTTCGGCGGCGTCCAGCTCGCTTTCCGCGGTGGGGTAGTCGTAGCGGTCGGCGGCGGCCAGTGCCGCCACCCGAGCGAGCATCGCCTGCTGAAGCTCGGTGAGGTTCA
The DNA here is from genome assembly GCF_012184385.1 of Lentzea indica. GTDB lineage: Bacteria > Actinomycetota > Actinomycetes > Mycobacteriales > Pseudonocardiaceae > Lentzea > Lentzea indica. The sequence goes on from NZ_VSRL01000208.1 coordinate 11,006, forward strand.
GTTTGCGAAGCTCGCGCACGTCTTGCGCCGCACCGGCGTGATCCGTTGCGGCGCTGCGGATCTGAGCCCTGAGGACTCTCAGCGCCGTGTCGTCGCTCTTGGCCAGGTACTGGTCGCAGCGTTGTGCGGCTTTGGCGATCGCGCCGAGGTTGAGCAGCGTGGCGCAGTGGTCGTGGCCGACGATCGGGCTGATCTTCGCGGCCTTCTCGTAGGCGAGGTCGACCCCGAGCACGTTGCCGCGCAGGGCGGCGGAGCGAGCGGCCTTGATCGCCTCTGCGAGGGGTGTGCCGGGTTCGATCTCCATTCAGTCCCCGCAGCCCTTGGCGTCGTCGTCCTCGGGGCAGATCAGCACGATGCGCGCGGCCGGGCCTTTCGGCGTTGGCGGGCGTGTGCTGCTCGGGGCGCCGGAGTCGAGCGTGATCACGATGTTCAGGCTGGTGGGCACGCCGATCCGCGGTGGTGCGTCGACCCGGCTCCACTCGGCGTCGCGGTGCACGCGCACGTCCGCCGGGACTGCCTGGTGCCGGTCGGCGGTCACCTCGCGGATCGTGACGGTCATGTCCTGGTTGAGCGCATCCGCGACGACCGGTCCGTCCTTTGTGGGCAGAGTCGCGCGGAAGCTCTCGTTGACGTAGAACGTGGTGCCGGGGGAGTTGAGCACTTCGCCGAGGGTGAGCTTCTGGGTGTTGACCCGGTGCAGTGGCGATCTGTCGACGTGGACCGCCTTGCCGTCGGTGATGCGCATGGTGGTGTCGCCGTTGAGCGTTTCGAGGACCCTGGTCGACCACTGATGTCCCGGCGGGCTCAGGAAGATCTCCTGCTTGCCGACCATGGCACCGACGTCGCCGAACCTGACGGCCTGCAGCAGCCCGTCTGTTTCACCGTGCTTGGCCAGCACGTCCGCGATGTCGCGGAGCATGGCCGCGCCTTCCACGGCGCCGTTGTGGCCCAGCAGTGGATCGGAGCTGGCGACGGTGACCTGGTCCTTGTTGACGTACAGCGATGAGCTCTGGCCGTCGGGCGTGCGGACCTGGATCGGGGTGCCGGTCGGCGGGGTGTTGCCGAAGTTCGCGATCGGCGGGCCGTCCGGGGTGGCGGTCAGCGTCATGAACTCGCCGGTGGGCGGCGCTCGTGGGTTCAGCTTCGCCAGCAGGTGCCTGGCGATTCCTTGAGCGTCAGGCACTCCGGCGCGCACCGCGAAACCCTCTGCCGGTGCGTCCGGTCCGATGGTGAGCCAGGGGTCGTCCTTGCCGCCGATGCGGTGCTGCAGCTGGCCGTTCGCGTCGCGTTGGCTGTAGAAGACGTTGTCGTTCAACGTTTTGCCGCGCTGCAGCGGGTGCAGGGCCTGGATCATCCTGTTGACGACACCTCTGGCCCAGCTGAGCGAGATGAACGAGCGGGTCTTCTCGGTGGTGAGCGTGCCGAGGTGGTTGCCCTGGTAGTCGACGCGGTAGTCGATCTTTCCTCGGCTGGCCTTGAGGGTCGTGGCGAGGTGGCGTACTGAGGTTTGTGGTTGCAGGACCTTCAGCTCGCCCAGCGGGATGACCTGGCGGCCGGTTGCGGCGGTGCGGACTTCCGCTGTTCCGTTGGTGGTGCTGATGGTGCGTTCGACGCTGTCGACGACCTTGCGCTGACCCTCCACGAGGCCGACCGTGACGTCCGTGATCTTGCCGTTGCCGCCGTTGAGCGTCGAGGTCTCGTCCTTCGGCCCGGCACGGCGGACCGGTTCCGGGAGGTCGGCCTTGAAGCCGTCGCCGATGCGGGCGATCCGGTCGCCGAGCGAGACGCCGCCGCGCACACCGTGGAAACCGCAGTTCTTGAACGCTTTCGACGGCTTGGTGAGCACGGCTTCCCGGGTGGCCGACGGAGGCCGCACCGGACGGATGTCGCTGCGTTCCTTGAGGTCGTCGCGACAGGCGTACCACTCCGCGAACCTGAGGCCGGTGCGGGGCTCGGTCTCCGGGAGGCGCTTTCCCTTGCCGGTCAACCACTCCAGTGCACCGCTCCAGCGCATGATCTGGTCGAGCCGCGCGTACTGGGCCTCGTGGTCGGCGACGGCCTGGTAGTGCTCGTCCCACCACCGGAGCCCTCTTCCGAAGGCGTAGCTGGGTTCGATCTCGCCTTCCGCACCGTCCGAACGGGAGAACAGCCGGGTGGACTGCGCGCCGATCGATGCTTTGTCCTCGCTGAAGGAGAACGCCTTGTCGTTCTGGCCGAACCAGAGTCTTCCGCTTTCCGCGCCCGGATCGGTCGCACAGTGGCTCGGAGGGGTGACGGCCTCGCTGTCCGGCACGAACCCGGTGATCGTCGGCACGCCGTCGCCCACCCCGTCGACCCATTGCTTGGCGATGAGGTCGGTGTAGAAGAGCGTCATGCCGACCTCGGTGCCCGCGATGCCGCCTTCGTACCGCGCTTCGTTGTAGAGCGGGCGGTTTCTGATGAGGTTCAGCATCGTCCACAGGTCTGTGCGATCGGCCGGGAGGCCGTTGGCTTTGAGCTTTTCCGGTGTCGCTTCGTCGAAGATGCCAGCCTGGATGAGCTCGGTGTCGGCCTGCCCGGCCAGGAGTTGGTCGATGGTCTGCTGGGGGACGTTCTTCAGGACCGCCTGGACGTCTTCTCGCGTCGGGGTCTCGTCCGGTGGGTCGAGGGAGAACGCAGGCTGCTCGTGCTTGGCGTAAGCGCGCTGCAGCACGGTGATGTCCTGAGCGGTGATGTCAGGGCCAGGCCAGTTCCAGCCGCCCGCGTGCACCTCGTCACCGCGAACCTCCAGCGTGGACAGGTGTTTCGCGGTCGCGAGGAATCTGTTCAGCTCGTCCGCGTCACCGATTTTCGCGGTGACGTAACCGTTCTGCGCGCGAAAGTCGTTGGCGCCTTGTTTGTTCTCGTCAGTGATGGCGATCGTGTGGTCGCGGATCTCGTAACGGTGGACCTGCACGTTCTGCGGATAGTTGCCCGTGTCCGTGCGGTGCTGGTCCAGCAGCAGTCCGGCTGTCCGCTTGTCGTTGACGTCGTCACGTGGAACGAGCAGGTGCAGCGTATCGCCGTGGCGCAGCGCCCTGCCAGGCCCTGTCGGCTGCCTGGCGAGGTCTGCGAATCCGTTGTCCCTGATGGGAAGCGTGTCGAAGAACGCGTCGCGCATCTGTCCCGTGTCCATTTCGAGCTGCGACGCCAGCCCGATGCGTGCCCAGTCCCTGATCTGGTCGTCGCGTTCGGCCCTGTCCTCGCTGAGCGCGCTCTCTGCCGCCGCGAACGACACCGTGAAACCCTGCTGCTGCCGTTGTGCCGCAGCCTCATCAGGCTGAAGCACGACCACGATGCCCGCAGCCGCAACAAACACGGCCACGGCCAACGCGATGAGAAGCGTTCGTTGGCGCATGGACGATCCTCCGTGTGTCGCAGGTTAACGATCCAGACGGCCGATAGATCGCTTGTCCACTTTCTGTCCACGAACTGCCCAAACGATCTTGTCGGTGCTCCTCGGCACACTGGATCCACCACCGATCCGAGGAGACCGCTATGTGCTGGGACTGCGACCACCCCGCCGGCCGCATGGAAGAACACCTGGCCACCCTGCGCCGCTGCATCGACGCGCGAGGGTGGGCCGTGCAGGCGATCGAACGAGACCGAGCCCATCCACCCTGGGCCTACACCGTCGGCCTCACCCTGCGCGGCCTGCCGGAGCTCGTCGTGACGGGCATGGCCGTCCTCGAAGCAGGCCGCCTGCTCGACGACACCGCCGAACACCTCACGCACAGCTGCGTGCCGTCGCCGGGTCAGCGCTTCAGCCTGGAGGGCGGTCCGGTGCTGGAGGTGGTGCGGGTGGCGCGTCCGTGGGCGCACCTGCTGGTGTCCGCGCGGCTGTTCGGGGAGGGCATCGACGCTTTGCAGCTCGTGCACGCCGATGAGGCAGGGCGGTGGCCTTGGGACCGCGACTACGAGGGCGTGCTGGGCGGGCAGCCGGTGCTGGGCGTGAGAGCCGGTTCACCGGGAGGGTGAGGGCCCTCAGCTCACGGAGCGGCCGATCCGATCACCGAGCCTCTGCAAGTGCTCGACCAGCTCGGCCGGGCCGTGCACCGTGAAGTCGCAACCCAGCAAGGTGAGGCGGAACGCGAGGTAGTCGATCGTGTCCTCGACGCTGTGCCAGGTGCACGAGCCGTCGTCGATGGCCGTCAGGTCGCCGGCGAAGTCCGCCAGCCGGGCCCGTGCCAGGTCCACGGGCAGTTGCAGGGTCGCGCGAGCCCGGTAGGTCGGGGCCGTGTCGTACATCTTCTGCGTCACGTACTCCGTCGCGTCCCCGCCGGGTGGCGTGCGGGGTGAGAACCGTGCCCCGGTGGCCTGTGCCGAGGAGATGCGGTCCAGCCGGAAGATCCGCCAGTCGTTCCGTTCCACGTCGAAGGCGAGGAGGTACCAGCGCCGGCCGAGCGCTACCAACTGAACAGGCTCGACGTGCCGCTTCGACACCACGTTCTCGTGCGCCACGTAGGCGAACCGCACCCGTTCGCGGGCGTGGGCCGCACCGGCGATCACGGTGAGCTGAGCCGGGTCGACCAGCGAGGCGAACGAGGCCGCGGCAGGCGCGGTGGCCGACGTCAGCGACGAGACACGCCGGGCGAGCCGGGGCGGCAAGACCTGCTGCAGCTTCGCGAGAGCGCGCAGCGACGCCTCGGCGATGCC
>NZ_VSRL01000209.1 GCF_012184385.1 Lentzea indica
GGCCGCGTCAGCCGCGTCGGCGTCGGTGTCGGCGCAGACGGCGTCTGCAGCGTCCGCGTCGCGCTCGTGCCGGATGCGGCGTTCGCGTCGACACCGACACCAACGCCCACGGCGGCATCGACACCCACGCCCACACCGACACCAACGCCGACGCCAACACCAACGCCGGCACCGACACCGACACCGACACCGACGGCAGCATCGACGCCGGCGCCAACGCCCACACCGACTCCAGCGGCCAGTGCAAGGTCGACATCCGCGGCAGCGGCGACCGCAACATCAACGTCAGCGGCAGCGGCGACCGCGACGTCAACGTCAGCGGCAACGTCGGCGGCAACGTCGGCAGCAGCGGCGGCGATGACGTCGACGTCGGCGTCCGTGCCGGCCGCGTTCACGATCGTGTCGTCATCGGGGGTCGAGGTGGCCGTCACGACGTCGTCTTCGGGGGTGCCCGTCATCGTCCCGCCAGGACCCTGCGGCGTCTCCGCGATCACCGGCGCTTCCTGCGGAACGGGTGCCATGTGGTTTTCCTGCACCTGCGCGTTGGCAGTCCCGAACCCGTTCGCGAGAACCGCGGCACTTGCCGCGGCAGCCGCGATGAGCCCCTTGTACAGCTTCTTCTGCATTCCGTTTCCCTTGTTTCACATTCTCGGAACGAGGTCGACAGCCTCGTGACTCGACGGGGGATGCGCGCACAACAACACCGCAGTACAAATTCACGTCGAAACCGCGGCAGCGGCGCAGCAGAACACTAGCCACGAAGAAAGACGGAAACCAAGTCGGATCATCAATTATGGGGATGCGCGAACCCGGTTTTGGGGATGCCCGACCTGAATCAGACCACTGCCGGGGGTGCGCTACGCGCCAAAGGAATCGACCAACCGCATGTTCGGCGCCTCGGACACCGCGACCGTCAACGGCGCCGACCGACGCACCTGCGTCAACAGTTCAGACACTTCGCGTGCCGCGCTGGTGCATCGGCTGCAGGTGGCGATGTGCCGCTGGACGCGGATCCGCAGTCCCTGTCCGAGCCGGCCGCACAGCCACGCGGCGAGGTTGCTCGTGGACAACCTGCACTCCGCCACGACCGTCGACTTGACGTGCATCTGCAGGTAGGCGACCCGGAGTCCCTCGCGTGCCCGGAAAGCGAGCGCGGCCAGCGCATTCGGATGGATGCCGAGCATGCCTGCCACCGTCGAGGTGGGCCTCTTCTCGATCTCCAGCAGGATCAGCACGGTCCGCCACCGGTCGGGCAGGCTTTCCAGCGCCCGCAGAGCCAGGTCCGCGTCCAGCTTTTCTATCAGCGGATCCCGCTCGACGGCGGGCACCACCTGCTCGGAGAGGTCGGCTTGGCGATCGACCAGACGATCGACCGCGAGCTGCTTGTAGAAAGTCGTGCGCACCGTCGTCAGCAGGTAGGCGCGGAACGTGGCCGGCCCGCCACCGGACACGATCCGGTTGAGCACCTTGGTGAAGGCCTCCGCGACGAGATCGTCCGCTCCCTGCGACGTCCCCAGCAGCCGGCACGCGAAGCCGTGCGCACTGGCGTGGTACCTGCGGTACAACTCGCCGAAGGCATCCCGGTCGCCGGCCCGGACGGCTTGCAGGAGAGACGAGTCTGAAGTGCAGGCACCCTGATCGCCGCAGCTGTCGAGATTCTCGGCCATCTCACCTGCCCCTTGTTCTGCGATCAAGACTGACAATGCGCGAGACAAAGCTACAACCAGACCTGACGGAGTGCAGCACACGAGTCGCCATTCTGATGCCAATTCCCCTCGGCCGGCGTGCAACGGTGACCCAACCGGACGAAGTCGGCAGACCTGTCATGCGCAACCACCCCCAATTGGATGATAATAGATACTCAATCATGTTCATTTGGTTCACAATCGGACATGAACGTTCAACTCTTATCATTGATCACGAACATCGACGACGTCGGGCGGAGCAACTTCGGCGCCATCGGGTCATCGGGGTGCGGCAACGCGTGCAGCTCATCGATGGCGTCGCTCAGCGTGCCGGTGTACTCCCACAGGACACCCGACACCGGCGAGCACCGTGGACCGCGGTAGTCCTCGTTCCGCAAGCGGGCCACTGTCACGTCGTCCATCGCGCGCACAGTGATCGTCTCAGTCACGATCCGTCGCTCGCGAGTGCCGCAAATGCAGTGGACACCCAGCAGGCACACCGGCAGGAAGATCCAACCGGTGCCAACCCGTGCCATCGAGGCCAGCTTCGCCAGATCGGGGTGGCTGCGAACGGCTTCGAGATACTCAGGACTGATCACAACGGCACCGCCTCCGTGTCATCGATGGCTGGTGCCGTGGCCCTTGGACACCAGGTACCTGCCCCGCGACGTCCGTCCGGCCGACACAGAGACGCCGTGCAGCGTCTCGACCACGTATCCGGTGAGGTGGCAGCGGCACCAGCCGGCCAGATGACCGGCGAGCCTCGCCGGCGTCGGATCGCCCACCAGCACATCGTTGAGATGACGGCCTTCCAGCTCGCTTGTCACGTACCGGCGCAGCGGCTCGAGGGCCGCGGTCTCGGCCGGCGCGTCGGTGGGCAGCAGGCCGGCCGCGTGCAGGACGACCTCCACCGACCACTGGTGCATGTGCACGCCGTGGCAAGGATGAGTCGGACGCAGGCCTGGGATCTCGTGTGTGGCGACGAAGGTGTAGTGCTCGACGATCTCGTACATGTCCCCGCTTCACGAGCGTCGTGCGAATGGATCCGCCGCGGCGTACAACCGGCTTCCCTGGCCCGCCAGCTGGTCGGCGGCATCCCTGAGCGCCGCACGCAGGCGACCGACCTGCAACGGTGACAGGTAGACGGGTCCGAAAGACGCTCCCTCCACCGCAACGCATCCGCGGTCGAGCCGGACCACCACGTTCGCCTGCCGCCGCTCGTCGACCCCGCCCTCGGAGGTGGACGACGCCGGACGTCGGCGCCACCCCAGCCTCATCAACATCGACAACCGTGGCCATTTCGGAAAGTGGTGGTGCCTCATCAACAGCTCCTCGTCGATCGACCGGGAACGTGCACGGAGGACCGTGGTGGCGAGGAAGGAGAGAAACTCGCCACCACGGCCGCGGGGGCAACGGCGTGACGACCGGTGAAACCCGAAGAACCGGCCGCAACGGGGCATGTCCGTCGCCGTGAATGTGGACCTCGGGGCCACGACCTCATTACGGCCGCGTCACTTGAGTCACCCGGAGGGGTTTCCGCCTCAGCGGGACAGCAAGGACATCTCGAAAGCCTTCGCGACGGCATGTGCCCGGTCGCGTGCCTCAAGCTTGCGCAGGACGTGATTCACGTGCGTCCGGACGGTCTCCGCGCCGATGCCGAGGCAGCCGGCGATCTCCACGGCGGTCCGCCCCTTCGCAACCTGCTGCAGCACTTCGAGCTCCCGGCGCGACAACGGCTTGCCGCCGAAGACGACCGAGGACAGTCGCACGGGACCGAAACAGCCGCGCAGCTGCGGATCGATGAAGTCGCCGAGATCGACACCGAGCCTGATCGCCGTCACCAGGCGGTCGGAGTCCGCCTCGATCGGCACCAGCGACCGAGCCCCGTGCAGACGTGCCCGAGCCATCGCCTCGGCGCTTCTCGCCTCCGGACCGATGAGCACGACGACGATCATGCCGTTGAACAGACGTGTCAACAGCTCACACAGCTTCCAACCGGGATCGCCGCCGGACGTGATCAGGACCGCGTCCGGCGCTCCTCGATCGCACATCTCGACAGCGGCGGGCGCGCCGCTCGCCCCGCCGATCCAGGTGAGACTCGGGTCGGCGGCGACGACGGTCTGGACGCCGCTGCGGAGCAACGGCACCGAGTCGACGAGCGCGACACGGAGCTGTCTGTCACGGTTCTGCCGGCAGGTGCCGAGCCTGGCCTCGGCCAATGACTGTGTCATGTTCACCCGCAACGCACCGGTCGGCCGGGCCGGGATTCCTCGCGCCCGTCCCGATTCGCCGCGGATCGTCCAGGTAGGACACCCACCGACATGCTGGCAGCGGGCGGTTCCTTCGATGCCCGCGGCACCGTATCGCGCACTGTGTCACAAGACTGGACGTCCAAAGACTCGCTGACCGTCCGCTGCGGCGCGGCGACCGCCGGCTGTTCGGCGGGTGAGGCTGTCACGACCGCGTCCGATGCGGCCGCCGCGGCCGTCTCGGGTTCGAACCCCTCCGGACGCGGTGGAATCGCCACCGTCGTCACGACCACGGTGTGCGGCTCGTCGCCGCCGGCGTTCTCGATCACGTTGGCGACCGCGCCGGGCGCCTTGGTGACGGAGTCGAACAACGCCCCGGCCAGTATCGCGAGCGGTACGAGAAGAGCACCCACGAGCCCCCTCTTCGTGCAGTCACCACATCGGGAGCGCACCTCCTTCTTCGGTCGCACCAATCGATGTTTGCCCGCTGCCTTCCGGCGCGACATGCCGACTCCTTCACCGTGTGACTCACCGCGCGTTGATCAACGCACAACGTGTGATGACCTTGGTGAGCGCGCCGCTTACGCGGGCGGACAGGAGTTCACCGAAGCGGGCGAACTTCGATGGACACGCGTAAGCGACCCACAAAGCCGGTGTCTACCAACTTCGTTGCCGCGTAAGGCTGTCGTAGGAGGAGACCAGTCGTGATCAGTACCATGCCGGCCCGTGTGTTGCGCGTCGCGGTGATCAGCCCCGCGTCGTCGCTGGAGCGAGGCGTCGCCCCGATCATCCGGGAGAGCCGGGAACTGACGTGGATCGGCGCGGCGTCCGACAGCGACTCCGCGATCCACCTGTGCCGGACGGACGAACCCGACGTGTTGCTGGTCGACTCGGCGAGCGACCCGCGGTGGGATCTGTCGCTGTTGTTGACGTCGATGTTCCCGGACTTGGTGATCGTGGCGCTGCTGCGCAGGAACACCCGCAACACCGTGGCCGCGGCCTGGGCGCGGTTGCACGGTGTCCGCGGCCTCGTCGGACTCAACGCGAACGGCGAGGCGCTGCTCACCACGATCCGCACGACTGTCAACATCGGACTGTTCGTGCACCCGGACGCCATCAGCTCCAACTGACGCACCGTGCGTCATTCCGCCCGGCGGCGGCGAGCGGCGAACACGAGCAATCCTCCCGTGAGGAGCAACGCGAAGCCGACACCGCAGAGCGACCTGAGGTCCACGCCGGTCGCGGCGAGCTCGTCGACGGGAAACGGCGCGCAGGCCTCGGTGGTCAGCGCGATCCCGTCGACGGTCACCGTCGCCTCGTCCCGCAGGCCACTGTCGTCCTCTCCCGCAGCCGGTGCGCAGTTCGGCGCGTCGCCGTCCGCCTCATCGGGCACGACACGCGCGGTGACGACGTAGCTGTGGCCGGCGCCCGACGCGAGAGACACGCCGCGAGCGATCCAGAAGTCGGAGCGGCCGTTCCAGCCCGGGTTCGTGGGAGCCACACCAGGACTCATCCGCACCACCAGGCCGGTCACCTCCGTCCCGTTCCTGAGGTGAAGGCGGTCGTCCAGGTCGTAGATGACGGGTGCGGCGCCGTGGTTGACCACGGTGATCCGGTAGTCCACGACGACGTCACCGTCGGGCCCGGCCTTCGGCGAGCCGGGCAGCACCTCCCTGGTGATCGTCACTCCTGGGAACGGGGCGCACGCACTGGCCGACTTCGTGACGCCGTCGACCACCACCGCCGCGGTGTTCAGCGCACCGGTGCCCTCCTCGTCGGGGTCGAGCACGCAGTCGAACGACTCGGCACGCGCGTGGGCGGGAGGTGCCGCGACGACCTTCACGGCGTAGACATGCCGTTCTCCCGCCGCCAGCGGAACGTCCGTGCGCACGACGGGCTGGAGCGCACCGTTCCACTCCGGCGCGCCTTCGATCAAGGCGGAGCGGACCGTGGTGCCCACGCCGTACCTCAGTGTGTCGTGGAGGCTGTAGGTGGCCGATGCCGCACCCTCGTTGGCGACGGTGATCAGGTAGCTGATCTCGTGGTAGCCGTCGGCGAGCCGAGTTGTGCGGACGACTTCCTTCGCCACCGAGACACCGGCGAGCGCACCACACGCCACCGCCTGCTCTGTGACGCCGTTGGTGAACATCGTCGCGACGTTGCGGAGGCCGGTCGTGCTCTCCCCCAGGTCTACGACGCAGTCCATCGCTTTGCCGGTGGCCTTCGATGTCAGCGCCACCGTGACGCGGTACACATGGGTGTCACCGCCATCGATCCGCGCACCTGAAATCAGGCCGCCGGCACCGTCCCACCGGCTGTCCGGGACCGGAGCGTCGTCGACCGCGCTCGCCGCGGCCTTGCCGACTTCGACGCCGGATCCGAACCGAAGGTCGTCGGACAGGTCGTAGTGGCCCGCTCCGGCACCGAGGTTGGTCACCGCGATCTCGTACACCGCGGTGTGGGCACCGTCCTCGTGCGGAGTGAGCCCGATCATCGTCTGCTTGATCGACAAGACGGGAGCCTCCGCGCACGCCGAAGCCGCGCGGGGCATGCCGTGGCTCGTCGCGATGGCGCGCCCGGCGAACCCGGATCCGGTCTCCCCGTCATCGACCAGGCAGTCTGTGGTGGTGCTGGTCGCGTACACGACGTTGACCACGTACACGACCGTCAGCAGATAGGTGTCACGCTCGCCGGCACCGATGGCGACGCCGTTCGCGATCTTCTGCTCATCGGCGCCGTTCCAGTCGGGATTCGCTGTCGTGGTCGCCGAGACGACGCTGATGCCGTTGCCAGGCAGGAGTTCTTCGGTCAGGTCGTAGGTCGTCGGCTCGGCGCCGGAGTTCTGCACGTCGATCTGGTAAACGACGGTGAACGTGGCGTCACCGTTCGCCTTCGGCGAGCCGGGCAACACCGTTTTCGTGATCGAGACATGTGCGAAGGCGGCACACGCGGTGGCGCCCTCCACAACGCCGTTGCTCGTGACCTTGGCGGTGTTGCGCGCACCGGTTCCGCTCTCGCCCGAGTCCAGCGAGCAGTCCAGTGCGCCAGGAGCCGGGTCGTCCGGCGGCGCGACGACCACGGTCGTCGTGTAGGCGTGGCTCGAGTTGCCTTCAATGGTCACGTTCCCCGCGACAAGGGCGTCGTTCGTGCCGTCCCACCCCGTGCTCGGCCCCGCGGCGGGAGGGGTGACGACATCCGCGCTGATCAGCTCCACGCCGGCGCCGTGCTCCAGGGAGTCAGCCAGGTCGTAGTGGCCGGTACCCGCGCCGCCGTTCGTCACGATGATCTCGTACGTGATCGTGTAGGTGCCGTCGCCGTTCGGCACGGCGGCGGTCACGCCCTTGGTGATGGAGATCGCCGGCGGCGCGGTGCACGCCACGGCCTGCTGTGCCCGGCCGTTCTGCGACAGGGTGGCGATGGCGCGGAAACCCGTTCCTGTCTCACCGGGCTCGAGGTCGCAGTTCGCGGCCGCACCAGTGGTGACGTCCGGATCGGGAGTGACCACCACGGTGATCCGGTAGACGTGCGTGACGCCGCCACCGATTGCGACCGCGCTCACGAGAACGGTGTCCGCCCTTCCGTCCCACGAGAGCTTGACCGGCAGAGAACCCGGCGAGGTGTTCATCGCCGCGGCGGACTCGACCGCGACACCCTTGCCGAACCACAGCTGGTCGGCGAGGTCGTAGACGGCCGGACCCGCACCGCGGTTGCCTACGGTGATGTCGTAGATCTGCGTGAAGGTGCCGTCCTCACCAGGGACCGGAGTGCCGACGGCCTGCTTGCCCACGACGAGGTTCGGTGCCTCGGCACACGCGTCCACCTGCTGAGCCCGGCCGTTGCCGGTCAGCGTCGCGATGCCGGAGAGACCGGTCCCGCTCTCGCCTTCCGTCACCGTGCAGTCCGTCGCGCGCGCGGTCGTGAAGTGGGCGGACCGGGCGTCCGACACAATGTCCACAGTGGACAGAGGGATCGTGGAAGCAGCTTCGTCCCACACGGGATCCACGGAGCCCGGTGCGGTGTTCTCCGAGGTGCCGTCCCCGTTGGGCTTCGGTGACTCCTCCTGCACCGCCTTGCTGAGCCGGGGAATCGGCTCGCACGCGGTGGCACCGCGGGTTCCGCCGGTGCCGGTCACGGTGGCCGTGCTCTGGAAGCCCGTGCCGGTTTCCCCCGCGTCCAGCGAACAGTCGGTCGCGGCACCCGTTGCGGTCGCACCCGGTGTCGCGGTCACGGTCAGCCGGTAGGTGTGGCTCACACCGGGAGCGATGATCACACCGGTCACCACCGACGTCTCGCCGACGCCGTCCCAGCCGACGGTGGACCCGCTCAGGTCGAGCGCGCTCGTCGCGTTCACCATGACGCCCGCGCCGAACCGGAGCGTGTCGCTGAGGTCGTAGGTGGACGGAGCCGAGCCACCGCCGGTGACCGTGACGTCGTGGACGAGCGTGAAGGAACCGTCCGGGTTCGGTGTCGTGGCGACGACCTTCGTGCTCACCGACACGCCGCTGGACAGCAACTCCACCTCGCACACGGCGCAGGTCAGTGCCAAATCGGGCGGTCCGGTAGCGGTGTCGCGAAGAGCCCCGTTCCCGGTGCCCGGATCGGCCACGGCGACCGGGTAGGTCACCGACGCGGTCTGGCCGACGCCCAGCGGGCCGGTCCACGTCAGCACGGGCGAGTCGAAGTCGATGACGCCCGCGGACACGGTCACGTCGTCCGCGGAGAGCTTCGCGTCGTCGAGAACGTCGGTGAGGTCGTCGGAGAAGCTCGCCGGATCGCTTGCGGTGAAAGGAACCTCACCGTCGTTGGTCACCGTGACCGTGTAGAGGACGGTCTCTCCCGGCTTGAACCCGGCCCGGTCGGCGGTCTTCACGATCTTCAGGCTCGGCACGTGCACGACGGTCGCGCAGGCCGGATTCACCGGCGCCGCGGCACAGTCGGTGCCCGGAGTCTCCGACGTGACGGCGTTGACGAGCCTCCTGTCCCCGACGTCCGGCTGGTTCACCCGCACCGAGTACGTGATCGTCGCCTTTTCTCCCGGCGCCAGCGGACCCGACCACGACACCACCGGCGAGGCGAAGGACGCCGTGCCGGAGGTCGCCACCGGCAGGCCCTCCACCTTCGCGTCGTCGAGAACCCCGGAGAGGTCGTCGGTCAGCTCGACCTGGTCGGTGGCGGTGAGGGCGTGGCCGACCGTGTTCTCAACGGTGATCGTGTACGTGACGACGTCACCCTGCCGCGCGGTCGGCCTGCTCGCCGTCCTGGCGATCCGGATGTCCCGGTCCTGCACCCGGACCGTGTGTGTGACCAAGACCGGGACGTAAGTCCAGTCCTCGATCGCCCGCAGGTCACCCCACGCTCCGTGGACGCCGTCGTCGGCGTTGGCACCGGCGACGCTGCCACAGGTGCCCAGATCCCAGCCGTGCACGCCACCCGCGCTGCCGGTGCCCGCGCGTCCGTCGGTGATCGGAGTGGTGCCGCACCGGTCGGGGTCGGGCTTCGGGAAGGCGGTGTCGTTCCACTGGAGGGTGGTCCTGCCGTGGGGAGGACCGTTGAGCCGGAGCACGTCGATGCCACCGCCGCGCAGCTCGACGTCGGCGTTGATGAAGTGGATCTCGGCGACCCTGTCGACGACGACCTCGAACGAGAATGCCTGTCCGACGGGAATGGCGGCGCCGCTGCCGTCGAGTCCGTCGAACGGCACCGCGACGGCGCCGGCGTCCGCGGTGATCGGGAGACTCCGGTCGACCGGGTCGGTGTGATCACCGTCGTCGTTGACGTCGACGTGCACCGTGAGCGGACCGCTGTAGCCGCTCAGGTCGAAGGAGAGCGTGCCCGCGCGGACACTCGGTGCCGAAGGCGTGAACGTGCCTCCGGTGATCACCGGAGTCGCGGGTGCCGGCGGCCTGATCCAGTCCGTCACACCGTTCCAGCGCGTCGCGGCAGGCGGGAGGTCCGACGCAGGAGACTCGAAGAAGAGCTTGAACGTGCCGCCGCACGCACCCGCTGCCGGCCGCAGCGTGGCGCTGCTCTGGTAGGCGGGCGTGCAGGTGCCGTTCTGCACGATGCCGAAGCTGTCAGCCTCGAACGTGGAGTCGATGCCGTGGTAGCCGCGATAGGTGGCGAGGTAGGTGTAGCCGAACTCGCTCTGGTACCAGAAGGAGATGTCCACCGGGGGTGTTGACGGATCCTGGTTCATCGCGAACCGCTCGGACCACACACGCCCCGGCACGTCGGTGGCGCCTCGCTGCACGGTGACGCTCCAGCTGTACCTGTCCCTCCCGCAGATCCCGGTGGGAGGACAGGCCGACATGGTCACTTCCACCGCCCAGATTCCGGCGACCGGGGCGGTGAGAGCGGACCACGCACACGCGCTGCCCTCGGGATCGCCGTCGGAGATCGTGCAGCTGACGTCGGCTCCCGAGGGCCGGCGCACCGCGACGATGAGATCTTCCGCGAGGCTGCCGGCGGCATCGTCGTCCTTGACGAACGACACGTCGAGGTTCTCGCCAGGATTGAGGTAGGCGAAGAACGTCTGTGGCGATCGCAGGCGCGTGTCAGCCAGGCCGGCCGGCCTTTCCGCCTGCTGAGCCGGGTGGGCGAGCGACGCGGTGAGTGCGGTGCCGAGAAGCACGGCTACAGCACAGACTCCAGCCAGTCTCGTCCAACAGGACATCAGTACTTCCTCCAGTGATCACACCTCGGTTCTTCTGAATGCAGACCCCGGAGAGAAAGCGGATGACGCGTAAAAACCCTTTCTCACGAGTTCGTGTGAAAAAGCGCTGATGACCTGGTCCGATGAGGCGAGAATGCCCCATGTGATGGCGAATCCAACGGAGTTGGCGGGCACGTTCGTGGTCGCGGTGGGCGAACGGCAACGCACGCCTTTCCTGGTCTTCTACAGCGATGAACGCGACTACGAGCTGCGCCTCGACCTGAGCACGCACTGGCGGGTGCGGTTCGACGGCACGGAGGCGTGCGCATTCCTGGGCGAGGACTACCGATGGCGGCTCGGCGTGTCCGGTCGGGACAGACGTGTCAGGCCGCATCACCTGGAAGTGCTGTCACGGCTGAGCGGAATGACAGTGGACGAGGCACGCAGGGACAGCGACCATGCGTTGCGGATCGCTTTCTCCGACCACCTCGCGGCCAAGACCCACCTCACCGTCACCGACGAACGGCGGTGGGCGGCGGACACGCCGTGGCACCTGGTCCGCTGTCTCGACTCGTCGGTGGAGGTCGCGTGGCGGCTGTGCGCACTCGACACCGCCGTACCCACAGGACGTCACGCCGCGCGATGACACGACTCGGGCAGCTGATGACGATGTCCGGCACCAGCGCCGCACAGCTCGCCTGCAATGCGGGCGCCGCGCTCGTCGCAACCCGTGTCCTGGGCCCGGATGAGCGCGGGATCATGGTGCTCGGCATGACGATCGGCAGCCTCTGCGCGTTGATCGGCGGAGTGGGCACCGGATCAGCGTTCCGCCGGCAGATCTGCCTCGCAGGCGGTGACCGGTCCGCGCTGGTGTCCGCGTTCGCGCGGTGTTCCGCCGCGGGAGCGCTGTCAGCGGCGCTGCTGGGCGTGGCGGGAACCGCCGCTTCCGCCCCGCTCATCGACACCGCGCTGGCCAGACCGCCGTTTCTCCTCGCGGTCGGGTGCTACACCGCTGGACAGATGGTCGCCGGCCAGGTCGTCGACGCGTGGTTCGCCGACGGCCGGTTCCACCGCGGAGGGGTGGCGGCGGCGGTGACGAGCGCGGGCGGACTCACCGGTGTGCTGCTGGCCTCGGGCGCCGAAAGCGCAACGACCCTCTTTCTCGCTCAGGCAGGCGGTGTCGCCGTGATGACGGTGGCCGAAATCGCGGCGTTGCGCCGTGGTGGGCTGCTGAGCTGGACGCCGGTCTGCGGCAATGCCGTCACCGGGTTGCTGCGCCTCGGTGCGCCGACGCTCGGACTGTCCATCGGGCTCGTCGTCGTGCTGCGCGCGGACCGGTACGTCATCGGGCTCACGGCGGGCACCGCGGCGGTCGGCGTCTACTCGCTCGCGGCCACTCTCGGCGAGATCCCCCGGATGCTCCCGGCCGCACTCGGTCAGATGTGCCTGCGGGACATCTCTCTCGGCCGGGGAGCGCCCAACCTGGTCAGAACGACCTTGCTCGCGGTCGCGACGACCGCCGTCGGAGGCCTGCTCGTAGGGCTCGCGGCGTGGCTGCTCGTGGTTCCGCTCTTCGGGCCGGAGTTCGGCGGCGCCCGTGAGCTGCTGGTGGTGCTCGTCGCCGCGGAGGTGTGCTTCGCGCCGTTCGTGGTGGCGAGCCGCGGACTGATCGGCGGTGGGTGGACCACGGCGGCAGGCGTCCTCGGCGCAGCGGGCGCGGCCGGCGCGATCGGTGTCTACGGTGTCACCGGCTCGCTGGGCGGTGCCATCGGAGTCGCGGTGGGTTCGGTTGTCCTGTACGGAGGACTGTCCATCGCGGCGTGGACGTTGCTGCGGCGACGCGTCTCAGCGCCGGGGATTGAGCAGCTGCGCGGCCGGTGACCCGACGACCACCGTCCCCGGGATCACGTCGCGAGTCACCACCGCCCCCGCGCCGACCGAGGCTCCCGCGCCGACAGTGCGGCCCTGGAGCACGACAGCGCCCGATCCCACCACGACCCCGGTCTCGAGCAGCACGTTCCCGGCCACGTTGGCTCCTGGCAGCACGGTCACGTAGTCCTCCAGCTCGGTGTCGTGCCCCACTGTGGCGTTGTAGTGCACCTGGCAGTGAACGCCGATCTTGGCACCGCTCGAGATCGTCGTGTTGGCGTGCACGATGAGGCCGTCTCCCGCGAGCGTGCACGGACCGATCACCGCGCTCGGGTGGATCAGTTTGCCCGCCCGCAGACCGAGCTCGTCGAGCAGCCGGGACACTTTCACGCGTGCGTCCGCGTCCGCGATCGCGACGACGTACAGCGCCCCCGCGGCCGCCTCTTCCGGCAGGCACACGACATGCCCTCGCACGAGCTGACCGGCCGCGACGTCGTCCACGAACGCGGTGACCTCGTGCCCGAGAGCGACGCAGATGTCCAGCGCCTCCCGGCCCGCACCACCGGCGCCGGCGATGTAGAAATCCGTCATCTCGCCTCCTCCGCTTCCGGAAACCTGGGGTTGACCCCACCGGCTCCGGTGATCCCGCGCGGCCGCAGCAGCTGTCCGATGGTGCGCAGGATGATCAACAGGTCGAGCCGCCGGCTTCGGTTCTCCAGGTACCACAGGTCGAGTTCGATGCGTTCGGGCCAGCTCAAGGCGTTGCGCCCGGACACCTGGGCCCATCCGGTGAGGCCGGGCCGGACCGAGAGCCGTTCTCGCTGGCGCGGACTGTAGTGGTGCACCTGTTCCGGCAGCGTCGGCCGGGGGCCGATGATGCTCATCTCACCGCGCAGGACGTTCACCAGCTGCGGCAGTTCGTCCAGGCTCGTGCGGCGCAACATCGAGCCCAGCTCGGTCTCACGCTCCCGATCGGGCTGTCCTGGCCATTGTGGCGGTCGCATGGTGCGGAACTTGACGATGGAGAACTCCGCGCCTTGCAGTCCGCTGCGCCGTTGCCGGAACAGCACGGGCGCGCCGAGCCGCCAGCGGACCAGCGCGGCCACCACTGCGAGCACCGGCGCGAGCATCGCGAGCCCGACCGACGCGATCACGATGTCCACCATCCGCCGGGTCATGCCGTGGCCACCCGGAGAACCTTGGTGAGCGCGGCGGCGGTGTCCTCCACGTCGGCCTTGGACAACGTCGGGTGGACGAGGAGCACCAGCGAGGTGCGACCGAGACGCGCGGCGACGGGCAGTTCCTCGGGTATGCCGGGCACCGTGGCGAACGCCCGTTCGCGGTAGATCTCACTGCATCCGCCGTGCAGACACGGAACGCCTTCGGCGCGGACGGCGTCGACCACGAGGTCCCTGGTCCAGCCCGGCGCCAGTCGTTCGGGCCTCAGACGGGCGACGAACTTGTAGTACGCGTGCTCCACACGGGCGGGCGGCAGGGAGATCTCGACGGCCGGCTCGGTGGCCAACGCCTCCAGCAGGATCGCGGCGTTGGCCCTGCGTTGCGCCACCCAGCCGTCGAGACGGCGGAGGTGGTTGCGCCCGATCGCCGCCTGCACCTCCGTCATGCGCGCGTTGGTGCCGAAACTGTCGTGCAGCCACCGGAAGCCGGGCGGGTGCGGGGAATGCACGGCTGTCCAGCTCTTGCCGTGATCCTTCATCTCCCAGCAGCGCCGCCACAGCGACTCGTCGGACGTGGTGACCGCTCCACCCTCGCCCGCCGTGGTGAGGATCTTGTCTTGGCAGAACGACCAGGCGGCGATGTCTCCGATGCCGCCGACTGGCCGTCCGCTGTGGACAGCCCCGTGCGCCTGGGCGCAGTCCTCGACCACACGCAGATCGTGCTTGCGCGCGAGTTCCAGGACAGGGTCGATGTCGGCGGGATGCCCGGCGAGGTGGACGACGATGACCGCCCTCGTGCGGCCGGTGATCGCCACGGCGACAGTGCTCGCGGTGAGGCACCCGCTGGCCGGGTCCACGTCGACGATCACGGGACACGCCCCGACCGCGACCACCGCGCTCGCGGTCGCGATGAACGTGGCCGCGGGAACGATGACCTCGTCACCGCGACCGACGCCAAGGGCCCGCAGCGCCAGTTCCAGCGCGACAGTGCCGTTGGTGACGGCGACCGCGTGGTCCGTGCCGACGGCGGCGGCGAACTCGGTCTCGAAGGCCCTGCCGTGAACGCCGGTCCAGTAGTTGACCCGGCCGGAGGCCAGTACCGTCGCCGCCGTTTCCAGGTCCTCGTCGTCGAAGTACGGCCACGACGGCATCGGGGTCGTGCGCACCGGCGCGCCGCCGTGGACGGCCAGCTCGCTCACCGGACCCTCACCCTGGTGAGTGCGACGAGCAGCAACCCGAACCCGATCTGCACGGGGACCGGCGCGAAACTGTTGCGCACCTGGATCAGCAACGGCAGCAGCACCACGCCGAGCACCGCGTCGGACCGCCACTCGAGCCGCGCCAGCAGTGCACCGAGTGCCGCCATGAACAGCACCACGCCGAGTGTGCCGAAGTTGTGGAACGCCTCAGCCACAGGAGAGCCTCCGATCTGTCCGACCCGGTTCGCGATCTCGACGTTGAACAACCTGTCGTCGTAGGCGGGCGGCCCGCCGTGCCAGCCGAGGAACGACTCGAGGAACCGCACCGGCACGGCGACGAAGGTCGCCCCGACGCGCAAGGGCTCGTCCCAGCCGAGCACGACCACCACGGGACGCAGCGAGAAGCCCATCTCCGCGATGGCGTCCAGCGGTGCGCTCAGCCACAACGACGGGGACAGCGACGTCAGGCCACCGATCCGGGTCTGCCGTACCACGCCGGCGAGCAGCAGCACCGCGACAGCACCCACGAAAGTCCACAGAGGACGGATGCGGTGCCGCCTCGCCTCGACCACCGCCATGGCCACCAACGGGAAGAGCGCTTCTCCTCGAGTCCCGAGCAGAAGCGCGATCACCGCGTAAAGCCCGAATCCGACCCAGCCGGCGATCCGCGCGTGCCCACCCGCCGACACCGCCAGCACCGCGCCCGTCCCGAAGCACAAGGTGCCGAACGCCAGCGCGGTGTCGGACCCGTTCATCTCCACGAACGCGTTGTAACCACCCGAGAGGAGGTCGGTCCCCGCCGGCGCGCACCAGAGCGACGACGAAGATCCCGAGCCCCACCACTTGG
>NZ_VSRL01000020.1 GCF_012184385.1 Lentzea indica
ACACCTCGCTGGGCCTCGACCTGGTGCCGGGCAGCGGCCTGCTGGCCGCGACCGTGCCGGGTGCGTGGGACGGCTGGCTCACGCTTCTGCGCGACCACGACGACAAGTTCGCGCGCGGCGTCCTGCTGAACTCCTATGGCTGGACGTTGCTGCAACACGGCGAGGCCGATCTGGCCGCCCCTCTGGTCCGCGAGGCGCTGACGCTGGTGCGTCTGCTCGGCTTGCCGCACGTGCTGAACCCGGTTCTGCACACGGCGGGCGCGATCGCCTTGGCCCGCAAGAGCTATCCCGAAGCCGTCGACCTGTTCCGCGAGAGCCTGGCAGTCGGTTCCGAACACCCCACGGACCAGTTCTACGACCTGGAGGGGCTGGCGTTGGGTTTGGTCGGCGTCGGCTCGGACGACGAACGCGCTCTCTCGCTCCTCACCGCCGCGTCCGTCGTCCGCGCCCGCTACGACTTCCGCGCCGAGCCCTACTGGCAGGAGCGGCTCGACGAGGCCCGTTCCGTGTGCCGCGACCGGATCACCGCCGGGCGCCTGCGCGCCGCGGAGTCAACGGGTGAGCGGATGTCCTTGGCACAGGCCGTTTCCTACGCCCTGACCGCGCAGCCTCTCGCGGAGGATCAGGACGGGTTGGTCTCCGCACGCGAACTGCACGTCGCGACGTTGGTCGCCGAGGGGCTGACGAACCGGCAGATCGGGCAACGGCTGGGCATCTCGCCCCACACCGTTGCCCGACATGTCACGCACGCGCGAACCAAGCTGGGATTGCGGTCGCGGGCTCAGCTCGCGGTGTGGGCCGGCCGCCACACGCCGTAGAGCCGCTCGGTTCGGCTCAGACCTCGGCTTCGAGCATCTCCGCCGTGACAGCGGACTCCGTGTCCGGCAGCCCCAGGTCCTTGGCCCGCTTGTCCGCCATGGCCAGCAACCGCCTTATGCGACCGGCCACCGCGTCCTTGGTCATCTGCGGATCCGACAGCTGGCCGAGTTCCTCCAGCGAGGCCTGCCGGTGCGCCAGCCGCAACTGGCCGGCCGCGGCAAGGTGATCCGGCGCCTCCGGGCCCGAGGATCTCCACGCCCGCGCCACCCGTGCCGCCGCCGCGACCGCGGCCCGTGCGGACCGGCGCAGGTTCGCGTCGTCGAAGTTGGCGAGCCTGTTCGCGGTGGCGCGGACCTCACGCCGCATCCGCCGCTCTTCCCACGCCATCACGCTGTCGTGCGCCCCGAGCTTGGTCAGCATCGCCCCGATGGCGTCGCCGTCCCTTATCACCACGCGTTCGGCCCCGCGCACCTCACGCGACTTCGACGCGATCCCCATCCGCCGCGCGGCACCGACGAGCGCGAGCGCCGCCTCAGGTCCGGGGCAAGTGATCTCCAGCGAGGAGCTGCGGCCGGGTTCGGTGAGCGAACCGTGGGCGAGGAAAGCGCCGCGCCACGCGGCTTCTGCGTCACACACACCACCGGACACGACCGGCGCGGGCAGGCCGCGGACAGGACGGCCGCGCGGGTCCAGCAACCCGGTCTGGCGAGCGAGACCCTCGCCGTCCTTCACGACGCGGACCACGTAGCGGGTGCCCTTGCGCAGGCCGTTCGACTGGATCGTGAACACCTCGGCGTGGTGGCCGTAGAGTGCCTGGATCTCCTTGAGGAGCCTGCGAGCCGCGGAGCCCAGGTCGAGCTCCGCCTCGACGACGACCCGGCCGGACACGATGTGCAGACCGCCCGCGAACCTGAGCAGGGAGGACACCTCCGCGCGGCGGCAACAGGTCTTGGATACCGCGAGCCTGCTCAGCTCGTCCTTGACCGCCGACGTCATCGCCACGGGCTTGTCCCTCCCACTCCGGTCTCATCGACCACCTGCCTCAGGCAACCGGCAAGTGCCTCCGGATCATGCCGCTCAGCGGCGTCCGGTGCGGCGATCTTGGCCAGATGCGTCTGCGCTCCCAGTGCCGAGGCGGCTCGCGTCAGCCGGTCCGGGGTGGGGACCGAGTCGACGTCCGCGATCACCGCGTCCACCTTCAGCTCGGGTGCGTGTTCGCAGACTACGTCCAAATGGCGCTCCGGAGAGAAACCGGCGGTTTCCCCCGGTTGGGGGACAAGATTGAGCACAAGGACCTTCTTTGCCCGCGTGCGCACGAGCGCGTCGTGCAGTTCGGGCACGAGAAGATGCGGCAACACGCTGGTGAACCACGATCCGGGGCCGAGTAGCACGAGATCGGCGTCAAGTACAGCCTGTACTGCTTGCGGACAGCCGACAGGTCGCCCGTTCGGGGCTGTCAGACGGATGCGCTGCACGAGTCCTGGCGTGGTCGCGATGGCGACCTGCCCCCGGATGCGGCGGACGACCTTCTCGTCCTCGTCCAGGCCCACGACGTCCGCCTCGATGTCGAGCGGCTCGTTCGACATCGGCAGCACCCGCCCCTGGACACCGAGCAGCTCGCAGGCGAGTTCGAGCACCGCCACGGGGTCGCCGAGCTGCTCGAGCAGCCCGGCGATCACCAGGTTGCCGACCGCGTGGCCAGCGAGGGCACCCGTGCCGCCGAAGCGGTGCTTGAACAGGGACGTCCACAGCCTGCTGGACTCGTCCTCCCCCGCCAGCGCCGCCATCGCTTTGCGCAGGTCACCCGGCGGCAGGAGATGGGAGAGCTCGCGACGCAGGCGTCCCGACGAGCCCCCGTCGTCCGCGACGGTCACCACGGCCGTCACGTCGCCGGTCACCCGCCGCAACGCCGTCAGCGTCGCGTGCAACCCGTGCCCACCGCCCAGAGCAACAGCCTTCAACTTCGTCACTCGCGTCCCAGATCCCTGTGCACGACCTTGACCGCCATGCCGTCCTCGCTGGCCAGCCGTGCCGCGAGCTCCTCGGACAGCGCCACACTGCGGTGCTTGCCACCGGTGCACCCGATGGCGAGCGTCAGGTAGCGCTTGCCCTCACGCCGATAGCCGGCGCCGATCAACCGCAGCAGCTCGTGGTAGCGGTCGAGGAACTCGTCCGCCCCCTCCTGCGACAGCACGTAGTTGCGCACCTCGCCGTCCAGCCCCGTCTGCTCGCGCAGCTCGGGGATCCAGAACGGGTTCGGCAGGAACCGCACGTCCATGACGAGGTCGGCGTCCATCGGCAGGCCGTACTTGTAGCCGAAGCTCAGCACGGTGACCCGCGTCCTGGTGGCGGCCTCGGTGCCGAACGTGTCCTCGATCTTGGCCCGCAGCTGGTGGATGCTCAGCGCGGACGTGTCGAGCACGAGGTCGGCTTCCTGCTTGAGCGGCGTGAGCAGGATCCGCTCGGCCTCGATGCCGTCCTGCAGGCGCCCGTCACCCTGCATCGGGTGCCCGCGGCGCACCGCCTCGAAGCGGCGGATCAGAACGTCGTCGGTGGCTTCGAGAAAGAGCACGCGCGGCTTGTACCCGCGCGCGTCGAGGTCCTTGATGATGGCGGCCAGGTCCTCGGTGAACGCGCGGCTGCGCACGTCCATGACGACAGCGACCCTGGTGATCGCCCCACGCGCCTGCGCGCCGAGCTCGACCATGGTGGCGATGAGTTCCGGTGGCAGGTTGTCCACGACGAACCAGCCGAGGTCCTCCAGGCACTTGGCCGCGGTGCTGCGGCCCGCACCGGACAGCCCGGTCACCACGGCGACTTCGATGCCGGACTTCTCCGCGTTCACGACTACGACTCCGTTACCTGTTCATGAGCGACTGACGCTCTCGTTTGGGCAAGCTCGGTGTTGAGGGCCACGCCACGACCCGGCGCGCCCGCTCTGAGTCTCCACTGGAATGGCCTCGCGCGCGGCGGGTTCGGCAGTTGAGACGGTCGTGCCGTGGTCGCGGTCACGATCCTCACCCGGTCCGCGGGCCGACCGCACCACGAAAGGAACTGGCGTGACCGGTGAGATGGATGAGGCTTGCGCGACGGGAAGTCCGGCATCCATCAGGGCTTCGCCTCTGACGACGCCGCCGACGGCGAAGGCGACGCGAGCGTGGCTACCACGGCTTCGGCGGTGCGGCGGCCCACGCCCGGCACGCCGCTGATCTCGTCCACTGTGGCCTGTCGCAGCTTGCGGACAGAGCCGAAGTGCTTGAGCAGCGCGGCTTTGCGGGTTTCGCCGAGGCCCGGCACCTCGTCCAGCTCGGACGCCGTCATGCGCTTCGAGCGCTTCTGGCGGTGGTAGGCGATGGCGAAGCGGTGGGCCTCGTCGCGGACTCGCTGCAGCAGGTACAGGGCGTCGCTGGTGCGGGGCAGGATCACCGGGTCGGGCTCGCCGGGGACCCAGACCTCCTCCAGGCGCTTGGCCAGGCCGACCACGGCCACGTCGGTGATGCCGAGCTCGGCCAGGACGTCGGCCGCGGCGGCGGCTTGGGGGGCGCCGCCGTCGACCACCAGGAGGTTGGGCGGGTAGGCGAACTTGCGGGGCTTGCCGGTGTCCGGGTCGATGCCGGGGTTCGGGCCGCCGGAGGCGGTCTCGCGCAGCATGGCCTGGAAGCGGCGGCGGACCACCTCGGCGATGGACGCGACGTCGCCTTCGGTGGCGGCCTCGCGGACGGCGAAGCGGCGGTACTCCGACTTGCGGGCCAGGCCGTCCTCGAAGACGACCAGCGAGGCCACCACGTCCGTGCCCTGGACGTGGCTGATGTCGATGCACTCGATGCGCAACGGCGCGGTGTCCAGAGTCAGCGCGTCCTGCAGTTCCTGCAGGGCGGCCGAACGTGCAGTCAGGTCGCCGGCGCGGCGGAGCTTGTGCTGCGCGAACGCCTCGGCGGCGTTGCGGGCCACCGTTTCCATCAGCGCGCGCTTGTCGCCGCGCTGCGGAACCCTCAGCACGACCCGCGAGCCGCGTTGCTCGGACAGCAGGTCCTCCAACGCCGGAGCGTCGTCCGGCAGCACCGGGACCAGCACCTCGCGTGGGGTGCTTTCGGTGTTGTCGCCGTAGAACTGCATGATGAACTGGTCGACCAGCGCCGCGTCGTCGATGGCCTCGACCTTGTCCAGCACCCAGCCGCGCTGCCCGCGCACCCGGCCGCCGCGCACGTGGAAGACCTGGACCGAGACCTCCAGCTCGTCCTGCGCGAACGCCATCACGTCCGCGTCCGTGCCGTCGCCGAGAACGACCGCCTGCTTCTCCATCGCGCGGCGCAGAGCGCCGAGGTCGTCGCGCAGCCGCGCCGCGCGTTCGAACTCCAGCTCTTCCGCCGCGGCGGCCATCTCGCGTTCCAGGCGCCGGATCATGTGATCCGTCTTGCCCGCCAGGAAGTCGCAGAAGTCCTCGACGATCTCGCGGTGCTCGTCCGCGGTCACCTTGCCGACGCACGGCGCCGAGCACTTGTCGATGTACCCGAGCAGGCAGGGACGCCCGATCTGGTTGTGCCGCTTGAAAACTCCGGCCGAGCACGTGCGGGCGGGGAACACGCGCAGCAGCAGGTCCAGCGTCTCGCGGATCGCCCACGCGTGGGCGAACGGCCCGAAGTACCGCACGCCCTTCTTGCGCGGGCCGCGATACACGTGCAGCCGCGGGTAGTCCTCGAAGAGCGTCACGGCCAGCACCGGATACGACTTGTCGTCGCGGTACCGGACGTTGAACCGCGGGTCGAACTCCTTGATCCAGTTGTATTCGAGCTGCAGCGCCTCGACCTCGGTGGCGACCACCGTCCACTCGACGGAGGCCGCCGTCGTCACCATCTGGCGCGTGCGCGGGTGCAGCCCGGCGAGATCCGCGAAGTACGAGTTCAGCCTGCCGCGCAAGCTCTTCGCCTTGCCGACGTACACGACCCGGCCACCGGCGTCGCGGAACCTGTAGACGCCGGGAGCCTCAGGAATCGTGCCCACAGCGGGGCGATACGTCGAGGGATCTGCCACGCCGTCAAGACTATCGACGACGTCTGACAAAGACAGAAAGGGTCAGGTCAGGACGACCTGATCCCCGTCCACCTTCACCGAGACCGCACGCAGACCGGTCGTCGCCGGCCCCTTCTTCACGGCGCCGTCGGCAGCACCGAACTGGCTGCCGTGCGACGGACACGTGATGGTGCCGCCGGAAGGTTCCGCGACCATGGAGCCCTGGTGCGGACAGGTCGCGTCAAAAGCTTTCACCTCGGTGGCGGAAATCCGCGCGACGACGATCTTCTTGCCACCAGGAGCGTCGACGACAGCGCCGCCGCCTTCTGGAACATCAGCCAGAGCGACGAGCGCGGTACCGCTGGAACCGGTGGAGCCCGTGGGAGTCGAACCACCCTGTGTGGGTGTGGATCCGGTACCGGTCGAACCAGAACTGCACGCGGTCACGAGTCCGCTGGGCACAGCGAGGGCAACCGCGATTCCGCACAATGCCGCTCGCCTGCTGACCAGGCTTTCGGTGTTCACGACCGTTCCTCCGTGGTGGTGGATGTCCGGGGTCACACCACAGCATTACGCGAACCGGTCAGCGAGAGTTCAGCGCCGAGCCCAATGCACAGCAAACGCACAGGTCTCAGCCCAGCACCAAATCGTCTCCTGAACGAGCGATGGTCACCTCGACGAGCCCTGAAGTCGCAGGTCCTTTGCGGACGGCGCCGGAAGAAGGGTCGAAAGCGCTCCCGTGCAACGGGCAGGTGATGACTCCGTTGGCAGGAGGATTGACCAAAGAACCCACATGCGGGCACGCGGGGTTGAACGCGCGAAATTCACCCGATTGAGCTTGAACGACCAACAGCTGGGCGTTGCCGGGCATGTCCACCAGCACGCCGCTGCCGACAGGCACGGAAGAAGCCGCGGTCACGCGATCCCCGGGCCGGGCGGTCCCGACACCACCCGTCTTGCGAGGAGCAGGCTCGCCACAAGCGCTCACAACAGCGGCAGCGAGCCCGCACAACAACACTGAACGACGATCCACGAGCACCGATTATCGGCGCTGGTCCTCCGCGGCAGCCGTCCGGGCCAGTGCCAGCACGGCGGTGAACGGCGGGAACCAGTGCCGCGAGTGCGACGGCGGGTTCGCCCAGCGCAGCGATCCGTACCTGGTCATCGTGGGTGGAAGCGCGATCCGGTGCGGCGAGCGCACGAACTGGACCTCCGGCGGCGCCTTCAGGTGGGTCGGCAGCAAGGCCACCAGTTCGGCGAGGAAGATCCAGTGCTCGCGGGGGCCGGGGATGACGGTGACCGGACCGGCGAGCATGCGCGACTTCAGGTCTGCCAGCACGCGTGACCCGATGCGCGCCGGCATGGCCAGTGCGGTGGTGGCGGGACCGAGGGGCAGGAACACGCCCTGTTCGGTGACGGTCACCTGCCAGCCGAGCAACCGGTAGCCGGCGATGGCTTCCCCGATCGCCCGTGCGTGTCCCCTGTTTTGTGGGATCCCGGCACTGCCCGTGCCGGTCTCCGCGGTCGTGAGGCTCATCGGCGGTCGTCCTCCCCGTTGGTGGGTCAGGCACTGGCAGGCCACGGGGATCGACCCGCGACCTGACGATGTGCAGGGTGCGTCTCACATCACGCCAACACCACTCGGCCCGTGCATTGGCCTCATGCAGCGGACGTATGAAGCTCATCCGCCGCACGGAGGTACCGGGACTGCGACACGCGTATTCATTACGTCTTATGCATGAGATGGATGGACTGACGATCACAGCTCCGTACACTTGGAAAACGCTCAGTGACGGGGGCGATGCCGATGGATACCGCGAGACCCAAATCCAGGCGCGCTTGCCCGTGTGGGGCGTTCATCGCCGCCGACAACACCGATCGGCTGTGTCACCGGTGCCGCCGCAACGCTCGTTCCGGCGTGCACGGCCCACCTGAGGTCCCGAACGACTTCTGGGACCACCCCGCGATCGCGGCCGCCTGCACCGACCGCGACATGGGTGCGCTGATCTCCGCGTACCGGCACCACCCCCAGCACTTGAGCCGGGTCACGCAGGACCGCATGGCGGCGTGGCTCGGCATCAGCCAGGCGCAGCTCTCGCGTTACGAGTCGGGCGAGAACCAGATCGACCGGCTCGACCGGCTGCGCCACTTCGCACTGGTGCTCGGTGTACCGGGCGAACGACTGTGGTTCGACCGAGTCGTCATCCCAGCTCAGGCGGGCTCTCGAGACACAGGCCCGCCAGACGTGCTCGCCGCCCCCTGGGAGGCGACGAGCATTGCCCGTTCGGTCGAGGAGACGGCGAGGAGCGACTTGGCGATCAGCAGACGAGCGGCGCTCACAGGAGCCGCCGCGGTGACGGTGGGATCCGCACTGGTCGAGCCGCTGCAGCGATGGTTGCACCCGCTGCAGAACCTGTCGAAGTGGTCGTCGCACTCGGCGATCAGCGAGGAGGAGCTCGCCGCGTTGCAGCACGTCGCGGACGGGCTGCGCGGGTGGGGCGGCCGTGGCGGATACGGACTGGCGCGCAAGGCCGTGCTCGGGCAGCTCGACGAGCTGGCCGAACGCCTCCAGCGCGCGCCGGCGGGCCCGACGACGGAACGGGCGTTCTTCATCGGCGCCGAGCTGTCCAAGGTGGCGGCGAGCATGTCGTTCGACGCGGGCCTGCACAACGCGGCCCAGCGCTACTACGTGCTGGCCATCCGCATGGCCAAGGCCGGCCACAACGACGGCTTCGCGGCCCTCTGCCTGGCAGCCATGGCGAGGCAGATGTTCGACCTGGGCCGCCCGGAGGACGGCCTGGAACTCGTGCAGCTGGGCCAGTACGGCACCCGCAGGACGGGCACGCCGACACTGAAGGCCCTGCTCCTCACCCGTGAGGCCTGGGCCTACGCGCAGATGGGCAAGACCCGCGAGTTCCACCAGGCCGTGGGCATGGCACAGGACAGCTTCTCGCACCGTGTCGCGGACGTCGAACCGCGCTACCTGCACAGCTTCGACGAGGCGGAGCTGGAGGGCGTGATCGGGGCGCGATGCCGCGACCTCGCCATGCACGACCCGGCCCAGGCCGTGTTCGCCGAACAGCACATCCGGCGGGCCCTGGCGCTGCGAGACCCGTCGAAGGTGCGCAACCGCGCCTTCGACGTGATCGGACTGGCACGCACCAAGATGGTCGCGGGAGACCCGGAGGCGGCGTGTGGGTTGATCAACGAGGTCCTGCCGACGGCGGCGAAGCTCTCCTCGGGGCGCGTCCTGCGCAAACTGGAGGACTTCGCCAAGGAAGCGGCACGGCATCGCCACATCCCCGCCGTGCAGGACACCCGCGACGCGATCCGAGCGATCCGGACCGCTTGATGCGTGTGGGCATCACCGGGCACAGCAACCTGGTCCCCGACTGCGTCCCGGCCGTCCGGGCCGCGATCACCGAGGTCCTGGAACGCCTGGGACACCCCCTGGTCGGCGTCACCTGCCTGGCTCCTGGCGCCGACCAGGTGTTCGCCAGGGCGGTGCTGGACCTCGGCGGCCAGGTCGAGGTGGTCCTGCCCGCCCTGGACTACCGGGACCGCCTGAAACCGCACCAGGTGGCCGAGTACGACGAGCTCCGCGCCGCCGCCACGGTGGTCAGCGTCCTGCCGCACATGTCTTCCGGCCGCCTGGCGTACGTGGCCGCCAACGAACGCATGCTCGCCTCGGTGGAGATGCTCATCGCGGTGTGGGACGGCGTACCGGCCCAGGGCAAAGGCGGCACGGCGGACGTGGTGGAGCAGGCACGGGCGTCCGGCGTGCCGATCGAGGTGGTCTGGCCACCAGGGGCGCGGCGGAAGTCGTGACCCGGCCGGCACTAGTCCGAGTGAGGGAAGTTCGTCGGCAACCGGACCAACTCGGCCCACCGGTCTAGCACCCACCCACCCTCCTTGATCACGATTTCGGGGCATGGCAGCCGATCCGTTCGCCCGCTTGGCCGACCGCCAGCACGCTCTGCGAACAGCCCTACGAGCCCTTCAAGCCGCAGGCCCCGGCAGCCCCGACTTCCCCGCCCTCCTCGCCACCACGGACGAGGAGGTCGAAGCGGTGATGCAAGCCCGCAAAGACGTGGAGGAAGCCAGGCTGACCATCCCGAACCGAGCCACAGCCGCGGCCACCACCACAGCGGCTCTGATCGTCGCCATCGGCTGGTTCGACGGCTGGTCCCTGCTCTCCCTGCTCGTAGCGGTGGCAACAGCCGCGGCCGTCCTGGTGGACCCGGTCGGCCGCAAGATCTGGGAGCCACGAGCCAGGACCATTGCGATCACCGCGGCGCTGACAGCCACACTCCTCACCCCGGTGGCGAACGGATGGGCGACACTCATCACCGCGGCAGGCGTCGCCTGGTGGGCATGGAGGACGCTCAAGTGAACATCGACCCGGTCAAGGCCCTCGACGACAAGATCGAGCGTCTCAAAAAGGACCTCAAAGCCGTCACGACCCGCCTCGACGACGCCCAGACCGACGCCGCCCAGCACAAGCTCAGCACGACCAACCAGCTCCGCGACACCACGCGCAAGGTCACCAAGACCAACGATCGCATCACCGAACTGGCGGAAAGTGTGCACCGCCTGGAACGTCTTCTGGTGGCGCTCAACAGGAAAGTCAGGGCGGGCGACACCGAGAGGGCCGACTTCGACGAGTGGCCCGAAATCACCAGATCCGACATCGCCAAGATCCTCGCCGGCCAGGAAGCCTACGCGCGCAAGACGTTCACGCCGCAGGAAGCCAAAGACACCCGCAAAGCCATAGCCGCGTACGACAAGGCAGCCCACGAGGCGATCGACGCCGCCGAAGCCCTCACCACACTCCCGCCGAACGCGGAGTCGTTGTGGCGCAAGAAGTACAAACAATGGCGGACGATCACCAAGCAGGAACGCCCCGAAGCACCGGACGACAACACGCACGCCAAAGACACCGCTGCCAAGTCAGCGGGCAATGAAGCCGTTGCGGAGGCACGCCAGAAGATCCGCGCCCGCATCGAGGACGCGGTCGCGCGCGATCTGCTGTTCCCGGCGTGGTTCGAGAACATGCTCGGACCGGCCGCACCGCCCGGCAAAGCGGACGAGTGGCTTTTCACCGCAACGGATGTCGTGTTGTACCGGCTGCTGCACGACGTCACGAGCCCAGCGGACGCGCTGGGTCCGGCGCCCCAGGAACTGGGGCACCGCAGGACCTTGCACGACCGCCTGATCGTCGAGTGCGCGGACTACCGAAAGCCGTGAAACTCGGGCAGGGCGCCTCTGCCCGAGTACTCACATCACGCCAGCTCCAGGCTGAAACGCTGCTGCTCGGAGTCCACAGCCAGCACCTTCACCTGCACCGACGAGCCCACCTCGGCCTGGCGGCCGTGCAGAAGCCCGTGTGCACCGGCGGGGTGCTCGATGAAAGACCCGAAGGGAACGGTCGAGACGACCTTCCCCGAAAAGACATCACCAACGTTGGGAAGCATTGCGCATCACCTCCTCTCCCGAGCGCGTATCCCGATGTGGATAGGCGCGGGGCTGGAGGGGCCCTGATCAAGTCAGGGCCGGGCAACCGTTCCGCTCACGGCACGAGGCCGACCCGGCAGTCATACGGCAAACCCTAGCCACCACAGGCCGTTGTCCGCAATGGAATCTAGACTTCCTCACATGCTGGAGACGTCCGCACGGCTGCTGAAGCTCCTCTCCTTGCTGCAGGTGCGGCGCGACTGGACGGGCCCGGAGCTCGCCGACCGGCTCAGCGTCGACGTGCGCACGATCCGCCGCGACGTCGACAAGCTCCGCAGCCTCGGCTACCCCGTCACCTCACTGCCCGGCGCGACCGGCGGCTACCAGCTCGGGGCCGGCGCGGAGCTCCCGCCGCTGCTGCTCGACGACGACGAGGCCGTGGCCGTCGCGGTAGGGCTCAGAACAGCGGCGAACGGCACGATCTCGGGCATCGAGGAGACGTCGGTCCGCGCGCTCACGAAGCTGGAACAGGTTCTGCCGGCAAGACTTCGCAGGCGGGTCCAGGCGCTCCAGATGCACACCACTCCCCTGGTGGCGGCGGGCCCGACCGTCGACCCGGAGACATTGACGATCATCGCCGCCGCCTGCCGCGACCACCAGCAGCTGCGGTTCACCTACGCCTCGACGCACGGCGAGCCCGCGAAACGTCTCGTGGAACCGCACGGCCTCGTGCACACCGGAAGACGTTGGTACTTTGTCGCGTGGGACGTGTCCAAAAAGGACTGGCGAACGTTCCGAGTGGATCGCATCACCACCGAACCGACGCTCGCCGCGCGCTTCACGCCCAGGGAACCACCGGCGGAAAACCTGGGCGAGTTCGTCTCACGCCAGGTCGCCTCGAGCGTCTACACCTACCAGGCGGTCCTGACGATCCGCGCGCCGCTGCAGACCGTCGCCGAACGCACCTCGCCGACGGCCGTGTCGCTGGAACCGATCGATGACAACTCCTGCCTCATGCGCACAGGTGCCGAATCCCTCGACCGGATCGTGTTCCACCTGCTGTTCCTCGGCTTCGACTTCGACGTGCACGAGCCACCGGAGTTGAAGGAGCACGTGGAAGTCCTCATCACGAGGCTGCGGAACGCGATTAGAGTGCAAGGGTGACAGTGGACTTCGCGACCGCCGCGGACCCGTTCAGACGGGAACTGCTCGTGCACTGCTATCGGATGCTCGGCTCGCTGCACGACGCCGAGGACTTGGTGCAGGAGACGTACTTGCGTGCGTGGAAGGCGTACGGCAAGTTCGAGGGCCGGTCATCGGTCCGCACGTGGTTGTACCGGATCGCGACGAACGTCTGCCTCACCGCGCTCGACACCCGCACCAAACGACCGCTGCCGTTCGGCCTGGCCACGAGCGCCACGGAAACCGACCCGCTCGCCCAGGACCACGAGATCCCGTGGCTGGAGCCGTTCCCGACCGATCCCGCCGCGATCGTCACCGAACGCGAGTCCACCAGGCTGGCGTTCGTCGCCGCTCTGCAGCACCTGCCGCCGCGGCAACGCGCGGTGCTGATCCTGCGCGACGTCCTCAGGATGAGCGCCGCCGAGACCGCCGACGAGCTCGACATGACCGTGGCGGCCGTCAACAGCGCCCTGCAACGGGCTCACGCGCAGCTCAAGGACCTCACCGAAGAGGAGGTCATCGAACCGGCGGACGCCAAGCCGTTGCTCGACCGGTGGGTGAAAGCGTTCGAGGCCAAGGACATCCCGGCGATCATCGGGATGTTCGCCGAGGACGTCGTCTGGGAGATGCCGCCGTACCCGCAGTGGTACCACGGCCCCGACATGGTCGCCTGGCACCTCACCAACCAGTGCCCCGCGGTGCCGCACGGCGCGCGCATGATCGCAGTGGAAGCGAACGGCCAGCCCGCCTACGGCCTGTACCTGCGCGACGCCGACGGCGTGTTCCGGCCGTTCAACCTCCAGGTGCTGAAAGTCGGCAACGGCCGGATCACGCGCGTCTCCTCGTTCTTCGACCTCAGTCTGTTCCCGAAGTTCGGGCTGCCTTCGACCGCATGAACTCGGAGCGGTCCAACGGCCGGTTCACGATCCGCATGTCGCCGATCCAGCCGTGCAACGACTTCTCGACGACCTTGTTGTACGCGTAGGCACCGACGAGCCACGGGTCGCCTGCGGTCGAGATGCCTCGCGCGGGCGTGGAAGGGTTGCGCAGCAAGGGAGATCCGTCGACGTACATCGTGGTGTGCACGCCGTCGTTGACCACCGCGACGTGCCACCACGTCTCGAAGTCCATCTCGTGGCCCCAGTTCGTGGACAGGCCCGGCAGGTTGCGCGGGAACACCGCCCACTGGAGCCCGCCACCGCCCGCGAGGTTCAGCGTGGCGATCGGCTCGCTCGGGTCGTCACCGGTCTTGCCCGCCGCCGAACCCGGCGCGAGCTTCGTGAACAGGCCGCACCACGGGTGGTTGAAATCCGCGGGCAGCTTGAGGAACAGCTCGATCGTGTACCCGCGCTCGAACGTTTCCCTGTTCAGGGACGCCGAATCCACAGTGGACAGATAGCCGTTCTTGCCGAAGTACAGCGAGCGGTGCGACGGCGCGAACCGGTGGTGATCGTCCCCAGCGGTCAACGAGCCGGTCTGCATGAGGTCGTTCCCGTTGCCCGACAGGTCCTTCAGGCCCTCACCGAGCCGCCAGTACGCGACCGTGCCGCGCACCAGCACGTCGCGCACCGGCTGGGCGGGAGGCAGCACCGGCGGGTCGAAGCGGGCGAACCGCTGCTCGAAGTCGATCGGCACGCTGAACCGGTCGACCGGCCCGGTCAGCTCGATCTCCTTGCGTTCCAACGGGTTGAGCGTCTTCTTGCCGAGCAGCCACGGCGACAGCGTGCGCACGTCGATCGTCTTGCGGTCCAGGTCGAAGTGGTAGAGCCGGATCATCGCGCCGCCACCGTAGTAGCGGTCCTGGTAGTTCGTGATGTGCACGTGCACGTCGTTGCCGAAGGTGTTCCGCAGCGTCGCACGGGCCGGCGGCCAGAAGTGGCCGTTCAGCGTCAGGAAGATCTGGTCGTTGTCCTTGATCAGCTGGTCCCACAGCTTGCGGCCGTAGTCGGACATCACCGCGACACCGTCGTTGCCGTCGTAGACCAGCTCGTGCGTGGTGAGGATGACGGGCAGCTTCGGGTGCTGCTTCAGCACCGAGCGCGCCCACTCGAAACCCTTGGCGGACATGCGCCAGTCCAGCGCCAGGACCAGCCATTCCTGACCGGCCGCGCGGAACACGTGGTACGAGTTGTACCCATCAGCGCTCGCGCCGCGGAACGTCGGCGAGTGCCGGAACCGCCGCGGCCCGAACGCGTCCAGGTACGGCGTGTGCCCACGCTGGTCGTCGGTGCGCGAGTCCGGCAGGTCGTGGTTGCCCGCGAGCACGCTGTACCCGACGCGACGGCGGTCGAGCACCTCGAACCGCTCGCCGATGTCGTCGATCTCGCTCTTCTGACCGTTCTCGACCAGGTCGCCGAGGTGGCTGACGAAGACGATGTTCTCGGACTTCTGGTGGTCGATCAGGTACTGCAACGTCGCCTTCAACGGCGCCGAGTCGCCACGGTCGAGATCGAACATGTACTGCGTGTCCGGGATCACGGCGAGCGTGAACCTGCGCGACTCCGGGTCGGGACGACCCGGAGCGACAACGATGTCAGCGGTCGCGGAACCGGGCGTGACCAGGGCGGCAGCGGCGGCGGTCGCACCGGTGCCGAGCAGGAAGGAACGACGGGACGCGGTCATGGCGCGGATCGTAAGTGCGCTTGACCAACGCCAGGCGAACGGCGAAAGAAACCTGTCCGCAGGAGAGAAGACCGATCTGTAGCCTTGCTAACCATGTCCTGGGGATTGCTGGCGGCCGCCGGGGTCGTGGTCGCGTTCGGAGGCTTGCTGCAGGGCCTGATCGGTTTCGGCCTGGCGCTGATCGCCGTGCCGCTGCTCGCGTTGCTGGACCCGGCGCTCGTCCCGGTGCCCGTGCTGGTGGTCGCCAGCGCGCACGCGATGATGTCGCTGGTCAGGGAGTTCGGCCACGTCGACTGGCGCGGGGTCGGCTGGGCGATGCTGGGCCGCCTGCCGGGCACCGTCATCGGCATCTGGATCGTCGACTCGCTCGACCAGAAGAGCTTCGGCGTGGTGGTCGGCGCCGCGGTGCTGGTGTGCGTGCTGCTGTCGGTCATCTCGTGGCGCCCGCAGCCCACCCCGCCGTCGCTGGTCACCGCCGGTGTGGCGAGCGGGTCGTTCGGCACGGCCACGTCGATCGGCGGCCCGATGGTCGCGCTGCTCTACCAGAACCAGGCGGGGCCGGAGGTCAGGGCGACGCTGGCGGCGTTCTTCACGCTCGGGTCCGTCGTCTCGATCATCGGGCTCACCGCCACCGGGAACGTCACCGGGCACCAGTTGTGGAGCGGGGTGGTGCTGATCCCGTTCCTGGTGGCGGGGTTCTTGCTGTCGGGGCCGTTGCGCAAGCGGTTCGACGCCGGCGGGATCCGGACGCCGACGTTGATCGTCGCGGGCGCGAGCGCGGTGGTGCTGATCGTGCGGAGCGCACTCCTGTGAAGTGCGCTCCGCAACGGCATCAGGCGAACGGCTGCGCGTTCGGCTGGAACACCGAACCGTCAGCGGGCGCGACGAGATCCACCAGGTACTTCGCCACCGCCGCGTCCGTGCCGGCCGAGCGGCCCAGGATGCAGTGGCCGAACGAGTCGACGCTGATCAGGCGCGCGTTGCCGAGCTGCTTGGCCATGCGCTGCGAGAACAGGTACTGCGTCGCCGGGTCGTAGTAGTTGCCCACCACGACGATCGGGTTCTTCGTGTTGCGGTTCCACGGACCGATCCAGCGATCCGGGTGGCGCGTCGGCCACGTCGGGCACGCCAGCAGGTCGGAAGCGGCCTGGTAGCGACCGAACGTCGGCGACTGCTTCTCCCACTTGTTGGCCGTCTGCTCCCAGAAGCGGTTTGTGCGGGCGAACGGCTTGTCGGTGCAGTTCACCGCGAAGTAGGAGTCGTCCGCGGTGTACGGGGTGTCCGGCAGCGGGTCGACGTCCATGCGGCCGCCGTTGTTGTTCAGCGGTGCCGCGAGTTCCACAGTGGACTGAACGCTGAAGGTGGCAGCGGCGGACGGGTTCAGCGCCTGGTGAATGCTCTGCAGCCACGCCGCCAGCGGCGTGATCCGCGCGATCGAGTACAGGTCGCCCGCCACGCGGCCGATGACGTCGGCCAGCGTGACCTTCTTGCCGTCCGGCAACGTCGCCGGGCCCTTGGCCAGGGCCATCTTCATGTCCTCGAACTTCTTGCGTGCGTCACCGGCGAACGCGCACTTCGCGGCACCCGCGCTGTCACAGCGCTTCAGCATCGCGTCGAGCGCGATCTCGAAGCCCTGGGAGCGCTGCCGGTCGTACTCCGCACCGTTGGTGAGGCGCAGCTGCGGGTCGACGTTGCCGTCGATCACCATCGCCCGCGTCTTGTGCGGGAAGATGTTCGCGTACGTCGAGCCGATCAGCGTGCCGTACGAGAAGCCGACGAAGTTGAGCTGCTTGTCACCGACGGACTCGCGCATGATGTCGAGGTCGCGCACGACGGCCTCGGTCGACATGAAGTTCAGCAGCGGACCGGCGTTGATCTTGCAGTAGTCCGTGTAGGCCTTGGCCGAGCGGATCGTGTCGCCGATCTCCTCCTTCGTGATGGGCAGGCTGGACCAGCCCGCGTTCACCGCGTCGGACTCCTCCTGGGTGCGGAAGCAGCGCAGCGGCGCGCTGCGGGCCACGCCGCGCGGGTCGAAGCCGACGACGTCGAACCGGTCGAGCACCTGCGGCTGGAAGTAGTTCTTCGACACGGCGCCGCGGAGCAGGCCGGAGCCACCGGGACCACCGGGGTTGAGGAAGATCGTCCCGATCTTGCGGGACGGGTCGTTCGCCGGCCGCTTCATCATCGCGATGCCGGTCTTGTCAGCGCGCGGACGCGAGTGGTCGACGGGCACTTCCTGGACGGCACAGGTGAGGCGCACCCGCTCCTCGGGCGTGACGCTGGCGGGAAGGCCGGCGAGAACGTCTGCCGCGCACTGCCCCCAGGCAGCGGGCTTGACGGCTGAGGCCTCGGTCTGGGCTGATGCCGTGCCCAGGCCGGAAACAACGGTGCCGAGCACGAGCGCACTCACGAGCGCCCCGCGCATGACACGCACAGATGCAGAAGATGACTTCACCGATGCACCCCATCACCGACGGTGCATCGTTTGTACCCGCCTATCGTCGGGTTGTGTCCCGATCACGTCCAAACGGTGGTGGTGCTTTCTCAGCACCACCACCGCGTTTCAGACGGACACGACCAGGACGAATCAGGCGAACGGCTGTGTGTTCGGCTGGAACACCGAGCCGTGCACGGGTGCGGTGAGGTCGACCAGGTACCTCGTCACCGCCGCGTCGGCACCGGCCGAGTCACCGAGAATGCAGTGACCGAACGCGTCGACGCTGATCAGGCGCGCGTTGCCCAGTTCCTTGGCCATGCGCTGCGAGAACAGGTACTGCGTCGCCGGGTCGTAGTAGTTGCCCACTACGACGATCGGGTTCTTCGTGTTGCGGTTCCACGGACCGATCCAGCGATCCGGGTTGCGCGTCGGCCACGTCGGACAGGTCATCAGGTCGGACGCGGCCTGATAACGACCGAACGTCGGCGATTCCTTCTCCCACCTGTTGGCCGTCTGCTCCCAGAAGCGGTTCGTGCGGGCGAACGGCTTGTCCGTGCAGTTCACCGCGTAGTACGAGTCGTCCGCGGTGTACGGGGTGTCCGGCAGCGCTCGCACGTCCGCCCGGCCGGCCAGGTTGTTCAGCACCGGAACGTCCACAACGGACTGAACGCCCAGAGCGGCCGACGAGTTCTGAGCCGACGGGTTCTGTGCGGCGTGGATCGACTGCAGCCACGCCGTCAGGCCCTTGAACGTCGACGGGCTGTACAGGTTGCTCGCCGTGCGGCCGACGAGCTGGGTCAGCGTGACCTGGGTGCCGTCCGGCAACGTCGTCGGGCCCTTGCGCAGCGACTGGCGGATGTTGTCGAACTTCTTGCGTGCGTCACCCGCGAACGCGCACTTCGCCACGCCGACCGTGTCGCAACGCCTCAACATCGCGTCCAAAGCGATCTCGAAGCCGCGAGCCCGCTCGCGGTCGTACTGTGCGCCGTTGGTCAGACGCAGGTGCGGGTCGACGTTGCCGTCGAGGACCAGTGCGCGCGACCGGTGCGGGAAGATGTTCGCGTAGGTCGCGCCCAGCAGCGTGCCGTACGAGAAACCGACGTAGGTGAGCTGCCTGTCGCCGACGGCCTCACGCATGACGTCGAGGTCGCGTGCCACGGCCTCGGTCGACATGTGGTTCAGCAGCGGACCTGCGTTGATCTTGCAGTAGTCGGTGTAGGCCTTGGACTGCCGCAGGGAGCTCGCGATCTCGTCCTTGGTGATCGGCAGCGCGAACCAGCCGACGTTCACCGCGTCGGCCTCTTCCTGGGTCCGGAAGCAGCGCAGCGGCGCGCTACGGCCGACACCGCGCGGGTCGAAGCCGATGAGGTCGAACTTCTCGAGGATCTCCGGGGTGAAGAAGGCAGAGCCGTACGCGCTGTAGATCAGACCGGCGCCACCGGGGCCGCCGGGGTTGATGAACAGAGAGCCGATCTTCTTCGCCGGGTCGCCGGCGGGGCGCTTCATCATGATGACGCCCGTCGAGTCACCGCGCGGCCGCGAGTGGTCGACGGGCACTTCCTGAACGGCACAGCTGACCTTGGTGCGTTCGGCGGCGGGAATCTCAGCGAGCACGTCCGCCGCGCAAGGCCCCCAGGCTGCGGGTCTGACGGCCGCGGCCTCGGTCTGGGCAGACGCTGTGCCCGGACCGGAAACGATCGTGCCGAGCGCGAGCGCACTGATCAGCGCCACGCGCACGGCACGCACTAGTGCAGGAGTTGACGTCATCGACGAAGCCCACCACCGATGGCCGCGCCGCGTGTACCGCCTAACGTCGGGTTGTGTCCCGGTTACACCGCTTGGGCTAGCGAGACCGCGAACCTGCTCTCCGTGTCGGTCCACCAGCGGTGCAACGAGAACCCGCCGTCTTCCAGCTCCTGCCGCACGCCTTCCTCGCGGAACTTGGCCGACACCTCGGTGCGCAGCTCCTCACCTTCGTGGAACTCCACGGTGAGGCCGAGCTCTGCGAGCGTCACTCGCATGTCTCGTTTGGCGCGCAAGCGCATCTCGATCCATTCCTGCTCGGCGTTCCACAACGCCACGTGCTCGAACGCGTCGACATCGAAGTCTCCGCCGACCTCGCGGTTCAGCACGTTCAGCACGTTCCGGTTGAACGCCGCCGTCACGCCCTGCGCGTCGTCGTACGCGCGCACCAAAGTCTTGGGGTCCTTCACCAGGTCCGTGCCGAGCAACAGCCACTCCCCCGGATCCAGCACGTCGCGGACCGTGCGGAGGAACTTCTCCCGCTCCTCAGGGATCAGGTTGCCGATCGTGCCGCCCAGGAACGCCACCACGCGCGGCGACTCACCGGGGAGCAACGAGAGGTGCTGGGTGAAGTCGCCGACCACACCGTGCACCCGCAGGCCGGGGTAGTCCGCCATGATCGTGTGCGCGGCCTCGGTGAGCGCCGAGACCGACACGTCCTGAGGCACGAACTCCTGCAACGTCCCGTGCTCGCGAAGCGCGCTCA
The DNA here is from genome assembly GCF_012184385.1 of Lentzea indica. Lineage (GTDB taxonomy): Bacteria > Actinomycetota > Actinomycetes > Mycobacteriales > Pseudonocardiaceae > Lentzea > Lentzea indica. Next base: position 20,034 of record NZ_VSRL01000020.1, read on the forward strand.
GCAGCAACCGGGTCTTCTCCGACGACCCGGAACCCAGCTCCACCAGCGAATGCGCCTCGGTCGTCGCCGCGATCTCGCTCGCCCTGCCTGCGAGCACCTCGCGTTCGGCGCGCGTCGGGTAGTACTCGGGCAACCTCGTGATGTCCTCGAACAACGCGCTGCCTGCCGCGTCGTAGAACCACTTCGGCGAAACCCACTTCGGGTCCGCGGTCAGCCCGGCGCGCACATCAGCACGGAGCGCGTGTGCCGCGTCCTCCGGTTTGAGATGAACGTCCAGCACCGGCTCGGTCATACGGGTCGAACCTCCACAGTGGATGGAACGGCGGTGACCACGTGCCGGTCGGGGATCTCCCACCAGTCCGGGTCGTCGTCAAGCGGTTCGGACGCGAGCGTCACGCTCTGTCCCTTTTCCAACACCCACAGGGCGTGTGTCCACGTTGTCCCCACGAGCACTTTTCCGTTGGTCAGCAAGAAGTTCAGGCGCGACTTCGGTGCCGCGTCCGTGACCTCCCGCACGAGTTCAACAAGCGTTTGGGCCGGGTTCTTCCCGGTTTCCAGTCTTCGTCTCAGCACCGTCCACAGCAGCGCGGAGTCCGTCGGCGCGTCCATGGTCAGCAGATCCGTCACGTCCAGCGTCTTCGCGAGCCCCTCCACCGTGTACGGCCAGCCGTCGACGCGTCCGTTGTGACTGAACAGCCACTTGTCGTCGGCGAACGGCGCACAGGCCGCGTCGGCGACGGGCATGCCGGCCGTGGCGCTCCTGACCGCTGCCAGGAACGCCGTCGCCTCCGTGCTCGCCAGTTCACGCAGGTTCGCGTCGCTCCACAACGTGCCGGCGCGCCGGTATCGCACCGGACCGGGGAACCAGCCGACGCCGTAGCCGTCGACGTTCACCGTTCCCCCGGCCCGCATGTCCCCCGGTGCGTACGACTGGCGCTCCAGGGAGTGCGGTGCGTCGTAGAGCAGCCTGGCCAGGGGCAGGGCAGGGCCGAGGTAAGCCAGATGGCGGCACATCTCTCAGGCGTCCCTGGCGCAGCGGAAGCCCGCGAAGATCTGCCTTCTGATCGGGTAGTCCCAGTTGCGGAACGTCGACCGGATCGCGGACTTGTCGGTACCGAACGAGCCGCCGCGCAGCACCTTGTAGTCCGGCCCGAAGAACACCTTCGAGTACTCGGGGTACGGGAAGACCTCGAAGCCCGGATAGCCGTGGAAGTCCGTCGAAGTCCACTCCCAGACGTCACCGATCAGCTGGTGCACGCCCGCGGGCGAGGCACCCTTGGGGTAGGCACCGACTGGCGCCGGGCGCAGGTGGCGCTGGCCGAGGTTGGCGTGGATCTCGGCGGGATCCTCGTCGCCCCACGGATAACGCCTGGTCGTCCCGGTTTCGGGGTCGTAGCGAGCGGCCTTCTCCCACTCCTGCTCCGTCGGCAGGCGCTTGCCGGCCCACGTCGCGTAGGCCTGAGCCTCGTGGAAGCACACGTGCACAACGGGTTCGTCCGGCACGACCGGCTCCGTGACGCCGAACGCGGTGCGGGTGAACGTGGTGCCCTCACGGTGCCAGAACCGGGGTGCGCTGAGCTTGGCGGTCGTCCTGTGCTGCCAGCCCTCTTCTGTCCACAAGCGACGGTCGTCGTAGCCACCGGCCGCGATGAACTCGGCGAACTCGGCGTTCGTGACCGGCGTCGTGTCGATGAAGAACGAGTCGACGTGGACGGTGTGCGCGGGACGTTCGTTGTCGAGCGCCCACGGTTCGTCCGACGTGCCCATTTCGAACGGTCCGCCCGGAATGAACGCTTCCGTTGCGGCCACGAGGTTTCCGGTGGGCGGCGGCGGTGCGTGCAGCACCGGTTCGCCGACGCGCAGCTGGTGCGTGGCGAGCATCGTCTCGTCGTGCTGCTGCTCGTGCTGGACGATCATGCCGAACGCGAAGGCGTTCTCGACGAGCTTGCGGCCCTCCAGCGGGACCTTCTCCAGCACGTCGAACACCTTGCCGCGCACGTCACCGACGTACTGCCGCGCCTCGCGCGGGTTGAGCAGCGGTAACTCGGGCCGCACGCTCCTGGAGAACTTGAACGCGTCGTAGTACTCGTCGATGTCGCTCCGGACCGGTTCACGACCGCCGACGTCGCGAACGAGCCAGAGCTCCTCCTGGTTGCCGATGTGCGCCAGGTCCCAGACCAGCGGCGACATCAGCTTCGAGTGCTGCCGGACGAGGTCGTGCTCGTCGACGGCATCGGTCAAGGCGGTGGAACGCGCGCGCGAGCGCAACAGTTCCTCCGCCACCTGCTCGCGGAGTTCTTCTGTCACAGCTTCCCCTCAAGCTCCCGGCTGATGGTGCTGATCTGGTCGTATGAGAGACCGGTGCGGTGCAACGACTCGATGCCCAGCGCGACAACGTCTTTCGCGGCTCTGGCAATGCGTTCGTCCGCCATCCCGTGCCGCGCGGCGACGAGCCACCGCCCGGCGGCCCGTTCCGTCGCCGCCAGCACACCGTCCACAACGGACGGGTCGCTGAACAGCGCGACGAGCAGCGCACTCGGCGCGATCCACCCGCCAGGCGCGGGCGTGTCGAGGTATCTGATCTCGATGTACCCGCGCGGCCGCACCGGCGGGAACATCGTCGTCATGTGGTAGTCCAGGTCGTCGCTCGTCGGGCTGCGGTCGAGCGCCCCGTCGATCCACTCGGCGAACGTCAGCTCGCGCGGCGGAATCCAACTCGCACTCGGTCCCCGCACGACGATCACCGGAGTGTCGACGACACGTTTCGCGTAGGCCTGTGCCGGATCGGCGCACACAGCGCTTGGCCTGGTGCGCACGGGATCCGTGCCGTAGAGCGTCCGCATGCGAGCCGACGCCCAGTCCTCGTGCATGCCGCCGATGCTCGGCGAGTTCGCGAACAACGCGATGAGCACCGGCCCGAGTTGGTGCACGGCGGCCCATCTGTCCTTCAGGTGCTTCTCCTCGCCGAAGTCGAGGCAGACCTGCAGGCCCGCGGTGTTGCACATCATCGCGATGCCGTCGTCGCCGAGCCGGTTGAACGCGTGCTCCATGGCGGCGTACCGAGGCACCTGCAGCATGCGCGCAGGGCTGCGATGCTGGTCAGCGCCTCTGTCACCGAGCACGAGACCGTGGTCCGCCAGCATGGCGGTGAGGTGGGAGATGTCTTCGGCGACCGTCTGGAAGAGGTCCGGGAGGCTGGTGCAGGGAGGAGTCGAGATCTCGACCTGCCCGCCCGGTTCGACGGTCAACGGGGTGCCGCTCGGTAGCGGCCTCTGGGGGCTGTCCGGAACGAGGGTGGGTGGCGCGTGCTCGCCGAGAGCCGCGGCCAGCCTGTGCTTGTCGAGCTTCTGAGCCGGGTCATCCGCGTGGTGAACGGTCCATTCGAGCTCCACGCCGAACAACCTCGGAGGTCCGTGTTTGAAGCAGACCGAGGCGACGTACGCCTCGGCCTCGGCGCGGTCCGCGAACCTCGCGGGCGCCGGCTGGTTACGCAACGCTGTCACGCTGCCACACTCCCCGTGATCGAATGGCGCACTCGACGCTACACGCGGGGTCTGACAGTTGCAGCCCTCAAATCCTTACGGATCAAGTGAAGTGCCCGTGTGCACGCGTGCACACGGGCACATTTCCGCTACGTAGAGCTAGGGCTTCGCGGTGGAGAACCCGGCCAGCTTGGCCTGCCCGACAGCAGCCTTCTTCGCCGCGGCCTCCACGTCGGCAACCTTGGAGTTCTTGTTGATCCCCGGCAGGTTCTTCACCTTCACCGCGTAAAGAGTGAACTCGTACTTGTGCTTGGAGCGCGGGCACGGGCCGAAGAACTGCTCGTTCACCGACGCGTTGCCCATGGCGCGCTGATGGGCGCCTTTGAGCTCGGGTTCGACGAGGTCGTAGCCCTTCTTCAGACCCTCAGGCAGGCCCGTCGCACTGGCTGGGACGTCCCAGGCCGCCCAGTGCTTGCCGCCGTTCGAGGTGTCGATGAACACAAGGGCGTACGACTGGGCCGCGACGTCGCCGCCGGTCCAGGCCAGAGGCGGGGAGATGTCGTTGCCGGCCTTGTGGTCGAAGGCGCACGAGTACTTGTCGGGAATGTTGCCGTTGTTCTTGTACGCCGTGCTCGTCAGCGCCAGTGGAGCCGGGGCGGCGACGGCCGGCGCCGCTATCGCCATTCCCACGAAGAACGAGAGCGCGACCATTGCGAATTTACGCACGAAAGAACCTCCAGGTAATGGGCGGCGGAGGTTTCTGACAAGCCCATCGGACCACACACGAGTGACCGGTGCAACACGGTGAGTGAGTGCGAAAATTCGGTCCGGAGCAAGGGTGGTTGCGGCCGCCATGACGACCGCAACCACCCTCACGACCTCGGTTTACGAGCTGGCGTTCGAACGTCCGCGCAACACCGTGTTGGCGGTGGACGCGTTCTTGATGGCCGTCTCGATCTGAGCCATCGTCGACGAAGAAGTGATTCCGGGAACCGTGGCGGTGTTCAACGCGTACAACGTGAACGTGTACGGGTTGGTGGAGCCACCGGGACACGGTCCGAAGAACTTCTGCGAATTCGCACCGGACCCCATCGCCTTCTGCTTCGCCGAACCCTGGCCGGGCACGTTGAAGCCGGCGCCGAGATTCTCCGGCAACGAACGGGAAGCAGCCGGAACGTCCCAGATCGCCCAGTGCAGCTTGTTGCCGTTGTTCACGCGGTCGGCGAACACGATCGCGTAGGCCTGCGCCCCGGAGGACTCGGTCCACGCGAACGGCGGCGACGGGTCCTGGCCCGGCGAGCCGTCACCGGCGCACGTGTACTTGGCCGGGATCATCGCGTTGTCCGCGAAGGCCGAGGACGTCAGCGCGAACCCGCCGCCACCGCCGCCCTCGTACACGATGTCGACGTGCAGGATGCGGTCGTTGTTCGCCGACCCGTCCTTGTCCGCCGACGTGGTCAGCCAGATGTCGCCTTCCTTGTCGACCTCGACCGTGCGCAGCCGGCCGTAGGTGCCCTGGAAGTAGATCTGCTGGTCGACGAGGTTGGCGGACGAGTCGATCCGCATCCGGTAAACCCGTGCGCCGCGCGTGGTCGCCACGAACACGTGGTCGTTGATGATCGTCAGACCGGACGGCGACGCGGCCGACACCGACCAGGTCTTCTTCGGCGGGATGGTGCCGGAGCAGGAACCGGACGTGCCCTCACAGCCTGGCCAGCCGTAGTTGCCGCCCTTGGTGATCAGGTTGACCTCGTCCTGCGACGAGTTGCCGAACTCCGAGGCCCACAGGCGGCCCTGCGAGTCGAAGTCGAGGCCCTGGACGTTGCGGTGGCCGTAGCTCCAGATCGCCTTGCCGGGGAACGGGTTGTCGGCGGGAATGGAGCCGTCGGGGTTGATCCGCAGGATCTTGCCCGCGTTGTTGTTCATGTTCTGCGCGTTGGAGCCGTTCTGCGCGTCACCGGTGGAGATGAACAGGTGACGGCCATCGGGGCTGAAGCGCAGGCGGCCGCCGTTGTGGAACCGGTTCTTCGGCACGCCGTCGAGCAACGTGGTCCATCCGGACAGCTGCGCGCCGTCGAACTGCGCCCTGACCAGCCGGTTTCCGCCGGAATAGGTGTGGTAGACGTAGATGAACCGGTCGGACGCCCAGTTCGGCGAGATCTCGATGCCCATGGCACCGCCCTCACCGCCGGTACCGACAGCGCCGGGCACCTTGCCGACGACGGTCTTGCTGCCCGACTCGGTCACGCGCAGGACGTTGAACGTCTCGCGCTCGGTCACGAGCGCCGACCCGTCCGGCAGGAACGCGACGCCCCACGCCACGTCGACGCCGCCGACGATCTGGTTGACGGTGCCGGGGTTCGGCACGCCCTTCGGCCCACCGGCGGTCGGCGTCACGGTGATCTCGTTGGAGAACTGGGACTCGTTGCCGACCCTGTCCTTCGCACTGACCTTGACCTTGTACGCCTGGTCCTTGGTCAGGCCGGCGATGGTCGCGGTGGTGGTGTTGCCGTCGGCGCTCTGCTTGCGGGTGCCGTCGACGTAGATCTCGTACGACGTCACCGCGACGTTGTCGGTCGAGGGATTCCACGCGATCGACGCGCTCGTCTCGGTCGTGCCGGTGGAGCGCAGGTTCGACGGCGTCGTCGGCGGTTCGGTGTCCGGCGGGGCGGGCTTCGTGCGGCCGGGCACGTTGTTCGAGGCCTGCGAGACGTTGCCCGCGCGGTCCTTCGCGAACACGGTCCAGTCGTACTCGGTGTCGGGCTGCAGACCGGTCGCGGTCGCCTCCAGCACGTTGCCGACGCTCGTGACGAGCTGGCCGTGCTGGTAGATGTCATAGCCGGTGACACCGACGTTGTCCGTGGCCGCTTCCCACTTCAGCGACACGGAGTTGTGCGTCGAGCTGACGAACTGCAGGTTCTTCGGCGGCGTCGGCGCCTCGGTGTCCGGCGGGCCGACCAGGACGGCGGTCAGCTTGTCCGCGTTCGGGCCACCGTTCGCGGTCGTCGCGGTCGCGCGGATCTTGTTCAGACCCGCCTTCAGCGTCACCTTCGCGGTGCGCGTCTGCCACGTCGTCCACGCACCGGTGCCGGGGAACGAGACGGTCTGCGCGGAAGCACCGTCGACGGTCACCGAAACGGGGCGGTCGGCCGTCGTTCCGTTGGCGTAGCGGAACGTGAGGTCGTGCTCGCCACCAGCCTCCGCGTTGATCGTGTACTCGATGTAGGAGCCGGCCACGTTGTTGTAGTTGACGAAGCCCGTGCCGGAGAAGCCCGCGTGGTTCGACTCCACGACGCCCTGCGAGATCGTCGCGTTCTCCGCTTCCTGCTCGAGAGCGGGAAGGTTGCCGATCTCGTCGAGTTCGACGTAGTCGAGGTTCGGACCGCCCGTGGCACCGGTGGCCGTCAGCCTGATCGTGTTCGAGCCCGCGTTCAGGTTCACGGTGTTCTCGACGGACGTCCACGTCGTCCACGCGCCCGTGCCCGCGAAGGCGCGCTCGTCGACCGCGAGGCCGCCGTTGACGTTCACGTCGACCGGCCGGTTGTCCGCGGTTCCGTTGGCGTAGCGGAAGACCAGCTTCGCCTGACCCGCCTTCGACGCGTTCACGGTGAACTCGACCGCGCTTCCCGCGACGTTGTCGAAGTTGACGAAACCGGTGCCGGAGAATCCCGCGTGGTTCGACTCGACCACGCCCTGCGTGATCGTCGCGCTCTCCGCTTCGTACCTGACCGGCGCCGCGAGGGCCGATTCCGGTACCGACATCACTGCGATGGCTGTTGTACAGGCAACACCCATCGTGCCGAGCGCGCGTAACGCCCGGCTTCTGTTCGGTGCCACTGTTGTGCCTCCCACAAGACGGGTAGGGGGGATCACTCAGAGCGGCGGCGGGTTCAGCTATTGGATAGAAACTTTCCTAACTGTCGCGCAGATCACACCATCGCGTGACATCCGGAGTCAACCCCCTCCGAGAACTGCGGGAAAGCGCTTACCCGCAGCCCGTTACCGATCCCGGTTCTCCGCCAGAGCGGCGATGAGATCGGAGACCGTGCGACTGAGCAGCAGATCGACCACGTGGACGCCTGTGGACTCACGCCGCTGCCACCCGAGACGCTCGGCGAGCGTCGACAGCTTGGTGAACTCCTGGGTCTCCATGGCGGTGGAGGATATTGGTGGCGCCGCGCGCGTTCGCGCAGGCCCGCCCAATGATCCACACGAAAGGATCACGAGCGAAGATCACACGGACGGACGTGTCCAATCCGTACGTACGGATTGGATTTCCCGCCCTCCCCCTGCGACCATTCACGGGTGCCCAGGGTCAGTCAGGACCACCTAGACGCCCGCCGCCGTCAGATTCTCGACGGCGCGCGTTCCTGTTTCGCGCGCCACGGCTACGAGGGTGCCACGGTACGCCGCCTGGAAGAGGCGACGGGACTCTCCCGCGGTGCGATCTTCCACCACTTCCGCGACAAGGAGTCGCTGTTCCTCGCGCTCGCGGAGGACGACGCCCTGCGAATGGCCGACGTCGTCGCGGAACAGGGCCTCGTCCAGGTCATGCGCGACCTTCTCGACGAACCGGAGAAAAGGGACGAGGAGCACGCCGCCGACTGGCTCGGCACGCGTCTCGAGGTGTCCCGCCGGCTGCGCACGGACCCCGACTTCCGGGCGAGGTGGGCCGAGCGGAGCGAACAGCTGACGGCCGCCACGAGGCAACGTCTCATCCGGCAGCGCGAAGCCGGCAACCTGCGCGACGACGTCGACGTGAGCGTCCTGACGAGCTTCCTGGAGCTCGTGCTGGAGGGCCTGGTGTCGCACCTCGCGATGGGGCTCCCGGCCGACGACATGGAACCCGTTCTCGATCTGGTGGAAGAAACCGTGCGGCGACACCGTCGCAACTCTTGAAGGTTCTTCACTTACCACGCAATGTGGAGGCATGCCGTCCACGCTGAAGACCACCGCTCAGTTCTTCGCGCTGCGCACGCTCGTTCGCGGCTACGCGCTGCTTGGTGACCCGTACGCGGGCGTCATCGCCTCGCCGCCGGACCGCGACCCGTACCCGATGTACGAGAAGGTGCGCGCGAAGGGCGACATGGTGCGCAGCCGGATGGGCGCGTACGTCACGCCGTCGCGCGAGATCTGCGACTCGGTGTTGCGGGACAACAGGTTCATCACCGCGACCTTCGACGAGGCGTCGATGGTGCCGATCACGCTGATCAAGGACGGCGAGAAGATCGTCAACCCGGTGCAGGACTCGTTCCTGATGATGAACCCGCCCAACCACACCAGGTTGCGCAAGCTCGTGCAGCCGTTCTTCACGCCCAGGGCGCTGAAGGACCGCACCGAGTCGATCCAGAAGATCGTGACCCAGTACCTCGACCGGCTGGACGGCCGGTTCGACGTCGTGAGCGAGTTCGCCTCGCAGGTGCCGATCCAGGTCATCGCGGACCTGCTGGGCGTGCCGGACGACCACAAGGAAACCTTTGCGCGCTGGGGCAGTGCGCTCGCGGAGACGCTCGACGGCGTGTGGTCGCACAAGCAGCTCAAGAACCTGCACGCCACGATCATCGAGTACAACGACTTCATCGACGGCCTGATGGACGAACGCCGCCGCAACCCGCAGGACGACATCGTCAGTCACCTGGTGACGCAGCACGACGACCTCAGCCGTGAGGATCTCGTTGCCACCACTGGGTTGTTGTTGTTCGCCGGGTTCGAGACGACGGTGAACCTGATCAGCAACGGTGTGCTGAAGGCCTTCGAGAACCCGCACACCGTCGCGCCGCTCGCGCAGAGCCCCGAGTACGCCGAGGGGTTCGTGGAAGAGGTGCTGCGGCTCGACCCGCCCGTGCAGTACACGATCCGGTGGCCGAAGGAACGCCTTGAGCTGGCGGGAGTGTCGCTCCCGAAGGGAATGCCGGTCATGCTCATGCTGGCGGCGGCGAACCGCGACCCGCGGGTGTTCTCCGACCCGCTGAAGTTCGACCCGACGCGGTCCAACGCGCGCGAGCACCTCGCGTTCAGCGCGGGCATCCACTACTGCATCGGCGCGGGGCTGAGCCGCATCGAGGGCGCGGTCGCGTTGCACGAGTTGTTCAAGCGCTTCCCGAACCTCGCGCCGGACGGCCCGGTGGCGCGGCGGAGGTCGAAGCTCATCCGCGGCGCGTTGCGACTTCCGGTTCGGGCGAACGAAACCAAACGGTCACTGGCGGTGAAGAACAGCTGACATGGCGCGAAATCCGTCGCAGCACGTGCTCGACTTCACCCGGCTGGAGCAATGTTCGTGCCCCAATGACACATCTGCGTAGTGCATTCTTGAAGGCGAGAGGGAGACCCGCCGCACCGCCGCCGCGACGGGCCTCCCTCTCGCCTTGTGTCAGCGTGCCCCTCTACTCGACTCCGGCCATCAGCTTCCGGATCGCGGGTGCAGCGACGGCCAGCGCGGCACCGAGGACGATCGCCGCGCCGCCCAGCGTGAAGAAGTACGCCGACGGGCTCGTCGTGTAGAACTTCACGAGCTGCGCGGCCACGCCGGTACCGGCCGAGACCGCGAGGAACCACAGGCTCATCGTCTGCGATGCGAACGCCTTCGGCGCCAGCTTCGTCGTCACCGACAGGCCGACCGGCGACAGCATGAGCTCACCGCAGGTCATGATCAGGAACATCAGCACGAGCCAGAGCGGCGTCACCTTGCCGTCGGCCGCCGAGTTGCTCGCGAAGTACATGAGCACGAACGACAGACCGACCAGCACGAGCGCGCCGGCGAACTTGCGCGGCGTGCCCGGTGCGCGGTCGGCGAGCTTCAGCCACAGCCACGCGAAGACCGGCGCGAGCACGATGATCATGATCGGGTTGATCGACTGGAACCAGGCGACCGGGAACGCCCAGCCGAACACGTGGTTGTCGACGTGCGAGTCGGCGAACTCCGCGATGACCGACGCGCTCTGCTCGAAGATCAGCCAGAACATCGCCGCCGCGATGAACAGCGGGATGTACGCGAGGACGCGCGGCTTCTCCTCCGGCAACGTCTTCTTGCTGCGGTACATCACGGTGAAGTACGTGATCGGCAGCACGATCGACATGATGCTGATCATCAGGATGACGCCCTCGACGCCACCGAGCAGGTACGAGACGACGCCCAGCGCGCCGATCGCGACCACGATGCCACCGATGAGGCCGTAGATGCGGCCCTTCTCCTGCACGGGCAACGGGTTCGGCGCCACGGCGGCCGAGCCGCGCAGGTTCTTGCGGCCGATGCGGTACTGGATCAGGCCGAGCGCCATGCCGACCGCGGCGACGGCGAAACCGGCGTGGAAGCCGATGCCGTCCGCGAGCGCACCCGTGATCAGCGGCGAGACGAAGCCGCCGATGTTGATCGCCATGTAGAAGATCGTGAAGCCGGCGTCACGACGTGCGTCGTGCTGCTCGTAGAGGCCGCCGACGACGGTGGAGATGTTCGGCTTGAGGAGGCCGGTGCCGATGACGATGAAGATCAGGCCGAGGTACACGCCCGCGATGCCGATGGGCAGCGCCAGCGCGATGTGGCCGCACATGATCAGCACGCCGCCGTAGAACGTGGCGCGCTGGCCGCCCCAGACGCGGTCGGCGAGCCATCCGCCCGCGACACCGGACATGTAGACCGCGGTGCCGTAGATGGCGACGACGGACAGCGCGAGCGCCTTGTCGATGCCGAGGCCACCCTCGGACACGGCTGTCCACAGGTAGAGGCCGAGGATGGCCTTCATCCCGTAGAACGAGAACCGTTCCCAGAGTTCGGTGAAGAAGAGCGTGGAAAGGCCTCGGGGGTGACCGAAGAAACCTTTGTCCTGCTCGGAGATGCTGGCGCTAGGGGCGCTCACGTCCGTCGTCCTCTCGTGTCAACGTTGTCACGGCGGATCCGGTGCACATTACGCCGAACGCTCGTACTGTTTGAAATCGGGGTTGCGTCCGAGTGGCCCAACTCTCATGCCGGGGTGCGCGATCGAGCGGGATTTGATGCACTGCTGGGATGGACTTGATCCAGGCGCACGGTGTGGCGATGACGGAGTTCGACCGGCGGGTGCGGAAGATCGCACCGGACCAGTGGGCGCTCGGCACTCCCTGCCGGGAGTGGTCGGTCAGAGACCTCGTCGGTCACCTCGTCTACGAACAGCTCTGGGCCCCCGAGCTGCTCGCGGGATGCACGGTCGAGCAGGTCGGCGACCGGTTCGACCACGACAACCTCGGCGACGACCCGCTGGTGTCCTGGGTGGTCGCGGCCGCGGCGGCGCGCGAGGCGTGGCTGGAGCCGTCCGCGTTGTCGAAACCCGTGAGCGTGTCGTCCGGGACGATCGACGCCGAGGAGTACTGCTGGCAGATGACCACGGACCTCGCCGTGCACGCGTGGGATCTGGCGCGCTCGATCGGCGCGGACGAGCGGATCGATCCTGAGCTCGCCTCGACCGTTCTGCGGTACGTCGAACGCAGCATCGACGAGTGGAGTGAAAGTCCGCTGTTCGACACCCCGGTACCGGTTGCCGCGGACGCGGACGACCAAACACGGCTGATAGGACTTCTGGGACGTAAGCCTTAGCGCCTTGACACCCATGACTTGAGTTGCGCAGAGTGATGCCACCGCCGCTTTCAGTCAGGAAAGTTCCCTGTCGAAAGAGGTGGCAATGCGCAAGCTCGCCCCAGGGCTCTTCGCCGTGTCCGCGCTCGTGGCTTCCCTCCTGGCTTCTCCCGCCGCCCAGGCCGCCGGCCCCAGCGCCTCGCAGCTGCTGGCCAAGCTGACGTCGTGCCAGCAGATCTCCAGCGGCAAGTACCGCAGCGACTCCGGGACCGCCGCGACCATCCCGGTCTGCGGCAAGAACGGCGCCGTTTGGTACAAGGCCGACATGGACATCGACTGCGATGGCCAGCCCACCGCGAAGTGCAACAAGAACACCGACCCGTGGTTCCAACCCGACACCGCCTTCCACGACTCGAAGGGCAAGCCGCTGGTCGCGGACAAGCTCCCGTTCGTGGTGGTGCCTTCGCCGAGCGGCACGTGGGACTACCGCAAGTTCGGCATCCAGGGCGGTGGCGTTGTCGCGATCATCTACAACAACAAGGTCGACTACGTGGTGGTCGGCGACACGGGCCCGGCCAGCATCATCGGTGAGGCCTCCTACGCGTCCGCGGTGAACCTGGGCATCAACCCGAACCCGAAGAACGGCGGGACCGACGGCCCGGTGCACTACCTCTACTTCAAGAACTCGAAGGTGTCCCCGATCGAGGACCACGGCAAGGCCGTCTCGACCGGCGAGTCCCTGGCCCAGAAGTTCCTGAACGAGAACTAGGTACTTGAAGCGCCCCGCTTCGCATCCCCCTCCGCCTCCTGCGAGGCGGGGCGCTCCTCCCCCGATCGCGGTGTTCCCGGATCCCCCCGGACCGGTCGGCCGCACCGCATTTCTACAGGTTGATCGTTGTCCGGTGTCGGAGCGTGATGAGTGGACAACGAGCTCCGGACAACGTGCCTCCCCCAACAACAGCGCAAGCCCCGGCGCCGGATGCGCCGGGGCTGGCGGGTGCCGGACGGATCAGCCGACGTGTGATCGACGTCCGCACCGGTGGTTGGCCATGGGTGGACCACTTCAGGACCCTGCCAGGCTCCCGTGACCAGGCCCTGAACGTCAGATGGCCTTCTTCTCCAATGTGACACGGATCCCGAAGTCGTCCTGCCGCTCGTCCACCCTGGTGAACCCGGCGCTCTCGTACAGCCAGAGGCTCTGCACGCTGTCCCCGCCGGTGAACAGCCACACCACGCGCACGCCTGCCGGCGCGGCTCCCGTGACGGCCTCCAGCAGCCTTCTGCCGGTGCCGCGCCCACCCATGTCCGGCGCGACGGACAACCGCGCGACCTCCATGCGTTCGCCGTCGGCCTTGCCCCTGACGCTGCCCACGAGCCGATGCCCGTCCCACGCCCCGATCGCCGGCTGGCCGGACTCGATGTGCCGCCTGATCTCGTCGAGCGTCTCAGTCAGCGGCGGGAGCTCCCACATGGCGTAGCGCTTGGCCTCGCTCACGTACGCGGCCTTCTGCACGGTCAGGACCTCACCGGCGTGTTCCACCCCGAGTGGTCCGATGTGGACGGTCACGGCCCGGTGACCCCAGGCGTCCAGCTCTCCGGCACACCGCTTTCGGTCAGGATCAGCTGGTGGTCGTGGAACCCTTCCGGCGCATTGGGCTGCCACGGCCACTGCCCCTGCGGTGTGGGCACGATGATCTGCACCGCCGCGAAGTCCGACCCGTCGTAGAGCAGGTAGGCGCTGCCGAAGAACTCCGGGTAGAAACCCTTGTAGACCCGCTCGAACGTGACGGGAACACCCTCGAAGAAGTCGTGGTAGAGCTGCCCCGGCACGAACCGCTCGCCGCTGCTCGCCCGCTTCACGTAGAGGTTGATCAGGTTCTCGCCCATGCCCTGCGGAAGCCCGATCACGACCGCCTCGGCCACGCCGAACCGCCGCCACGCGCCGACCGAGAACACGTACCCCGCGCCCTCGGAGTCCGGGTTCACGACGATGTTCGTGTGGCCGTGCAGGTCGGCAGCGGAGAGCAGCCTGGCCCGCAGCTCGATGTCTTCGTCGGAAAGCACGAACTCCACCCTACGGCACCTCCGCAGTGCCTTATGCCTGCTTAGAGCTGCTCCAAGGCTCCCACCTTCAGGCAGATTTGACCGGAAACGATGGAGTCCAACCCGCTTCGACTTCTAGCGTTCCTCCATGCCCAAGAGGTCATCCAGCGTGGTGGGCCGAGAGTTCGGCAACGGCGTCCGCAAGATCATCGAACGGACCGGCCTGACCCAGCGCAGAGTCGCCGAGCTGCTCGGCTGGCACGAAGCAAAGATCTCCGACCTGCTCGCCGGCAAAGGCGGTGTCGACGAGGCCGAGGTCCGCGAACTGCTCGCGTACTGCCACGCCACCGTCGAAGAGCGCCGTCACCTCATCGCGCTGTTTCTGGAGTCAGGCGAGAAGGGCTGGCTCCAGTTCCCCGATGACGGCGTTCCAGACCAGGTCCACACCTTCATCGAGAACGAGAAGAACGCCAAGAAGATCACCGCCTGGTCGCTGACGTTGGTGCCGGGCGTGCTTCAGATCCCCGAATACGCCCATGTGGTCACCGAAGCCTCGCCGGTGATCGAGGCGGCCGACGTCCCCGCGGTCGCCGCAGCGCGGAGTGCGAGAGCGAAGATCCTCAACGGAGACCGTGAGTTCGTCTTCTACGTGCACGAGTACGCACTACGGCTGCAGGTGGGCGGCGTCGAGGTCTGGCGGGAACAGCTCGCACACCTGTTGAGGGTGTCGGTGCGGACCTACATCAGCATCCGGGTCATCCCGGCGTCGATCGGCATCCACGCAGGCACGTCAGGCGGCTTCTACTTGCTGGAGTTCCACAAGTTCCCGACCGTCGTCTACCTGGAGAGCCTCAACTGCTGCCTGTTCTTCGACGACACGGAGACCGTCGAGATCTACGAGAACACGGTGAAGCGGCTCGATGCCGTCGCCTTGGATGAGGAAGAATCGAGGGCGGTGATCGACAGCATCTTGGAGGGCTTCTAATGACCGTCTGGCGCAAGAGCAGCTACAGCGGAAGCAGCGGTGACTGCGTCGAGGTGAGCTGGCGCAAGAGCAGCTACAGCGGTAGCGGTGCGGACTGCGTCGAGGTGGGCCATGGCGTCGGCATCCGGGACAGCAAAGCGCCGACCACCCATCTGCCCGTCAGCGCAGATGCGTGGTCGGCGTTCGTGAAGCTGGCGGTCAGCCGACCTCGGCCATGACCTCGTCCGACACGTCGAAGTTCGCGAAGACGTTCTGCACGTCGTCGCAGTCCTCGAGCGCGTCGATGAGCTTGAAGATCTTCTTCGCGCCCTCGGCCTCCAACTGGACCGAGACCGACGGGAGGAAGCTCGACTCTGCCGACTCGTAGTCGATGCCCGCGTCCTGCAGCGCCTTGCGGACCGGGATCAGGTCGCCGGCCTCGGACACGACCTCGAAGGCCTCGCCCAGGTCGTTGACCTCCTCGGCACCGGCCTCGAGGACGGCCATCATCACGTCGTCCTCGGACGTGTCCGCCTTGGGGACGATCACGACGCCCTTGCGGCTGAACATGTACGACACCGAGCCGGGGTCGGCCATCGAGCCGCCGTTGCGGGTCATCGCCGTGCGGACCTCGGTCGCGGCGCGGTTGCGGTTGTCCGTGAGGCACTCGATGAGCACCGCGACGCCGTTCGGGCCGTAGCCCTCGTACATGATGGTCTGCCAGTCGGCGCCGCCGGCCTCTTCACCGCCGCCGCGCTTGCGGGCGCGCTCGATGTTGTCCAGCGGCACCGAGTTCTTGCGGGCCTTCTGGATCGCGTCGAAGAGCGTCGGGTTGCCGTCGGGGTCGCCGCCGCCCGTGCGGGCAGCCACCTCGATGTTCTTGATCAGCCGCGCGAAGAGCTTGCCGCGCTTGGCGTCGATGGCGGCCTTCTTGTGCTTGGTGGTCGCCCACTTGGAGTGGCCGCTCATTTCTCCTCCGTCGAACCGCGAACCATGTCAACGAACAGGCGGTGAACGCGCTCGTCGCCCGTGAGCTCCGGATGGAACGCCGTCGCCAGCACGTTGCCCTGCCTGACCGCGACGATCCTACCGGCGGCGTCCCCCGCTTCAGCCGTGACAGGCACCGTAGCGAGAACCTCGACGCCGCCGCTCACCGCCTCCACCCAAGGTGCCCGGATGAACACGGCGTGAACCGTTTCGCCTGCCAGGTCCAGGTCGGTCTCGAAGGAGTCGATCTGCCGTCCGAACGCGTTGCGGCGCACGGTCACGTCGAGGCCGCCCAGCTGGTACTGGTCCTCACGGCCGTCGAGCACGTTGTTGGCCAGCAGGATCATGCCCGCGCACGACCCGTACGCGGGGAAGCCCGTCTTGATCTTCGCGCGGAGGGGCTCCAGCAGCTCGAAGTTCGCCAGCAGCTTGCTGATGGTCGTCGACTCGCCGCCGGGGATGACGATGCCGTCCAGCTCGTCGAGCTCTTCGGGGCGGCGGATGGGGCGTGCGGTGACATCGCACTTGGCGAGCGAGACCAGGTGCTCCTGAACATCGCCCTGCAGGGCGAGCACGCCGATGACGGGTGGGGCAGCGACAACCATGCCACCAGCTTATTCGAGGTGGTCAGGGGCGCTGCCCGGCACCCGAGGCTCAGTGCTCGTCGTAGTGCTCGCCGTGCGCGGCGTGGCGATGACCGTCGTGGACGTAGTCGACGTGATCTGCGTGCGGGACCGCCACGTGACCGCAACCCTCGCCGTGGGCGTGGTCGTGCGCCCCGTGCTCTTTGTGGCCGTCCGGTTCGCACTCGTCGAAATGACCGTCGTGCTCGCGGTGGATGTGCCCGTCGTGGACGTAGTCGACGTGGTCGCTGTGCGGCACCCCGACGTGTCCGCAACCCTCGCCGTGGACGTGGGTGTGCTCGCGGTGCTCGATGTGGCTCGTTGTCATGGAACCAGGCTGCTCCCCCGCGCCGCTCGCCGCGTCTCCAGCCGCCCGGCCGGGTGACACCCCACCGCGCACAAAGCCGCGAGCCGCCCCCTCGGTGAGGGGACGGCTCGTGATCTGAACGGGTGTGTCAGTCGACGGAGACCAGCTGCTCCGGCGCCTGTCCGGCCGGCTGACGCGACTTGACGTACCGCCACCCGAGGAACAGCACCAGCGCGAGCACCGGAATCGACCAGAACGCGATCTTCTCGGCTGTCCCCGCGAACGCCATCTGCCCGATCACCAGCGCGAGGAACACCAGCGTTCCCCAGGACGTGTAAGGCGCCCCCGGCATCCGGTACGACGGCCGGACGAGCTCGCCCGCCATCGCCTTCTTCCGCAACCGCATCTGGCAGATGATCAACGTGGCCCACGTCGACACGACACCCAGCGACGCGACGGCGATCGCGATGTCGAAGGCCTCCTTGGGCACGATGTAGTTCAGCACCACGCCGAACAGGTAAGCGGCACCGGTGAACAGGATCCCGCCGTAGGGCACGTGCCGGGAGTTCATCTTGCCGGTGAAGGCCGGGGCCTCGCCCTTCTGCGCCAGCGACCGCAGGATCCGCCCGGTCGAGTACAGGCCCGAGTTGCACGACGACAAGGCCGCGGTCAGCACCACCGCGTTCATGATGTCGCCGACGGCCGGAATCCCCAGCGCCGAGAACACGGTCACGAACGGCGACTCAGTACCGGTGAAGTGGTGCCACGGCAGCAGCATCGTCAGCAGCAGCACGGAACCGACGTAGAAGATCGCGATCCGGTACACCACACCGTTGATGGCGCGCGGCATGATCTTCTCGGGGTCCTTGGTCTCCCCTGCGGCGATACCGACGAGCTCGATGGCCGAATAGGCGAACACGACCGCCTGCAGCGTCATCAGCGCGACACCGAAGCCGGCGGGGAAGAGCCCGCCGTGGCCCAGGGTGTTCGAGACGGAAGCCGTGGTGCCGCCGATCTCGGCGTTGCCGATGACAAGGCTGGCGCCGACAACCAGGAACACGACAATGGCCGTGACTTTGATGACGCTGAACCAGAACTCCAGCTCACCGAACAGCTTGACCGACAACATGTTGATGGCGACCAGGACCACGAGCGCGACGAGCGCGGTGATCCACTGCGGCAGGTCCGGGAACCACTTGTGCATGTAGATCGCGACCGCGGTGATCTCGGCGATGCCCGTCATCGCCCAGTTCACCCAGTACATCCAGCCCGACGTGAAGCCGGCCCACGGCCCGATGAACTCGCGGGCGTACTCCACGAAGCTGCCGGCGACCGCCCTGTGCAGGACGAGCTCGCCCAAAGCCCTCATCACGAAGAAGGCAGCGAGGCCGCACAGCGCGTACGACAGGATCAGCGACGGCCCCGCTGTGGCGAGGCGTCCGCCCGCACCCAGGAAGAGGCCGACGCCGATCGCGCCACCGATTGCGATCATCTGCACCTGACGCTTGCTCAGCGCCTTGGTGTAGCCGTCCGCATCAGTTTCCACAGAACTCACGAGGGGTTCCTTCCGAAACGGAAAAATGCTCGCGTCGGAACCTCCCGCGCCCCGACGCGCTGATGCGTTGGGACCTTAGTGAGTGGCGGTCATCACCAAGTAATCACCTGGGGAAGGCTTAACGTAATCGACGTCACAGAGAGCCGCGTTTAGGTCGTCCCAAATGTCTTCCACGTGCTCAAGTCCCATGGAAATGCGCAGCAAATTCTCCGGAACGCCCGAAGCGCGCAGTTCTTCTCCTGGGACAAGGCGATGGGTGAGCGCCCACGGGTGCTCGATCAACGTGTCCACCGAACCCAAGGACACCGCCGGCGTGATCAACCGCAGCCGCCGCACGACCTCGGTCGGGTCGCCGTGCACGCCGAACGCGATCATCGCGCCGGTGCCCCGCATCTGCAGCGACGCGGACGGGTAGCGCACGAACTCGACCGCGTCGTGCTCGGCGAGCCGCGAAGCCAGCACGGCGGCCGATCGGGAAGCGGCCTCGACGCGCAACGGCAGGGTCGCCAGCCCGCGATGCAGCAGGTAGCCGCCCAACGGGTGCAGCACGGCGCCGGTGATGATCCTGACCTGCCGCAACGCCGCCGCGCGGTCCTCGGAGCAGGCCACGACGCCGCCGAGCACGTCACCGTGCCCGCCCAGGTACTTGGTGCCGGAGTGCAGCACGTACGAGGCCCCGTGCAGCACCGGGTTCTGCAGGATCGGCGTCGCGAAGGTGTTGTCGACCATCACCGGCACCGAACCGGCCTGGCGCACGACGTGGTCGATGTCGACCAGGTCCAGGTTCGGGTTCGCCGGCGTCTCGACGACGATCAGCCCGGTGTCCGGCCGGATCGCGGAGGACACCAGGCCTGCCTCTACATACGTGGTGGAGACGCCCAGGAGACCGGACGACAACAGGTGATCCGTGCCGCCATAGAGCGGCCGCACGGCCACGACGTGCGGCTTTCCCGCCATCACGCACGCTGCCTGGATCACCGCGGTCACCGCCGCCATGCCGCTGCCGAACGCCACCGCGGCCTCGGTGTGCTCGAGAGACGCCAGCGCCTGCTCGAACCGCGCCACGGTCGGGTTGTGCAGCCGCGCGTACACGGGCGAGCCCGCCCGTGCGGCGCCGGTCGCCCACTCACCCAGTGCCTCCCCGCCGAGCGCCTGGTCAGGCACGGGGTAGGTGGTGGACAGGTCGATCGGAGGCGCGTGCACGCCCAGCTCCGCGAGGTCGTCGCGGCCGCCGTGCACTGCGATGGTCTCGATGCGCGTCATGGCCGAAATGGTGGAGACTTCCTCGACAGAACGGGTGACCAACCGCAGCAGATTCGGCAGAACGGAGAGAAGCCGTGCTTGATTCGATCAACGAGGCCATCGTGCGGGAGCTGCGGAAGGACGCGCGGCTGCAGAACAAGGACCTGGCGGAACGCGTGAACGTCGCCCAGTCCACGGCGGTGGTCCGGCACCGGGCGCTGCGGGAGCGCGGCGTGATCACCGGGTACCACGCCGAGGTCGATCTGGGCGCGATCGGGCGACCCGTGCAGGCGATGCTCGCGTTGAAGATCCGCCCGCACACCAAGGAGATCGTCGACCCGTTCATGGCCTATGTGCTGAGCCTTCCGGAAACTCTTGCGCTCTCACACGTGACAGGTCCGGAAGATTTCCTGGTCCATGTCGCGGTAGCGGACGTCGGCCATCTTCAACGACTCGTACTGGACAAGTTCACCAGTCGGCGAGAGGTGACAGAGGTTCATACAAATCTGCTGTTTTCGCACGTTCGGAAGCACTAACTCGCCAGTCGCAATGCGGGTGCGAGCTGGTCGCGACCGTCAATGCCGAGCTTGCGATAAACCTTGGTCAGGTGGATCTCGACGGTCCGCAGCTGCACGAACAGCGCGGCCGCGATCTCGCGGTTCATCTTGCCCTCGGCGGCCAGCGCGGCCACTCTGCGCTCCGACTCCGTGAGTCCCGCGGGCCCTGCCGCCAGCTCCTGCCGGATCTCCTCCGCCAGCTCCTCGACACCGCAGTCGTCGGCGAGGTCCACGGCCACGCGCAGCTCGGCGCGTGCCGGCTTGACCCGTCCTGCCAGGTGCAGCGCCCTGCCCAGCGCGAAGTGGCTGCGCGCCCGTTCGAGCAACGCGCCCGTCGAAGCCAGCAGTCCGACCGATTCCTCCAGCAGCGCAACGCCTTCCACGCCGAGCAGCACACCCCGTTCACGCAACGCCGCCGCCAACGGCAACACCGCACCCGTTGCGCGCGCTAAAAGCTCCTCCGCGACGAGGTGATCGCCGCCCAGCGGCAGCCGCCACGACAGGCCGTCGCCACCGCGCGCACGCAACCGTTCACCGCAGTCCAACAAATCGCGCACGCCGTCCTTGCGCCGCTCGGCCGCGATCCGCACCCGTACTCGCGCCGCCAGCAGAGCCGGTGCGCCGAACAGGTCCGGCACCTCGCCCGGCACGACCTCGAACACCTGCGACGCCACCTCGACGTCGCCCATTTCCAGCAGTGCCAACGCGAGTTCGGTCAACGCGGCGAAAATCGGCGTGGACACCCGCGCCGCACCGCAGCTCTCCAGCACCGCCAGTGCCTCGCGGGCATCGGACTCGGCGCCCGCCAGCCGTCCGAGATCCCGCAGGCACGCTGACCGTGCCGTGAGCGCCGCCGCCACACACGGCCGGTGCTGCCACCTCCGCGCAACGGTCAGCGCACGGTCC
The DNA here is from genome assembly GCF_012184385.1 of Lentzea indica. GTDB lineage: Bacteria > Actinomycetota > Actinomycetes > Mycobacteriales > Pseudonocardiaceae > Lentzea > Lentzea indica. The sequence goes on from NZ_VSRL01000020.1 coordinate 41,245, forward strand.
ACGCGGGCGTACGCGGCCGTCAGCTCGCCGCGCAGCCGAAGAAAGCCGATCGCCCGCAGGTACGGGTCGAACTCCGACGGCGTCGACGGCACCACGTCCGGGTCGCCGATCGTGCCCGGCTCGAACTCCGGCTCCTCCCCCAGCAACACGAGCAGGCCCGGCAGCGCAGGGTGCGCGGGATCAGCCTCGCCCAGGTGGTCCACGGCCGCCGGAACGTCCACATAGGACTCGACTTCGCCGAGCTCGGCGAGCAGCTCACCGGATCCCGGCTCGTCCATCGCCCGGCGCAGATACCGGACGGCGTCCACGACCCGATTGCGCGCGCGGGCACGTCCTGCGGCGGACACCAGCACGCCCGTCGCCCACTCCTCGCCCAGCGGCCGGGTCTCGACCAGGTGCTCGGCCACCGCCTCGGCCGACGCGCCGGTCTCGGTCAGCAGCCGGGCAGCGGCGGCGTGCAGGTCCTGACGCTCGGTGATGGTGAGCTCCTCGCGCAAGGTGTTGCGCACCAACGGATGCACCAAAGAACCGTCGGCGACAGCAGGCCCATCCTGCGCAGCGCAGCGATCGTGCCGGCGAGCTCGCACGGTTCGGTGCCGATCAGCTCGGCGACGCGCGGCAGCGTGACCTCGCCGCCCAGCACGGCCAGCGCGTGCAGCGCGTCAGGGGCGTGCGGGGAGAGGCGGCGCAGGCGGACGTTGACGGTCGGCAGCAACGCCGGCGCGGTGAGCCCTTCGACGTGGTCGCTGTACGCGCGCACGAGGTTCAGCAGCAGCAACGGATTGCCGCCCGCCTCAGCACGGCACAGTGCAACGAACTCGTCTTCGACCGAGCGGCGAAGCTCCTGCTCGATCAACGCCCGCGCGCCGTCGAACGACAGCTCGTCCAGGCGGATCTCGGTGGTGCCGGCGGCGAGCAGCTCCTCGAGGGTCTGCGGCCCGGTGCAGGCCTCCCCCGCGCCGACCCCCGCCAGGACGAAGATCGGCAGGTGCTCGATGCGGTGCGGAAGAGTGCTGAGCCACTGCAACGACGGCTGGTCGGCCCACTGCGCGTCGTCGACGACGACGGCGACGGGGCGTTCGGCGGCCATCCGCGCCAGTGCGCGGTGCAGGACGTGCAGTTCGGGCAACGTCACCGGGCCGGGTTCGGCGAGCGAGTCGGACTGGCCCAGCGCGGCGGCGATGCGCGGCAGGTGCTGGACCTCCTCGCCCGGCTGGACGCAGACGAACAGGCGGCTCACCACCCCGAACGGCAGCTCGCGTTCCAGATAGCTGCCCCGTGCCGCCAGCACCGTGAACCCGTGCCGCGCGGCCAGCTCCCGCGCGGTGGTGAGCAGTGCCGTCTTGCCGGCCCCCAGTCCCCCGGTGGCCACCACGAGGTGCCCGTCGCCGCCCGCCGCCGCGGTCAGCGCGTCCGCCAGCGCAGCCGTCTCCCGGTCCCGCCCGACCAGTCCAGGTTTCGCAGCCATGGGTCCATCTGAGGCCTGTCGCCCATCGGTCCCCTATTGCGGAGGCATCGCCGTCATGCCACGCCGATGAGCCTCAACCCCGCCGTGGTGGCCGCGGCCAGCACGATCACGGCGACGAACGGCAGTTTGCGCCACGCCGCCAGCCCGCCGACCACCACGCCGATCGCCAGCGCCCAGCCACCGAACTGCTTGCCGCTCGTCAGCGCCGAGATCGCCACCAGCGCGAACAACAGCACGGTCGCCGACGCCGACAGCAGTTCGCGGACCTTCTCCGGCAACGTGACGCGATCGCGCAGCAGCGGACCCGCGAGCCGGATCGCGAAGGTGCCGGCGGCGAGGATCAGGACTGCGGTGACGGGCACGGTGCCTCCTTCTTCGTCTTGAAGACGAACAGTCCGGCGAGCGCGAGCAGCACGGGCACACCCGCAGGCAGGAACGGCGTGGTCGCGAGCGCTATCGCGGCACCGAGGAGCGCCGCGTTGCGCGTGGCCACGTCCTTCAGTGCGGGCAACGTGAGCGCGAGCAGTGCCGCCGGGAACGCCGCGTCCAGCCCGAACGTCATCGGGTCGCCGATCGCCTGCCCGGCGAGCGCGCCGATGAGCACACCCGCGTTCCAGCAGAAGAACAACGACACGCCGCACGCCCAGTAAGCCGCACGCGCTCTCGAGGGGTCCTTTTGCGCCATCGCGAAGGCCGTCGACTCGTCGATGAGCAAGTGGCTGCCGACGATCCGTGCCAGCCAGCCGTTGCCCAGCACGTCGCCGATCGCCAGCCCGAACGGCAGGTGCCGCGCGTTGAGCACCAGCCCGGCCAGCACCGCGGCGGCAGGGCTGCCACCAGCGGCGACGATGCCCACCGCCATGAACTGCGAGCCGCCCGCGAAGATCACCAACGACATCAGCACCGGCATCCACCACGGCAGGCCGGAGCCGACCGAGATCGCGCCGAACGAAGCGCCGGTGACCGCGGCACCGAGTGCCACTGCGGCCACGTCACGCAGGAGCACAGCATCAAGGGTTCGCCATATCGAACGCATCACCCATTACGATGAACACTTGAACGGGTGTTCGTCAAGACGAACGGATGGACTTCTGTGTCGAACGCACCACTCGACCTCATCGCGGCCAACCTCCGGCGTGAGCGAGACCGCACCGGTATGTCGCTCACCGAGGTCGCTCGCAAGGCCGGAATCGCGAAGTCGACGCTCTCCCAGCTGGAGTCCGGAGCCGGGAACCCCAGCGTGGAGACCCTGTGGGCGCTCGGCGTGGCGCTGGGCGTCCCGTTCAGCCGCCTTGTCGAACCCGCCGTGCCGCGCGTCCAGGTGATCCGCGCGGGCGAGGGCCCGGTCATCCACTCCGAACGCGCGCACTACTCCGCCACCCTGCTGGCCGCCTGCCGTCCGGGTACCAAGCACGACATCTACTGGCTGACCCTGGAGCCGGGCGGCGCCCGCGAGTCCGAGCCGCACGTGCCGGGCAGCGTCGAGCACATGATCGTCGCTTCCGGCCGGTGCCTGGCCGGGCTCGCCGACGACCCGGTCGAGCTCGGACCCGGCGACTACATCGTCTATCCCGGAGACCTGCCGCACATCTGCAAGGCGCTGGAACCGGGCACGACCGCGATGATGGTCATGGAGCACACGGTCTGATGCGGGATACGAGGGCCAATGCCTCGCATCCCGCGTTGTCCCGCGTCAGTAGGCAGCGGGCCGGTAGCCACTCCACCCGGAGCCGACCTGCACCGCCGTGGCCAGCGTTCCGTCGCCCTCTCCGCTCCACCGCCACAAGGTCGCGTCGCTGGCGCGCACCGCCACGATGTCGGCCTTCGCGTCGCCGTTCACGTCGAGCACGTTGAGCCCGGTGAAGCCGGACCAGCCGGCGCCGACCTCGCGGCCGCTCGAGAAGGTGCCGTTGCCGTTGCCCTCCCAGAACCACAGCTCACCGGCCGCGTTCGTGGCCCACAGGTCGCCGTCGCCGTCGCCGTCCGCGTCACCGCCGGCGAACCGGGGGTACGTCGCCCAGCCCTCACCGATGAAGATCCGGGAGGAGAACTTGCCGGAACCCTCGCCGGGGTACCAGTAGAGCCGGCCGCCGTCGCGGCCCACGACGTCCGCCCTGTTGTCGCCGTTGACGTCCATCACCGCGAACCACTCCAGCGTCTGCCAGCCGGAGCCGCCGTTGGCCAGCTTGGTGAACGTGCCGCGGCCCGAGTTGTGCCAGTAGTGCAGCGAACCGTCGGTGTCGGTGGCGAGGATGTCGGCGAAGCCGTCGGCGTTCGTGTCGCCGACGCCGATGCGGTTGAACGACGCCGACCAGCCGGGCCCGATCTCGCTGGAGCCGCCGAACGTCCCCGCGGACGTACCGGGGTAGAGGCGCATGACGTTGTCGGGGCTGACCGCGAGCAGGTCGTCGTACCTGTCGCCGTTCACGCTCTCCGCGGACAGGCTGCGCGCGGCCGTCCACCACGTCGTCTGCTTGCGCGCGCCCGCCCAGCTGAAGCTGAAGTGGATGTGGTCGGTGTGCGGGCTGGCACCGCTGTAGGACTGCCAGCCCTGGGAGGCCTCGTAGGCCTTCCAGATCTTGTGGTTCCAGATCATGTACATGATCCCGAAGCGCCGGGCCAGCGCGTGCGCGTTGCCGTGCTGGTCGGTGGCGAGCAGCCAGTTGATGATGTCCTGGGCCTGCGCCGCCTGCGTGGAGTTGGCCGCGTTGAACGGGTAGTCGAGCGCGCGGCCCTCCTTGTGCTCGCTCTGCCCGCCGGTGCCGCACGCGCGGACCATCCCGAGGTCGGCACGCCCGTACTCCGCCTTGAGCAGGTCTCTGAACCCGTTGACACCCGGCTTGGCGTCCGGATCGCAGGTCGTCTGCCCCACGTAGGTGGCGTACCTGTCGATCGCCGCTCCGAACGCGGGCGTCGGCGGTGCCGCCACCGCGGACGGTGCTTGGAGTGCCGCCAGACTCAGGACGGCAGCGCTGAGCGCTACGAGAATCCGCTTCACGGTTGATCTCCCCTGTCGAGTGGATGCCACTCAGCCTGGGGAGGAGAACTACACGGGCCCTACACGCGCTCCACACGAACGCGGTGGTCTTCGTCCCACTTAACCGTATAGCAGACAGGGGGCCTTGCCACAAGGCCCCGTCCATCGTTCACACTCATCGCCTCATGCCAGAACACAGGCGCACTGGGGAGCACGTGGGGTACGAAGAAGAACTGCAGTCCGAGCGTGAATACGTGGCCGGTCTCTACGCACGGCTCGATGCCGAACGCGCGCGCGTGAAGGCCGCGTACCAGTCAGCGCTGGGTGGCACCGGCGAAACCGCCATGGACCGGGACAACGAGGTGCGCGCACGGCACCGCGAGATGAAGCGCCTGAACGTGGCCGACTACGGCCTGTGCTTCGGCCGGTTGGACAGCGTCGACGGTGACGTGTCCTACATCGGCCGGATCGGCCTGTTCGACGAGGAGAACGAGTTCGAGCCGGCGCTGCTCGACTGGCGGGCACCGGCCGCGCGCCCGTTCTACACGGCCACCGGCGCCAACGCCGAGGGCATGAGCAGGCGTCGCCAGTTCCACACCCGCCGCCGCACTGTGGCGGGCTTCACGGACGAGGTGTTCGGCAGGCTCGGTGAGGAGCAGGGCGACGTCGCCTCCTCGAGGCGTTGAACGCGCCGCGCGGCGAGGGCATGCGCGACATCGTGGCGACCATCCAGTCCGAACAGGACGCGATCATCCGGCTCGACCACCCCGGCGTGCTGGTGATCGAGGGCGGTCCCGGCACCGGCAAGACCGTCGTGGCGCTGCACCGCGTCGCGTACCTGATGTACACGCAACGAGAGCGCATGGAACGGCACGGCGTGCTCGTCGTCGGCCCGAACCCGGCGTTCCTCAACCACATCGGCCGGGTGCTGCCGTCACTGGGCGAGTCCGACGTGGTGTTCTCGACCGCCGGCAGCCTCCTGCCCGGCCTCACCGTGACGGCGGAGGACACTCCCGACGTCGCGCGGCTCAAGGGTTCACTGAAGATGCTGGACGTGCTGAAAGCGGCCGTCGCGGACCGGCAGCCACTGCCTTCCGAGCCGATCCCGATCGCGATGAAGGACGTCGTCGTCCCGATCAACGTGGATGTCGCCGAGTGGGCCAGGCAGGAGGCGCGCGACAGCGGCCTGCCGCACAACGAGGCCCGCGCGGTGTTCCGCGAGATCATCACGTACGTCCTGACCGAGCGCGCGATCGGCCGGATCGGGAAGGGCTGGATGTCCCGGTCCGACAAGGTGGCCTGGGAGGAGATGCGTGCGGGCCTGACCAAGGACCTGGCCGACGACGAGACGTTCGTCCAGGTGATGGATTCCTTGTGGCCCTTGCTGACTCCGCAGTGGCTGCTGGGTCAGCTGTACTCGTCACCGGAACGGCTGGCCGCGGCAGGCGGCGACCCGTCGCTGCACCGCGCCGACGGCGAGGCCTGGACGGTCTCGGACGTGCCGTTGCTCGACGAGCTGCACGACCTGCTGGGCCGCGACGGCACCGAGCAGGCCGTCGACCAGGCCACCGCCGCCGAACGCAAGGCTGAGGCGCGCTACGCCGCCGAGGTGCTGGAAAGCATGGTCGGCCGCCAGGACCACATGGACGACGAGGACCACCTCTTCGCCACGGACATGCTGTTCGCCGAGGACCTGGCCGAGCGCTTCGAGGAGCACGACCAGCGCACGCTCGTCGAACGCGCTCTCGCGGACCGGAGCTGGACCTACCGGCACGTGGTGGTCGACGAGGCCCAGGAACTGTCCGAAATGGACTGGCGCGTGCTGATGCGCCGCTGCCCCGGCCGTTCCTTCACGGTGGTGGGCGACCTGGCGCAGCGTCGTTCGGCGGCGGGTGCCTCGTCGTGGGGCGAGATGCTGGAGCCGTACGTGCCGGGCCGCTGGGTGTACCGGTCTTTGACGGTCAACTACCGCACGCCCGCGGAGATCATGGCCGTCGCGGCACAGGTGCTCGCCGAGTTCGCGCCGGACGTGAAGGCTCCGGAATCGGTGCGCGCCAACGGTGTCCAGCCGTGGGCGCGGCAGGTGACCTCGGACGAGCTGCCCGAGGCGATCGAGGAGTTCGTGCGAGCGGAAGCGGCTTTCGAAGGAACGAGCGTCGTGATCGGGCCGCCCGGCGTGCCCGGCACGGTGCCGGCCTCCGAGACCAAGGGGCTGGAGTACGACTCGGTGCTCGTCGTTGCGCCAGAACGGATTCTGGCTGACGGGCCGCGTGGTGCGGCCGAGCTCTACGTGGCGCTGACCCGTGCCACGCAACGGCTCGGCGTGCTGCACCACGAGCCGTTGCCCGCCGCTTTGTCCGGTCTCGCGGAGACGGTGCGCACCTGAGCGCCGTTCGGCCTGACCCGTGGGCCGTCGCGCCCACGGGTCGGGTCGGCCGGTTTTACGACCGGCTGACGAACCTGACCAGGTAATCCCCGTTCCGGTGCGGTTGCGCACCGGGCGTCGCCGACCGTCCGTACACGGTGAACACGACGAACACCTTGTCTCTCTTGAGGGACACGGGCATGTCCACCGCCGTGGCGGCGCCGGTGCACTGCACCGTGCGCCGCCCGGAGTCCGGCGAGCTCGGGTCCTTGGCCTGCACCTCGACCTCGTCCTGTTCGTCGCACGTGATCTCGAACCGCAGCGAGGTCACGTCGGGCGGCACCGTCCACTGCTGCCCTTTCAGGTCTCCGGTGGTGATCCCGTCGGCCTCGGGGGCGGCCGCCAGCACGAACTCACGATCGAGCTCCTTGCGGAGGTGCGCGACCATCGAACGGGTCAAGCGCACCTCTGTCAGCCGCACCGGTTCGTGAGGCTCATAGATGAGCTTGTACCTCGGCGCCACCGTGTCGCCGTCGAGCAGCGAGAACTCGAGCGTCGCGTTGTCGCTGAACGAGGTGCCGTCCTGCCTGACCACCGTCCCAGCGCCGGGATGCCCGGCAGCGCACGCCGCCTCGCCGATCTCGAACGGCGTGCGCTCCCAACTCCCCGCCAGCCGGAATCCGGCGCCGCGCAGCATCGCGACGAAGTACGCGCACATGCTCGCCAGGTCGGCCGGGGGCCGTCCCAGGTAGAGGTCGGCCTCGTAGACCGCGGGCCGGTCAGGGCCGTCGGCGCACTCCCAGAAGTCGTGGCAGCCCTTGTCGAACCTGCCGCGCTCGGTGAGCAGCCGCGCCCCCGGCGGTAGTGGTGCTTTCGCCATCTCGGCCTCGACCGCCTGCCGCAGCCGTGTGATCTCCTCACCGCTGCGACCGCAGGCAGCGACACCGGCCAGCAGGACCACTACCAGGACAAACACGCGAACTCCCCGGTACATGAGCCGATCATGGCAGCAGGACGACCTCGGCGCCGGGGAAGGGAGCGACCGGTTAGGCTCGCGCGAAATCCTGGGGGAATCTGATGAGCACACCACCGAACGAACCCGAGCGCCCGAGACCCGAGTCCGCGGACCTGTACGGGCCGCCCAGCCCCGATCCGTTCTCCGCCTTCGCCGCGCCGCCGGAGCAGCCGCCACCGCCCGGCACGGGCACCGGCAGGCCCATCGGTGTGTACGACGTGCCGGAGCCGGTCATCCCCGTGGCACCGCACCGCGAGTCCGGCGCGGGAGTGAAGATCGTCATCGTGCTCGCGGTGTTCGCGCTGCTGCTGGGCGGCGTGATCTTCTGGTTGTCCACCAAGGACACCATCGACTTCGGCGGCAGCAGCGCGCCGACGTCGGCCACCGCTCGCACCACCACTCCGCCGACGACCACGTCGAAGCCGGCGCCGTTCGCGGAGGTCGGCGACTGCGTGCTGATGACCGGCAACGCGGCCCAGCCGGACTACAAGAAGGTTTCCTGCGGCGAGAACAACTACACGGTCAGCAAGGTCGCGTCGTCGTCGAGCGAGAAGTGCGGCGAGGTGGCGGACGGGTACGTCCAGTACGTCAAGTTCAGCGTGCTGGAGCGCGTGTCGGTCTGCCTGATCCCGGTGTTCGCCGACGGCCAGTGCTACGACTTCTCGCTCGCCCAGATCCAGGCCGCCGTCCCGAAGAAGGAGTGCGGGACCTTCGGGGTGGCACGGGTGAAGGTGCTCGCGAACACCGTGGACAAGGCCGCGTGCGGCCCGAACCCGTTGCTGGCGCTGGCGTACCCGGAGATCAAGACGACGTACTGCTTCACGCAGACCTCGTAGGAACGACGAAGGCGCACCGCTGCTGAGCGATGCGCCTTCGTTCGCGAGAGTTGCTTACCAGCCGCGCTCGGCCAGGCGGTGCGGCTCGGGGACGTCCTCGACGTTGATGCCGACCATGGCCTCGCCCAGGCCGCGCGAGACCTTGGCGATGACGTCCGGGTCGTCGTAGAAGGTCGTGGCCTTCACGATGGCCTCGGCGCGCTGGGCCGGGTTGCCGGACTTGAAGATGCCGGAACCGACGAACACACCCTCGGCGCCGAGCTGCATCATCATCGCGGCGTCGGCCGGGGTCGCGATGCCGCCGGCGGTGAACAGCACGACGGGGAGCTTGCCGTTCTGCGCGATCTCCTTCACGAGCTCGTACGGCGCCTGGAGCTCCTTGGCGGCCACGTACAGCTCGTCCTCGGGGAGGTTCTGCAGGCGGCGGATCTCCTGGCGGATCTTGCGCATGTGCGTGGTGGCGTTGGAGACGTCACCGGTGCCGGCCTCGCCCTTGGAGCGGATCATGGCCGCGCCCTCGGTGATGCGGCGCAGGGCCTCGCCGAGGTTCGTCGCACCGCACACGAAAGGCACGGTGAACGCCCACTTGTCGATGTGGTTGGCGTAGTCGGCCGGCGTCAGCACCTCGGACTCGTCGATGTAGTCGACACCGAGGGAGGCGAGGACCTGGGCCTCGACGAAGTGGCCGATGCGGGCCTTGGCCATCACGGGGATCGAGACGGCGTTGATGATCCCGTCGATCAGGTCGGGGTCGCTCATGCGCGCGACGCCGCCCTGGGCGCGGATGTCGGCGGGCACGCGCTCGAGGGCCATGACGGCGACGGCGCCCGCGTCCTCCGCGATCTTCGCCTGGGTGGCGTCGACCACGTCCATGATCACGCCACCCTTGAGCATCTCGGCCATGCCGCGCTTGACGCGGGCGGTACCCGTGACCTGATCAGTGCTCACCTGGGCAACCTTTCACGAGGGGAAGTCTTGGTGAACTCATCCTACGTCTGACGTGGCCCCCTCACCCAAGCCACTGGAGCCCGGAATCAGAAGGCCACTTCACGATCAACCGCAGGTCGTGACACGTGTCACGGCCGCATCAGGGGAACAGCCTCGTGAGCGCGGAGGCATCCACTCGGGTCTCCGCACTTGTACCCGGAGGTGAACGGGTGTGAGATCGAACACTACGACTTGACGGAGGTAGCAATGGGAAGCAAGCACTCCGACAACGGGACACCGGCAGGCGCGGTCGCTGTGGACGACCCGGCCAAGGTCCGCAACGTCGTGCTCGTCGGTCCGTCCGGCGCCGGCAAGACGACGCTCACCGAGGCCCTGCTCGCCGCCACCGGCGTGCTGACCCGCGCGGGGTCGGTCACCGAGGGCACGACCGTCTGCGATCACGACCCGGCAGCGGTGCGGCAACAACGATCGGTCGGCCTCGCTGTAGCGCCGATCCAGCACGGGGACATCAAGATCAATCTGATCGACACCCCCGGATACGTCGACTTCGTGGGTGAGCTCAGGGCAGGACTACGGGCCGCGGATGCGGCCCTTTTTGTTGTCAACGCTTTCGAGGGCGTCGACTCGGCCACCATCGCGCTGTGGGAGGAGTGCGCTCTCGTCGGCATGCCGCGTGCCGTCGTCATCACACGCACCGACCACCACCGTGCAGACGTCATGACCGAGGTCCTCGCGTGCCAGGCGGCTTTCGGCGCGGGTGTCGTGCCGCTGTACATGCAGGAGGGTGACCAGCTGGTCGGCCTGCTCACGTCCGGGGACAACTATCCCGACGAACGGGCCGCGCTGATCGAGGGGATCATCGCCGAGAGCGAGGACGAGACCCTCATGGACCGCTACCTGGCGGGCGAGGAGATCGACCAGGACACGCTGATCGCGGACCTGGAGACCGCCGTCGCACGCGGCTCCTTCCACCCGGTGATGCCCGTGTGCGCCGCGACCGGCATGGGCCTGACCGAACTGCTGGACGGCATCGCGCGCGCGTTCCCGTCACCACTGGAGCACGAGGTTCCCTCCGTGACGTCGGTTGACGGCATCCCCCAGCCCCGCATGGCCGCCGACCCGGACGGGCCACTCGTCGCCGAGGTGGTCCGCACCGCTGTGGACTCCTACGTCGGCCGCGTGTCGCTGGTCCGCGTCTTCTCCGGCACGCTGCGCCCCGAACGCCCCGTGCACGTGTCCGGCCACGGCATGGCCGACCGCGGCCACGAGGACCACGACGCGGACGAACGCGTGGCCCACATCTATTCGCCGATGGGCGCCAACCTGCGCGAGGTCCCGTACTGCGTCGCCGGCGACCTGTGCGCGCTGACCAAGCTGACCACCGCCGAGACCGGCGACACCGTGTCCGCCCCCGAAAAGCCGTTGCTGATGGCCCCGTGGGACATGCCGGAACCGCTGCTGCCCGTCGCGGTCGTGCCGCGCACCCGCAGCGACGAGGACAACCTGGCCCGCAACCTCAACCGTCTGGTCGCCAGCGACCCGACGCTGCGGCTGGACCGCAACGCCGAGACGCACCAGATGGTCCTGTGGTGCATGGGCGAGGCGCACGCGGACGTCGTGCTGGCCAGGCTGCGTGCCGGTGGCGCGGAGATCGACACCGAGCCTGTGCGCGTGCCGTTGCGGCAAACCTTTGCGGGGAGCGCGAAAGGTCACGGCCGACATGTGAAGCAATCTGGAGGTCACGGCCAGTACGCGGTGTGCGACATCGTCGTCGAACCACTCCCCCGCGGTTCCGGGTTCGAGTTCGTCGACAAGATCGTGGGTGGCGCGATCCCCAACCAGTTCATCCCGTCGGTGGAGAAGGGCGTGCGGGCACAGCTGGAGAAAGGCCTGCAGGACGGCACACCGGTGGTCGACGTCCGGGTGACGCTGGTCGACGGCAAGGCGCACTCGGTCGACTCGTCGGACGCGGCGTTCCAGACCGCGGGCGCGCTGGCGTTGAAGGAGGCCGCGTCCGCCGGGAGGACCACGTTGCTGGAGCCCATGGACGAGGTCGCGATCCGCCTGCCCGACGAGCACCTGGGCACGGTGCTGGGCGACCTGTCAGGACGGCGCGGGCGGGTGCTCGGGACCGAGGCCGACGAAGGCGGGCGGACGGTGATCAGGGCCGAGGTGCCTTCGTCCGAGCTGCTCAGGTACGCGATCGAGCTGCGCGCGATGACGTCGGGCACCGGGACGTTCACGCGCCGCTTCTCCCGCTACGACCCGCTGCCGGAGGCGCTGGCCGCCCGCGCGAGCAAGTAGGTCCGGTCGCTCGCGTGCTCCGCACGCGGGTCCGGAGCGCGGTCGAGGCGGGCCGTCACCGTGAGGCCCGCCTCCGCCAACGCCCGCGTCTCCACCTCGGGGTCGAGGAACCGGAAGGTCAGCTCGACGTCGTTCCCCCACCACTGCGTCAGCGTTCTCTCCTGACCTGATCGGGTATCCGCGTCGCGCACGTGGAACGCGACCAACGCGTGCCCGCCAGGTCGCAGCACCCGCGCGAACTCGGCGTAGGCCGCCGCGCGTTCCCCGGCGTCCAGGTGGATGACCGCGTACAGGCAGACGAGCGCCGACACCGAGTGGGAACGGAACGGCAACGCCGTCATGTCGCCGGCGCACACCGGTACCGAGGCGTGCGCGCACATCTGCGGTGACAGGTCGACGCCGACAACAGGCACTCGATCGGCGAGATAGGCCGCCACGTGGCCCGGTCCGCAGCCGACGTCGAGCACCGGGCCGTCCGCGAGCTCGGCCACCACGTCGAGCAGCGCACGGTCCAGCGGCTTCCCCGCGAGCTCATCGCCCAGTTCGGCGGCATAGCGCGCGGCCACGAGGTCGTAAGAGCGCCGGACGGTCATCGCGCCATCGTGGCATCCGCCCGGCGTTCGCTCACGTGTTCTGCGGGAAGCCCAGGTTCACGCCTCCGTGCGACGGGTCCAGCCACCGGGAGGTGATCACCTTCGAGCGGGTGAAGAAGTGCACGCCGTGCGGCCCGTACGCGTGCGCGTCGCCGAACAGCGATTCCTTCCAGCCGCCGAACGAGTAGTAGGCCACCGGCACCGGGATCGGCACGTTCACGCCGACCATGCCGACCTCGATCTCGTTCTGGAACCGGCGGGCCGCGCCGCCGTCGTTGGTGAAGATCGCGGTGCCGTTGCCGTAGCGGTTCACGTTCACCATCTCGACGGCTTCTTCGTAGGTGTCGCAGCGGACCACCGACAGCACCGGCCCGAAGATCTCGTCGGTGTAGATCGTCATGTCCGTGCCGACGTGGTCGAACAGCGTCGGCCCGAGCCAGAACCCGCTCGCCTCACCGTCGATGAGGTGGTCCCGTCCGTCCACGACCAGCGACGCGCCTGCCTGCACGCCAGCGTCCAAATAGGACGTGACCTTGTCCAGGTGCACGCCGGTGACGAGCGGTCCCATCTCGCTCGACGGCCCGGAACCGACCTTCACATCGGCGATCCGCGACTGGATCTTCTCCACGAGCGAGTCGCGACCGGGCCGACGGCCACGACCACCGAGATGGCCATGCACCGCTCCCCCGCCGAGCCGAACCCGGCGGACACAGCCGCGTCCGCAGCCAGGTCCAGATCCGCATCGGGCAGCACGACCATGTGGTTCTTCGCGCCGCCCAACGCCTGCACGCGCTTGCCGTGCGAGGTACCGGTCTCGTAGACGTACCGGGCGATCGGCGTGGAGCCGACGAACGAGATCGCCTTCACCGTCGGGTGTTCGAGCAGCCGGTCCACGGCCACCTTGTCGCCGTGCACGACGTTGAGCACGCCGTCCGGCAGCCCTGCCTCGGCGAACAGCTCGGCGATGAAGTTCGACGCCGACGGGTCCTTCTCCGAGGGCTTCAGCACGACCGTGTTGCCGCAGGCGATCGCCGTCGGGACGAACCACAGCGGCACCATCGCCGGGAAGTTGAACGGCGAGATCACGCCGACCACGCCCACCGGCTGCTGGATCGAGTAGACGTCCACGCGCGTCGACGCGTTCTCGCTGAAGCCGCCCTTGAGCAGCTGCGGGATCCCGCACGCGTACTCGACCGACTCCAGAGCGCGCTGGATCTCGCCACCCGCGTCGGACACCACCTTGCCGTGCTCCGCGGAGACGATCCGCGCAAGATCACCCTTGCGCGCGTTCAGCAGCTCGCGGAACTTGAACATCACCGTCGAGCGGTGCGCCAGCGACGCGTTGCGCCACGACGCAAACGCTTCCGCGGCCGCGGACACCGCCGCGTCCACTTCGGACACCGAGGCGAACGCGACCTGGTTCGCCACCTTGCCGGTCGTCGGGTCGTAGACGTCGCCGGACCGTTCGGGAGCGGCTTCCCAGTTCTTGCCGCCGATCCAGTGTTTGATCATGTCCGCTCCACCGCCTGCGTCAGGATGCCCAGAGCCTCTTCGAGCTCGTCCTCGGTCAGCGTCATCGGAGGCGCCAACCGGATCACGTTGCCGTACAAGCCACCCTTGCCGACGAGCAGACCGCGCGCCTTCGTCTCGCTCAGCACCGTGGCAGCGGCGCCGGGGTTCGGCTCGCCCTCGGGACCGACGAACTCGACGCCGACCATCAGGCCCTTGCCGCGCACGTCACCGATGACCGGGTGCTTCTCCGCGAGCTCGCGCAGGCCCCCGAGCAGCCGCGAGCCGAGCTTGGCCGCGTTGGCCTGCAGGTCGTGCTCGAGCAGGTAGTTCACCGTGGCCAGAGCGCCCGCGGTGGAGACGGGGTTGCCGCCGAACGTCGAGATCGAGTTGGCGTTGATCGCGTCCATCAGGTCGCCGCGCGCGACCACGCCGCCGATCGCGAGGCCGTTGCCGAGGCCCTTCGCGAACGTCATCGCGTCCGGCACCACGTCGTGCGCCTGGATGCCCCAGAAGTGCTCGCCGGTGCGGCCCCAGCCGGTCTGCACCTCGTCGGAGACGAAGAGGATCCCGTACTCGTCCAGGACGTCCTTGAACGCGCGGAACAGGCCGTCGGGCGGGGAGGTGAAGCCGCCGACGCCCTGGATCGGCTCGGCGATCATGCACGCGACGTCACCGGCCGTCGTGGTCTCGATGATCTCGCGCAGGTCGTCGACGCAGGCCTTGATGTAGTCCTTGTCGTCCATCGCCTTGAACGGCGAACGGTAGCGGTAGCCGCCGTGCACCCAGCTGACCTTGATCGGCGAGAGCGCCGACGCGGACCAGCCGCGGTTGCCGGTGATCGCAACCGTGGCGAACGCACGACCGTGGTAGCTGTTGCGCAGGGCCAGCACCTGCTCGCTGCGGCGGGCCGTCGTGGCGAGCATCAGCGCGGTCTCGTTGGCCTCGGTGCCGGAGTTGGTGAAGAACACCTTGGCGTCCGGAATGCCGGACAGCTCCGCGATCTTCTCGGCCAGCTCGACCTGCGACTTGATCAGGTACAGGGTCGAGCTGTGCAGGACGCCGGTGTCGAGCTGCGAACGGATGGCGTCGCTGATCTCCGCGACGTCGTAGCCGATGGCGTTGGTCAGGATGCCCGCGAAGAAGTCCAGGTAGGTCGTGCCCTCGCGGTCGGTGACCCGGCGCCCGCTCGCGCTCGCGATCTCGATGGGCTCGTCGTAGTAGAGGGCCAGCCACTTCGGCATCACCGCGCGGTGCCGTGCCAGCAGCTCTTTGTGGGCCATCTCGTCCTCCAGGGGTCTTACGCCTGACCTCGGAGTCTGGTGCCGCGCCGGGTTCGCCGCCATGCACAACGTGTACCTGGATCGGCTGTTTGGCATTACGTTGTGTCCATGTACCCGACCGTCGCCGAAGTCGTCGCTCTTCCGGTGATCCGGCAGGGAAAGCCGCGTTTGGTGGCCGGGTCGGCCGGACTGTCGCGCCGGGTGCGATGGGTGCATGTGGCGGAGATCGCAGACATCGCGCCGCTGCTGCGCGGTGGCGAGCTGGTGCTCACCACCGGTGTGATGCTGCCCGAGTCCGGCCTCGCCCGCTACGTCGAGGAACTGGCCGCCGTCGGCTGCGCCGGGCTGGTCGTCGAGCTGGGGCGGCGGTGGCGCGACGACGTGCCGGCCGCGCTGGTCACCGCGGCGGAACGGCATGGGTTACCGCTGGTCACGCTGTCCGAGGAGACGAAGTACGTGGCCGTCACCGAGGCGGTCGTGGGACTGATCGTGGACGCCCAGCTGGCCGAGCTGCGGGCCGCGGAGCAGGTGCACGAGACGTTCACGGCGCTGACGGTCGCCGGGGCCGAGCCCGCCGAGGTGCTGCGCGAGGTGGCGCGCACGTCCGGGCTGCCGGTCGTGCTGGAGACGCTGGGCCACGACGTGCTGGCCTACGACGCGGCAGGGCACGATCCGGTGGTCCTGCTGGACGACTGGGCGGCGCGCTCACGTGCCGTCACGGTGTCCGAGCGGACCGCCTACGACACCGCTTCCGGGTGGTTGATCACGATCGTCGGCGCACGCGGGGCGGACTGGGGACGGCTCGTGATGGTGTCGCCGGATCCCCCGCCGCACCGGCACGTGGTGGTCGCCGAGCGCGCCGCTTCCGCACTGGCCGTGCACCGATTGGTGGCGCGTGACCGGGAGTCGCTGGAACGGCAGACGCACCGGACGTTGCTCTCTCAGCTGCTGGGCCAGTCACCGCAGTCGCCCGATCTCGGTGCGCGGGCGGCGGCGCTGGGCGTGCCGCTCGAACGGCGGCAGCTGATCGGGGTGGCGGTCCGGCCAGTGTCCGTGCTCTCCGGGCTGTCCGGGCAAACACTTGCCACGCAAGAGGTTCTGCGTGATCTTGCCGAGGCGACGGCCTTGGCCGGGCGGCGCGTCACGGTCGCGGCGCTGGTCGGCGTCGTGGACGACACGTCGGTGCGGGCCCTGCTGTCGGTGCCGATGACCGTTGGCGTCGAAGGGGTGTTGCGCAAGGTCGCGCGCGAGATCCACCGCACGGCGGCGTCGACGGTGGTCATCGCCGTGGGGACGACCGTGACGTCCACAACGGACGTTCGCCGGTCGCTCGGTGAGGCCGCGCACGTGGCCGGTGCGGCGCTGCGGGCGCCGGGATCGCAGCTCTACCACCGGTTGGACGACGTGCGGTTGCGCGGCCTGCTGCACCTGCTGCGCGACGACGAGCGGGTGCGGGCGTTCGCGGACCGCGAGCTGGGGCCGTTGCTGGCGCGGGACTCCACGCAGGGCTCACGGCTGGTGGAGCTGCTGCGGTGCCTGTGCGAGAAGGGCGGCAACAAGTCGGCGGCCGCCGGTGCCGCGCACCTGTCACGGACCGCCTACTACCAGCAGCTGGCGCGGATCGAGCAGGTGCTCGGCGTCTCGCTGGAGGACCCGGAGTCCGTGCTCTCGCTGTACGTCGCGCTGCTGGTGCACGAAATGGGCCCGTGACGCGCACGGGCCCATTTTCAGCGTGACACTCAGCCGTTGATCGTCGGCAGGGTGCCCGACAGGACCGTCGGGTTCGGCACGACACCGTTGGTGGGCAGGTCGGACAGGCTCGGGGCCTTCAGGTCGCCGACGTTCGCGTTGCCGGCCAGACCCTCCGCGTTCGGCAGGCCGGGCAGGGTGCCGAGCTCGGGCGCGATCGGGTTCGGCACGGTGCGCTCCTGCGCGGCGGGAACCGCGGGAGCAGCGGGAACCGGCAGGTCGCTGGCCAGGGGAGCCTTGATCTGGCCGAGGTTGACGGCGCCGGCCGACTCGAGCGGGTTCGCGTGCTCGGTGGCGTCGGAGATCACCTTGTCCGCGCCGACCTCGGGAAGGCCACCGTTCAGCTGCGGCACCTCCACGGCGTTGGCCGAGCCCGCGAGCAGCGGGGCCGCACCGGCGGCGAGGAGGGCGGCGGCGCGGAACAGTCCGGAACGAGACACAGTTTTCCTCAATCTGGTTTTGGGGACCGATCTTTGTTCTCATCGGCGCTTTCGGTACGCGTATTGATCCGCTCGATCGGGTGTTCAGGGCTTGAACCTCACGCCACGGGAGGTCCTACGGTCGTGACGTGACCCGTTGGAGCATCGGTGACCTGGCCAAAGCGAGCGGACTGACCGTCCGCGCGCTGTACCACTACGACGAGATCGGACTGGTCGTCGCGTCCGAGCGCACGGCATCCGGTCACCGTCGGTACACACCGGACGACGTCCGGCGCCTCTATCAGGTGAGATCGCTACGGCAGCTCGGCCTGTCGCTTGACGAGATCCGATCGGCACTGTCCCGATCGGACTCGCTGCGGCCGATCTTCGAAGCCCAGCTCGCCGCGCTGACCGCGCAGGCCCACCAGGTGGAGGCACTGCGGTCGCGGCTCACCGCACTGCTCGACGGGCACACCACCGAGTCACTTCTGTCCACTTTGGAGATGATGTCCGTGTACGAGAGCTACTTCACCGCCGACCAGCTCACCGATCTGCGGTCCCGCGCGGCCGCGATGGGACCAGAGGCCGTGGAGGCGCTGAAGGCCTCCTGGCTGGAGCTGGTGAAGCAGTTGCGGCAGCACATGGCCGACGGCACGCCCGCCTCCGACCCGCGCGTCGTCGAGCTGTCGCGGCAGTGGGACGCGCTCGGCGCCAAGTTCACCGGTGACGACCCGGCGATCAAGGCGGCGGCGCAGCGGTCGTGGGAGGAGAACAAGACGTCGATCAGCACGCAGATCGGGTGGCCTGCCGACAACGGCCTGGTCGAGTACGTAAGTCAGGCGCGCGCTGCCCGTTGAGGTGAAAAAGTGTCGTCATGTCCGCTGATGACGACACCCGCCGACTGCAAGCCGCCAACCCGACCGGTTGGTTCGAAGATCTCTACGCGGAGGCCGACGCCGGCACGGCTTCCGTCCCGTGGGACCAGCCCCATCCGCAACCGCACCTCGTCGAGTGGGCTTCCGGAGTCGACGGCACGGGTCGTCGCGCTCTGGTAGTGGGCTGCGGGTACGGCCGCGACTCGGAGTTCCTGGCCTCGCTGGGGTTCGAGGTCACCGCGTTCGACATCTCCCCCACCGCGATCGCCGCCGTCCGCGCGCGCTATCCAGACTCGAAGGTCTCGTACGTCGTCGCCGACCTGCTCACCCCGCCGGCCGAGTGGCACCACGCCTTCGACCTGGTCGTGGAAAACATGACCGTGCAGGCGCTGCCCGTCGACCTGCACGCTCAGGCCACCGAACGCGTGGCTTGGCTGACCGGCTCAACGCTGCTGGTCCTGGCCGTCGCCCGCGAGGAGGGCCCGGTCCCGGACGGCCCGCCGTGGCCGCTCACGCCGTCGGAGATCATGGCCTTCGAGACGGACGGCTTGCAGGCGCGCAAGGTGCGCCGCGACGAGTTCCGCTGGACCGCGGAATTCGTACGCTAAGTGGCCATGAACTGACCACTTATGCCGGACCTGCGCCGAATAGCGTGAATCATGCTCGTTCGTCGGCTGATCGCCCGCCTGCTCGACTGGCTCCTGGTGCTGGTCGTGGCGTGGCCGTTGGCTCACGAACCCGTGCTGGTGGTGCTCTGTGCGGCCGTGTACGACGCTCTGCTGCTGCGTGTGAACACCCTCGGCAAGGCCCTGACGGGGCTGCGGGTCGTGGGCCCCGCGTCCGGCCTCAGCCTCCGACGGGTGCTGGCTCGCACGCTCATCACGACCGCGCTGCCCGGCGCGGGCGCGGTGCTCGTGCTGACCGGTCTGGGCTTGCGGGAGCGCGCTGATGGCGGGCCTCGGCTGGCAACAGCCGTGGGTCGTCATCGGCGAGCACCTCGCCGTGGGGTCGGCCGGATGGCTCGCCTCGCTTCTGCTGGTGGTGGGGCTGGTGCTGCTGGTGCTTTCCGCGGTGGAGGCTTTGGATTTGCGCGGGACGCGGACATGGCACGACCGTCGCGCGGGCACGGCCGTGGTGCGGCTCAAGGTGGCAGACTCGCGCCGGTGAGCAACGAGGTCGAGGAGAACCACGGCAACGTGGTCCAGGCGCGCGAAGTCGGTTCCGTTCACATCGCCGCGCCCGTCCCGCCGACCACCGCTCTGAACGGCTTGCCGCCGTGCTCCTCGTTCTTCTGCGGCCGTGACTCCGAACTGGCCGAACTCGCCGAGCACAGGGTCGTGGTGGTGTCCGGGCTCGGCGGAATCGGCAAGACCGAGCTGGTGTTGCGGTTCGCGGAGGACAACGACTTCCCCGGCGGGCGCCTGTTCTGGAACTTCCACGGGTACGACGCCTCAAAGCGAACAGGTCCCTCTCAGGCTCTCGCTTCCTTCCTGCGCGCCCTGGGTGTCACGGAAGTCCCGCCCGCGGAAGCGGACATGGCCATGCTGTACCGGTCGCTGGTCTCCGTTCGCGATCCGATGCTGATCGTGCTGGACAACGTCAGCACCGCCGCGCAGATCCGCGCGCTGATGGTCGCGAAGCACCACGTCGTCGTCACGAGCCGCCACCTGCTCACCGGGCTGGACGCGCACCAGCTCGAACTCCGAGTCCTGCCCGAACCCGACGCGGAACGCATCACGGGCGACGCCGAGATCGCGAAGTTGTGCGGCCGGCTGCCCCTCGCGCTGCAGATCATGTCGGCGCTGCGGAAGACCGATCCCGGTCACAGCTGGGCCGAGGAGCTTCGCGAGGTGCGTCTGAACCTGCTCCGGCACGACGACCTCGACGTTCGGGCCGTGTTCGACCTCTCCTACCGAGCACTCACCCTTGAACAGCGACGGTTCTTCCGGCTGGTGGCGATGCACCGGCTCAACGTCATCACCGCCGAGACCGCGGCCGCCTTCGCCGCGGTCTCAGTCACGGAGGCGCGGACACGACTCCGGGAGTTGCGGGTCGTCCATCTGCTGGAGCAGGACAGCAAGTTCCACGATCTCATCCAAGACTTCGCCGACGAGCAGCGAGACCGAGAAGACACGGTGCAAGACGTCATTGCCGCAGGTGAGCGGTACATCGGACGCTGCGGGCACGACAGATCGCCTGACTGGAGGATCCTGGTCTGGGCTTCCATAACCAAGCTCTCTGGCGCCGGCCACGTTGACTCCAACGCACGCACACAGGCGATTCAGCCGTACCTACCCCACCTGAACCTGGAGTTCTTCGAGTCGCTCGGGAAAGCCACACGAATACCGATGAACTGCAACGCCTCCTGCAGCACCCGCCGCCAGTAGCCGTCGTCGTGCGCGCCGTGCTCGGACGAGCCGACCGCACCGACCTTGTTCGCGAGCTCCCGCGCCGCGTCGTGGAACGGATCCTCCTGCCCGCACCAGATGCCCACCGGTGACCGGATGCTGGAGGTGTCCTGCAACGGTTCGTGCCGCTCCCACACCTCACGGGAGGCGAACCCGTTGATCCGCTCGGCGTCCCCAGGTCGGAAACACCCCCTGATCTCGATCACAGCGTCGAGCGATCCGGCGGGGATGTCCAACACGCCGAAAACGACCATCCGCGCGCCTACTGCGCGAGCTGACTGGCCAAGGGCAGCGCCCAGCCAACCTGGTAGCCCTCACCACCATTGATCACCGCACACCGGGTCGTCGCGCGTCGAGAAGCCGCTGTAGCCCCAGGTCCTGCCACGTGCATGGGGGCACGCCTAGGGCGTCGACATCGCTGGTACGGGGCGGCAACCCACCGGGGGTCCGGGGGCTTGCCCCCGGCTGGGGGTCTGGGGGCTCGGCCCCCAGAAGACACGGCGGAAGAGACCGGCTGACGCTTTCCGTCAGCAGACCTCTCCCATCTCTGGAGCACAGAATGTGCGCGGATCATGACAAGCGTGGACACTCTGACACTGCCACACCTGCGACAGCGGACCCAGGATTCACCGATGGAAACCGACCGCGTTTGCCGTGTTTCAGCAGCGTAACAGGGGGTTGAACGATGGCAGTCGAGTCCTCACCGCCCCAGGTCACACCAGATGGCCGCGTCGAGCTGAGCGACGTGCGTCCCATCGAGGACAGCAGGTTCTTCAACCCCGAGCTCGCGCCCGTGCCTGTCGAGCAGCGGACGTGGACGACCTACAACTTCTTCGCGCTGTGGATGGGCATGGCGCACAACATTCCCAGTTACACGCTGGCGGCGAGCCTGATCGCGCTGGGCATGGACTGGGTTCAGGCGTTCCTCACGATCACGCTGGGCAACCTGATCGTGCTGGTTCCCATGCTGCTCAACAGCCACGCCGGCACGAAGTACGGCATCCCGTTTCCCGTGTTCGCCCGCGCGTTCTACGGCATCCGCGGCGCGAATCTTGTTGCGCTGCTGAGGGCGTTCATCGCGTGTGCCTGGTTCGGCATCCAGACGTGGGTCGGCGGCAAGGCGCTGCACGTGATCGTCGGCCGGCTGGCGGGTGACGGGTGGACCAAAGCGTCCGTTGTGGGCGGTCAGCCGTGGACGTTGTGGTTGTGCTTCTTCGGTTTCTGGGTCGTGCAGATGCTCGTGATCTGGCGCGGCATGGACGCCATCCGGCGGTTCGAGAACTGGACGGCGCCGCTGGTCAGCATCGGGTTCCTGATCCTGCTGGGCTACGTGCTGGTGAAGGCGGGCGGCTTCGGGCCGATCCTG
This sequence comes from Lentzea indica, assembly GCF_012184385.1. GTDB lineage: Bacteria > Actinomycetota > Actinomycetes > Mycobacteriales > Pseudonocardiaceae > Lentzea > Lentzea indica. Next base: position 63,360 of record NZ_VSRL01000020.1, read on the forward strand.
CACACCGGCAGCAAGCTCGGCTGGGGGCCTGACTTCTGGAAGGTCTTCTTCCCCTCGCTGATGGGCATGATCGCGTTCTGGTCGACGCTGAGCCTGAACATGCCGGACTTCACGCGGTTCGGCGGCAGCCAGAAGAAGCAGGCCACCGGGCAGATCCTCGGTCTGCCGACCACGATGTCGTTCATCGCGATCGTGGCGATCCTGACCACGTCCGGCGCGCAGGCGTTGTACGGCGAGGCGATCTGGGACCCCGCGGATCTCGCGTCCCGCTTCGACAGCACGATCCTCGTCATCATCGCGTTGATCTCGCTGGTGCTGGCCACCATCTCGGCGAACCTCGCGGCGAACGTCGTGAGTCCGTCCTACGACTTCTCGAACGCGTTCCCCAAGCGCATCACGTTCGCGATGGGCGGCCTGATCACCGGTGTGATCGGCATCCTGATCCAGCCGTGGCGGCTGATCTCCGACCCCGGCATCTACATCTTCGCGTGGCTCGGGTTCTACGGCGGCCTGCTCGCTTCGGTGGCGGGTGTGTTCGTCGCCGGGTACTGGGTGATCAAGAAGACCCGGCTGGAGCTGGCCGATCTCTACCTGGACGGCCGGGGCGCGTACTGGTTCAACGGCGGCTGGAACTGGCGTGCCGTCCTGGCGACTCTCGTGGGCTCCGTGCTCGCGGTCGGTGGCGCCTACGGTGGACCGTTTCCGGTGGATGGCCTGATTCCGTTCCTCAAGCCGCTCTACGACTACAACTGGGTGATCGGCTTCGCGGCCGGTTTCCTGGTTTTCCTTGCTCTCAAGGAGAACACCGCAAAGGAGATGACCAGGTGAGCAACATCATCCGGGCTGCGCTCGTCCAGCAGAAGTGGACGGGCGACAAGGAGTCGATGATCGCGAACGCGGTCGAGCACATCCGCAGCGCCGCGTCGCAGGGCGCGCAGGTGTTGTGTCTCCAGGAGCTCTTCTACGGCCCGTACTTCTGCCAGGTTCAGGACGCGGACTACTACTCCTACACCGAGGCGATCCCGGACGGCCCCACCACGGAGCTGATGCAGGAAGTCGCCGCGCAGAACAACATCGTGCTCATCGTGCCGATGTACGAGCAGGAGCAGCCGGGCATCTACTACAACACCGCGGCCGTGATCGACGCGGACGGCACCTACCTCGGCAAGTACCGCAAGAACCACATCCCTCAGGTCAAGGGCTTCTGGGAGAAGTTCTACTTCAAGCCGGGCAACCTCGGTTACCCCGTGTTCGACACCGCGGTGGGCCGGATCGGCGTCTACATCTGCTACGAACGCCACTTCCCTGAAGGCTGGCGTGCGCTCGGCCTGGCCGGCGCGAAGATCGTGTTCAACCCGTCCGCGACGTCCAGGTCCCTGTCCGAGTACCTGTGGCGGCTGGAGCAGCCGGCCGCGGCCGTCGCGAACGAGTACTTCGTCGGCGCGATCAATCGCGTGGGCGTGGAACCTCTGGGAGACAACGAGTTCTACGGTCAGACGTACTTCGTCTCTCCCCGTGGCCAGCTGGTCGGTGAAGCGGCTTCCGACACCGAGGAGGAACTGGTCGTGCGCGACCTGGACCTCGACCTGCTGACCGAGGTGCGGGACACGTGGGCGTTCTACCGCGACCGCCGCCCCGACACCTACGAGGGCCTGGTGACGCCATGAGCACTCTCATCCGCAACGGCCTGGTCATCAACGCGACCGGCTCGCACGCGGCCGACGTGCTGATCGAGGGCGAGCACATCGCCGCCATCGTGACGCCGGGTTTCGACGTGCAGGCCGACGAAGTCATCGACGCCGCGGGGAAGTACGTGATCCCGGGCGGGATCGACGTGCACACCCACATGGAGATGCCGTTCGGCGGCACCCAGTCCGCGGACACGTTCGAGACCGGCACGACCGCGGCGGCGTGGGGCGGCACCACCACGATCGTCGACTTCGCCGTGCAGCCCAAGGGAAGCTCACTGCTGTCCACCATGGACAAGTGGCACAGCAAGGCCGACGGCAACTGCGCGATCGACTACGGCTTCCACATGATCATCTCCGACGTGACCGACGAGTCGCTGAAGGAGATGGAGTCGTGCATCGCTCAGGGCGTGAACAGCTTCAAGATGTTCATGGCCTACCCCGGCGTCTTCTACGCCACGGACGGCGAGATCCTGCGCGCCATGCAGAAGGCCCGCGAGACCGGCGCCACGATCATGATGCACGCCGAGAACGGCATCGCGATCGACCAGCTCGTCGCGCAGGCTCTGGCTTCCGGGCTGGGTGACCCGGTCCAGCACGGCCTGACCCGCCCGCCCGAGCTGGAGGGCGAGGCCACCTCGCGCGCCATCCAGCTCGCGAAGGTGACCGGTTCTCCGTTGTACATCGTGCACCTGTCTGCCGCACAAGCACTTGACGCGGTGACCGCCGCACGGGACACGGGCCAGAACGTGTTCGCCGAGACGTGCCCGCAGTACCTGTACCTGTCGCTGGAGGACCTGGCCAGGCCGGGCTTCGAGGGCGCGAAGTACGTGGCGTCGCCTCCGTTGCGCCCCAAGGAACACCAGTCGTCGTTGTGGCGCGGGCTCAGGACCAACGACCTTTCCGTGGTGAGCACCGACCACTGCCCGTTCTGCTTCAAGGACCAGAAGCAGCTGGGGCTCGGCGACTTCTCCAAGATCCCCAACGGCATGCCCGGCGTCGAGCACCGCGTCGACCTGCTGCACCAGGGCGTCGTGAAGGGCGAGATCACCCGCGAACGCTGGGTCGAGATCGCCTCCACGACCCCGGCGCGAATGTTCGGCATGTACCCGCGCAAGGGCGTGATCGCACCGGGCGCCGACGCGGACGTCGTGATCTACGACCCCGCCGCCACGCAGACGATCTCCTCCGAAACCCACCACATGGCCGTGGACTACTCGGCCTACGAGGGCTTCGAGGTCACCGGCAAGGTGGACACGGTGTTCTCCCGCGGCCGCAAGGTGATCGCCGACGGTGCCTACCACGGCTCGACGGGTCACGGCCGTTTCGTGTCCCGCGACCTCAACCAGTACCTCGTCTGAGAAAGGGCGTCATCCGTGGACTTCGGCATCGTGCTGCAGACCGACCCGCCGGCGCGGGACGTGGTGGAAGGCCTCCGCGCCGCCGAGGACTGCGGCTTCCGCTACGGCTGGACGTTCGACTCCTGCGTGCTGTGGCAGGAGCCGTTCGTCATCTACTCGCAGGTGCTCGCCGCCACCCGCGACCTGATCATCGGCCCCATGGTCACCAACCCGTCCACCCGTGACTGGTCGGTGACGGCATCGCTGTTCGCGACGCTGAACGACATGTTCGGCAACCGCACGGTCTGCGGCATCGGCCGGGGCGACTCGGCCCGCCGCGTGATCGGCCAGAAGCCGGCGTCCCTGTCGACCTTGGGCACCGCGATGCACGTGATCAAGGAACTGGCCGAGGGACGTGAGGTCGAGCACCACGGCACTCCGGTGCAGATTCCGTGGGTGCGCAACGGAAAGCTCGAAATCTGGATGGCCGCGTACGGTCCGCGGGCGTTGAAGATGGTCGGCGAGCAGGCCGACGGCTTCATCCTGCAGACCGCCGACCCGGACATCGCCCGGTGGACGATCGGGTCGGTCCGGGAGGCTGCGGTCGCCGCCGGGCGTGACCCTTCGGCGATCACGATGTGCGTGGCGGCACCGGCCTACGTCGGGACTGATCTCTCCCATCAGCGGGATCAGTTGCGCTGGTTCGGTGGCATGGTCGGCAACCACGTGGCGGATCTCGTTGCGCGGTACGGGGATTCGGGCGTCGTGCCCAAGGCCCTGACCGACTACATCAAGGACCGCGAGGGCTACGACTACTCCCACCACGGCAAAGCGGGCAACCGCTCGACCGACTTCGTGCCGGACGCGATCGTGGACCGCTTCTGCCTCGTGGGGCCGGAGTCGGCGCACATCGAGCGGTTGCAGGAGCTGAAGGAGATCGGCGTCGACAACTTCGCTCTGTATTTGATGCACGACGAGAAGGACAAGACGCGCGACGCCTACGGCTCCTCGGTGATCCCGGCGGTGTAGGCGGCCGTCGTGAGCCTCCTGGGGTTTGGCCGCCGTGCGGCCAAACCCCAGTCGCGTCAGCTGAAGTTCGGGTTGCTGAACGCCTGGGAGTCGCACTCGGGGATGAACGTGTCACGGCAGACGTAGATCACGATCCGCCGGATGCCCTCGATGTCGCTGGCGTGGACGTCGTCCCAGGACGCCTCCGAGTTGCAGCCGCCGTGGTGGAACCGCTCGCTGCCCGTCCAGCGGTTGTCGACGTCGATGTACCAGAACACCGGCTGGTCGTCGCAGGCCAGGTCACGCAGGTGTGCCCTGGGGATGTTGAACTTGCTCCTGCTCTGCCAGTCGATCGAGCCCCAGGCGCGCGCGTGCCGCGTGCCGTTGGACTCGTAGATGTTGTAGTCGGTAGCCGCTTGCGCGGGCGAGATGCCAATGCCTACCAGCAGGGTGACAGACGCCAGGGTGGCCAGCGCCTTGGTGAACAAACGCACCTGATTGCTCCCTCCGAGAGTCACCCGTTCGGGTGACCCGAAAGGATCATGCACAAAGATCCATCAAGATCCAATACATCGCGCGGAATCGTGATCATCGTCCACAAGAGACGGACGACCTACCGGACCGTGCGGGTCCGGCCGTCCCACTCCGCGGTGAGAGAGGGCAGGAGCTCGGCCAGCTGCGCCGGGTACACGGCGTCCTCGGTGGCCGCCAGTTCCTCCGCGCTCCACCACCGGTAGCCGGACACGGTGGCGTTCTCGACGTCGTTGAACCCCGACGTGTCAACGGAAAGCCCGTCGACGGACGCGTAGAAGAACCACTCCTCCGCGTCGAAGGTCTCCCCGTCGAAGCTGAACACCGCGCGCCGACGCCAAACCGGGCCGATCAGCGACTCCGGCGCAAGCTTCACGCCGGTCTCCTCGAAGGCCTCGCGGACGGCCGCGTCCCGCAGTTCTTCGCCGTTCTCGACGCCGCCGCCGACGGTGAACCAGAAGAACTCCTGCGGCCGGGCCGGGTCGAAGCCCTGGAACAGCAGCACGCGGCCCGCACCATCGGTCAGAACAACACGAGCCGACGGACGCGGCGTGAGCATCACGGCGTCGGACGGGGCGGTGGGCTCGGCGATCTCGAAGTACGACGGTTGCGGTGCGGTGCCGGACAAACGCAACCACCTCACCACCCGGCGACGACGTTGCAAGAGCGTGTCGCGCACGGCGTCGTTGTGCACGCGGCGGGCCAGCACGACTCGTTCTTCGGCGTCGGCCAGCTCGAAAGCCAAAGCAGGCGCCAAAGCAGAGCGGTCCACGACGCCCAGCAGGCCCGAAAGTTCGTTCTCGGCAAGCTCGCGCTCGGAGCGCGAAGCCGATTCGGCGCGGGAAGCCGCGGCGGACAGTGCGGGGTCGAGCAAGGCGCGCACCACGACGGCGCGGCGGGCCAGG